>JAODNO010000525.1 GCA_025465235.1 Pseudonocardia sp.
GAACTTGTGCCCGGACGAATAACAGTTGTACGAGGCGTTGCGCCACTCCTCGACGAACTCGCGGGTCTCCGGGTCCACGATCTGGATGTCCACGGGTCCGGCGATCGTCTCGGTGAACTCGGCGAGGGCGGGATCATTGGACGTCGCCCCCGGGGTGAACGGCCGGGTGAGTGCGTCGCCGTCCACATCCGCGCCGGGGTCGATCTGAGTCACGAGGTCTCCTCGATGTGGAGTAGGACAAACCGCGCAAAACATATGAGATCACATTTCTATGGTCAAGTGTGCTCTCGCCCTTGATGGCAGCCGCGCTCGTGCCAGACTCGGTCGCCAGCGACAGGTCCGGGAGGTGCGCTGATGCGGCTGCTCTCCGGTGATGCGCGGCGGGCGGTTTTCGCCCCCCTCGACGACGGATCAGGTCGTAGCGAGGCGGTGGTGCGCCGCCTCGGCAGCGCGATCGCCCTGGGCATCGTCGTCGACGGTGAGCAGCTGCCGTCCGAGGCCCAGCTGGCCGCACTGCTGAACGTCTCCACGGTCACGCTGCGCGATGCGCTGTCGGATCTGCGGGCGCGAGGACTGGTCACGACCCGCCGCGGCCGGGGCGGGGGCAGCTTCGTGCGCGCCTCGGAGGAGGCACTGACCGAGCTGTCCGTCGGCCGGCTCCGGCAGATCGGCAGCACCGAACTGCGCGATCTCGGCGACGTCCGCGCAGCGGTCGGTGGCGCTGCGGCGCGGTTGTCCGCCTGCCGGGCGAGCGCAAGCGAGATCGCCCGGCTGCGCGAGATCCTCGACCGGCTGGAGGTTGCTGCCGAGGGCACCCAGCAGCGCCGGATCGAGAGCCGCTACTACATCGACGTGGCCGCCGCCGCCCAGTCGGTCCGGCTCACCATGCAGGAGATCGAGCTGCAGGCCGAGCTGGGTCAGCTGCTGTGGGGGACACCGCGCTCTGCCACCGAGCTGGTCTTGACCATCGCGAGCCATCGGCGGGTGGTCGACGCGATCGAGGCGCGCGACGGCGCACTCGCCCGGGAGCTCACCGAGGCACACATCGGTCAGATCACCGCGCAGCTGATCGACGTGCATGTCGGCCTGACCCGTCGGGCATCGCAGCCCGGGGTCCGTGCTGCAGCGCTTCTGCCGTACCCCCCTGCCCCTGCGGGCGTCGGGCCGTGAGCGGCCGCGAAGGGGAAGCGATCGCCCCGGTCGCCAGCGCGGGCAACAGCGTCGCCCAGCAGGCGGCGACGGTGGTCGAGGCCGTCGTCGAACGGGTCTTCCACTCGGTGGCGGCGGTGCGGGACATCGCACTGGAGAGCCACCTGGCCGCCCGGGAACGTGGCGAGCCGATGCGCGACCACCACATCACCGCGATGCGCGGGCCGCTGGTGGACCTGCTCGGCAGGCAGCGCGAGATCGCCGTCGGGCTGGGGGTCATCGTCTCGCCGGGCCTGCTTACGGATCGACCGCTGCGTCTGGAGTGGTGGCAGTCCGAGCCCGACCGGGACGACCCCGTGAGACTGGAGGTCGACCTGAACCGCCACAGCGTCGGCTTCTACGACTACGCCGCAGCGGAGTGGTTCGCGGTCCCTCGCCGCACCGGCCGCCGGCACGTTGTGGGCCCCTACGTCGACGTGCACGGCACGCACCGCTACCTGCTGACGCTCACCGTGCCGGTCATCGCCGACGGCGAGTTCCTCGGCGTAGCAGGGGCCGACGTCCCGGTAGCCCGGTTCGAGACGCTCGTACTCCGGGAACTCGGCGACCTCGCCGCGGACATCGTCGTGATCAACTCCGAGGATCGCGTGGTGCTCTCGACATCAGCGCAATGGCTCACAGGATCGCTCGCAGACTTCGGTCACGAGGACTCGAGCCATGACGTCCGGCCACTGGCCCTGGCCGACTCGCCGTGGCGGGTCGTGGTTGCCCGAGGCCGGGCAGGAAACCAGTGACCAAGGCGCTGATGTCGTCCGCACAGATCGAACCGCGACGTTTGCTCCTTGATCAGCGCTTCAACTGCAGCGGCGCAGTCCGCTGCAGAGTGCGGGTTCAGCTGCGGGCGCTGGTGGCCGGATCGGCGCCCGAGATGCGGTGGCGGGCAGCATGGAGTTGGCGGGCGATCTCGCCGGTGATGCGGTCAGCGTCTGCCGACCAGTAGGACTGTCGTTCGGCCTCGGGCAGCGTCCCGTAATGGATCATGAGGGCGTCCAGGGCGGCGAACAGATCCGAGATCGCCGCCGAACGAGAGGCGGTTCGCGTGGGTACATCTGTGTTCACCTGGTTGTTGTTGATACCCCGACGGGCCGATGCCGACGCAGATGCCACGGCACCGTTCGATGAACGTGTCGTGGCCGCGCACGCTCCCGCCTCCGCCGCTCGGTACGGCGGAGCCCGCTGACGAATGACCCGGGGCGGCGGTCCGAAGCGCGCGGCTCACCTCGATCAGCCGGCGGTGGCTCGGCCGCAGGCCCGGTGGGCAACCGGGGTGTTGAGAATCCCGTTGATCAGGACCTGCATGCCCCAGCCCGCGCGGTCGCCGCCGGACAGCAACTCCGTGCGCAGGCTCGTGATCACGGGGTACCGATCGGCGGGCAGCGCCGCGTAGCGCCGGTCGGCTTCGGCGAGATGATCCGCCTCGTCCGCATCCGCGGTGTCGTAGACATTCTGCCCGGCGCCGGCCGCCGAGATGTGGAGATAGAGCAGGTCTACCGCCCAGGAGGCCGTGGCATCATCCAGGCCGCCCTCCTTGAGCAGGGCGAGCATCCGCTCGAGGATGAGCAGCGCGTTGAGCCCGGTGGGGACGCCCGCGAGCGCGACGACCGCCAGACCCTCGTGTCGGCTCATCGCCCCGATGGTGGCGCCTGCCAGCGCCCGTAGCCGCTCCTGCCAGTCGCCCTCCTCCGGAAGCTCCACCTGCCCGAGTGCCTCGTCGAGCATCGCCGCCATCAGGTCGTCGCGATTGGTCACATAGACGTAGAGCGAGGCCGGTCCGGTGTCCAACTCCTCGGCCACGCGTCGCATCGTCAGCGCGTCCAGACCGTCCCGGTCGAGGACCTGCAGCCCGGTACGGACGATCACGTCCCGGCTCAGTGGGGCCTTGGAGGGCCGCGAACGGCGGCTCACGGGTGCGGCGCTCATCCCGGCAGCCTACCGGCTGACGAACACCGTTCGACACGAACGGCGTCCGAGAGCTAGAGCCGCCGTACCAAACAAGTTCGTGACGATCGCCGTTCGCCCAGGCCGCGAGGAGTGGAAGCGGGAGGTGGGCGGGTACATCCCCGCTGCCTTCGCCGACCCCCTCCTCGACTGGTGGGAGGTCAACGACACACTGCCGACTACCGGCGTCAGACACGTGGGCCGGCACGGCTACCGGACCGGCCCAGACGGCCTCTCGAGCCGGAGGCCGCCGCTCGAGTCGCGGGGTTGATCTCCCAGTCGTGGTCCCCTTCAGGAGTCGATGATCATCGCCCGGCGCAGGCCCGCAAGCGTTCTACTCAGCAGCCGGGAGACGTGCATCTGGGAGATCCCGACCTCGCGGGCGATCTGGTTCTGGGTCATGTCGCCGAAGAACCGGAGCAACACGATCTTGCGTTCTCGTTCGGGCAACGCGTCGATCAGCGGCGTGAGCGTCTCGCGATCCTCGACGAGAGCGACACTGGGATCGACTGCCCCGCCGACACGCATGGTCGACTCGCGGAGCTCCGTTCCGGCCGGCTGGTCCAGGGACTTGCAGCGGTAGGCGTTTCGGGCCAGGAGGCCCTCGACGACATCGGAGACGTCGACGTCGAGCCGGGCAGCGATCTCGGTCTGCCGTGGGGCCCGGCCGAGCTCCTGGCTCAGGGCGTCGGTAGCGCGGGAGATGGCCGACAGCAGCTCCTGGAGCCGTCGCGGCATCCGGATGGTCCACGCCCGGTCCCGGAACCAGCGTTGCACCTCGCCGGTGATGGTCGGAACAGCGAACGTCAGGAACTCGAACCCACGGCCGGGGTCGAACCGGTCCACAGCCTGGATCAGCCCGACCGTCGCGACCTGCTCGAGATCCGAGAGCAGCTCACCGCGGTGCGTGTAGCGCAGGGCGATGTGCTGTGCGACGGGCAGGTATCCGGTGATGAGCTGTTCCCGCAGCTCGGCCCTACGCGGGTGGCCTTCCGGCAGCCCGGCCAGTTCCACGAACAACGGTGTGAGGTGCGCGTACTCGTGGGTGTGCCCCGCTCCGGAGCCGGACGTGCCGACCGGGCGAGGTCGGGATCCGGGCGGAGCAGCCGGGCGTGGGCACAGGAGTGTCTGTGTCATCTGGGCCATCCCTTTGTCGTCGCCGGCATCACTGGCATCTGCGTGAGGTCCTCGTGCTCACCACCGCTGTTCCGATCAGGCAACACTCGGAGGGCGGCGCAGGTCATCGACGCGGCGCCGCGTCGCGGACGTGCTGCGGGCTCGCCGACGGCGGTGTTGACGAACTCCTCGTACTGCACGAGAGCCTCCTCACCACGATGTGGAGGCCCACGTTCGCGGCTACCGGAGGCGCTGGCGCCGACCCGGGCCTGCCAACCTTGTCGATTCGGCTCGGCACAACAGGTCGATTCGGTGCGGAGCAGAGCAGTAGGCAGCGGCCGACTCGCGTGGAAAAGGCTGCTGCTGCACGGCGGCGACCTCGGCGCTCAGCGTTTCCGGCCGTAGGCCCAGAGGAGGTGCCGCACTCGTGGAGAACCCGGAATGACCAGGCGTCGCGCCACCGCCTCAGCATCGCGGTCCATCGCGGTGCCGCGCTCGAGGTGTTGGCGCATGTGTTCCAGCCAGTTGGCGACCGTGAAGACCTCCACGAAGCACTCCGGGTCCTCGGCATCGCGGAAGAGGCCCCACAGGCGCGCCCCCGTCCGCCGCCGAGCCCTGCCGACCGCGGACATGGCGTCGACGAACTCGTCGACCGACTCGGCGAGCACCCGCCACTCCAGGGTCACGAGCACCGGCCCCGCGGGGCTCGGCACCGCGGGGGGCTGGGGCAGATGCTCCACCGTCCTGACGTCGGGGGCCGACGCGTGCAGAACGAGCCACCGCCTGGCAACCGGAACCGTTACGACGAGCCCTGCTGACGCGATCCCGAGGGCCGTCCCCGTGCCCCAGGCTTCAGCGAGGGCACCCCACAGCACCCCGCCCACCGCCTGCCCACCCATGAACGTGAGCTGGAAATACGCGAGCGCGCGAGCACGTGGCCATGCAGGCAGGACGACCTGGGCTGCAGCGTTGAGTGTCGACAGCACCGCCACCCACGCGAGCCCGATGACGACCAACGCGAGCGCGACCAGCACGGCCGAGCCCGCGAGGCCGACAACGAGGAGCGCTGCGGCGTACACGAGAGTCCCGGCGGTGACGACGAAACCCGGGCTCCCTCGAGCACGTATGGCCGGCACGACGAGCACACCGAGCACCGCCCCCACCCCGAGCCCGCCGAGCAGGGCCCCATAGCCACTCACCCCGAGCTGCAGCGGTCCCCGCGCCACGACCGGCAACAGCGCCCACAACGCGCTCGCGAACACCATGAACAGCGCCGACCGGGCGAGCACCGAGCCGAACAGCGGGTCGTTGCGGATGTAGCGGGCCCCCGCGCGCACGGCCGCCGGCAGACGCTCGGCGCCGAGCGGGTGGGGCTGCGGCTCCCGCCGCCATGCCGTGAGCACCGCCAGGACGCCGACGAACGACACGGCGTTGAGGGCGAACGCGGCCTCCGGGCCCTGAGCCGCGGTGAGCAGCCCACCCACGGCAGGCCCGACCGCCCGCCCGAGGTTGGCGTTGGCCCCGTTGAGCAACGCCGCTGCCGGGATCTCGGCGTGGTCGACGAGCTCGGGCTGCACCGCCTGGAACGACGGTATCGAGAGCCCCTGTCCGATCCCGAGCGTCGCGGTGAGCCCGAGAAGCAGAGCAGGACTCACGGCGTCGACGAGGGCGAGCGCGGCCAGCGCGAACGACGCTACGGCCATCAGGGACTGCCCGACCAGGAGTAAGCGGCGCCGGTCGACGATGTCGCCGAGTGCGCCGGCCGGCACGACGAGCAGGAAGACCGGCAGGGTAGCAGCGGTCTGCAGGAGAGCGATGGAGAAATCGTTGCCACCCAGGTCGCCCATCAACCACTGCGCGGCGACCAGCTGGGCCCACGTCCCGATGTTGGCGACGAGCTGCGCGATCCACAGTGCGCGGAACGTGGCGCGGTGCAGCGGGGCCCAGGCCGGTGGTTCGGCGGGGGACGGGGCGGGGAGATCAGTCGGGTCGGTGGCCACGGCTCAGGTCTCGGCGACCGGCGCCAGCCGCGTCCATCTCCTACCCAGCAGTCGAGGCGCGCGCACCTGGCGGACGTCGAACTCCGGGCGGACTCGGATCTGGGGCATCCGGGACTTCCCCTCTGGTCGAGCTCCTCTCCGCGTGCCGATCCTGGCGGCCGGGCAGCTCACGAACCTCGGCGTCCGGGGTCCAAGACGGACCGTCCCGTTCGACTCGCGGGGCCGGTAGCCGGCCGGCCTGTCACGACCTCTGGCCCAGGTTGGCCACCAGGTTGATGGCCATGGCGATGACGCCGGTACCGAAGAGATACGACAACAGGGCGTGCCCGAGCGCGACCTTCCGGGCCCTGGTAGTGGTGGGTTCGCATTCCGAGGTCGCGTAGGACATACCGATGGTGAACGCCATGTAGGCGAAGTCGCTGTAGGCGGGCGGCCGGTCCTGCTTGAAGTTGATGCCGCCGTCCTCGTCGACGTAGTGGAGACGCGCGTACTTCAGCGCGAAAACCGTGTTCACCAGGGCCCAGGAGGCGAGCACGGTGTAGACGCTGAGGACGGTTACCGCGACCGCGACGGCGTCCCGCCCGTCGCTGGTACGCACCAGCGCGAACACGACTGCACCCAAGCTGGCGACAGCCGCGAGCAGTACGCCGCCGTCGGTGGACCGGGATCGGCTCTCCTCCTCGGCGAGCAGCTCGGTCCCCCTGCAGTCCTGCGGCCAGCTGATGGCCCACACCCACATCAGCGCAACGGTCGCCGCCCCGGCCCAGGCGGCGAGGAGGAACAGCTCCGGCCCCTCGACGAGCGCCACCAGCCCGCCGATGACGAGACCCACAGCGCAGGAGATCAACGCGCGGCTCACGGATAGGACGCGACCCCGTGGGCGGACCTGCGTGTTACCCATGACCCTAGGTTTCCGCGGCGGTAAGAGCATCATGCACGCGAGCCGAATTCAGCTCGGGTTTGTCGCCTCCGGCTCGAGCGCGAATCGTCGAGTCTCGGGGCCGTCGCCGCGAACCGACCCGCCGTGCCAAGCCCGTCGCATGCAGTTGGCGGGCCCAGGCCGGTGCCGCAGCCGGGTGCCGCGGCGCATGTTGGGCTGACCCGAGTTGCGAGGAGGATCAGTGCAGTACGAGGAGTTCATCACCGCTGTGGCGGACCGGAGCGGGCTGTCGCGCGAGGACGCCGAGAGTCTGGTCCACGCCACACTGCGTGTGTTGGCAGAGCGACTCAGCGGTGGCGAGGCCGAGGACCTCAAGGCGCAGATGCCGAAACAGCTTCAGGTGGACCTCATCCCGCCGCAGGAGGAAGCACAGTCCTTCGGCGCCGACGAGTTCGCCCGACGCGTGGCGCAGCGTAGCGGGATGAGCGAAGCGGACGCCGGCGCCGGGGTGATCGCGGTGCTGGCGACGATTCGCGACGCCGTGACCCCCGGCGAGTTCGACGACGTGCTGGCGCAGCTGGGCAAGGAGTTCGCCGAGCTCATCGAGGGCACGAGTTGAGCATGCCGCTTTATTCATTGACGAATTGCCGCGACAAGTACGCCACCTGCCCACAGAGACTGCAGTTCCGCTGTCAGGACCGGCGGCCGAGCCGATTTACGCTCTGCCAGGCCGGTTCGCCGGACCCGACGACTGAAACACGATGAGAAAATGCCAAGGTCGCAACTGCACATCGGGCTGCTGTCGCCGCCGTGGGTAGCGGTGCCCCCGCCGGCATACGGTGGCACGGAGTCGATAGTCGATCGGATCGCGCGCGGGCTGGTGGCGGCGGGCCAGTACGTCACCCTCTACGCCACGGGCGACAGCACCGCGCCCGTGCCGATCGCACACAGCGTGGCCACCGCTGCCGCGGACCGGATGGGCGAAGGCACAGTCGAGATGCGCCACGTCATGGAGGGGTACGAGGCGCTCGCCGACTGTGACATCGTCCACGATCACACCCTCGTCGGTCCGGCATGGGCCTTGGCGTGCGGTCATAGACGAGTGGTCACGACCTGCCACGGCCCGTTCGCCGGCGAGTTGCGAGCGATCTACCGCCGCTACGGGGAGCGTCTCCCCGTCGTGGCGATCTCCCGTGACCAGGCCGCCCGGGCCCCGGAGATCGCGATCGACCGGGTGATCCACCACGGGCTCGACATCGACCAGTTCCCCGTGGGCCGCGGCGACGGCGGCTATCTGCTGTTCCTCGGGCGCATGGTGCCCGACAAGGGGGTCCGGGAGGCGGCGGTGCTCGCCAGGACCGCCAGGCGGCCCTTGGTGATCGCGGCCAAGATGCGCGAACCGTGCGAGCGAGCCTATTTCGCCGAGCAGGTCCGGCCGCTACTCGGCGACGACATCGTGTTCGTCGGGGAGGCAGCCAACGGGACGAAGCTGAATCTGCTCGCGGGAGCTGCTGCGTTGCTCAACCCGATCCGCTGGCCCGAACCGTTCGGGCTGGTCATGACCGAGGCACTTGCCTGTGGCACCCCAGTGCTGACCCGCCGGGCCGGCGCCGCGCCCGAGATCGTCGACGACGGGGTGACCGGGTTCCTCTGCGCGGATGATGCAGCGCTGGTCCAGGCGATCGAGCGGGTCGACGAGCTGGACAGAGCCAAGTGCCGGGCCGCTGTGGTCGAGCGGTTCTCCACGGAGCGCATGGTCGGGTCGTACATCGCGCTCTACCGGGACGTGATGGCACGGTGAGTGCGGCGGAGGGTGCGGAGGCCATGGCGTGGGCGTCCGGCGCGGGTCCACCGGTACCCCCTTCCGAGGCCGGCACGGTGACGATCGTCGAGGGATCGACGTTCTGCATCTCCGGCCTCACCGGAGACGTGCACCGCGACCGTCCCAATGGCCTGTTCGTCGCCGACACGCGGATTCTGTCCCTCTGGGTGCTCGCCATCGACGGACAATCGGTGGAGGTCCTGTCCGCTCTCGAGGATTCGGCCGAGCCCTACCGCGCCACGTTCGTCGGCCGCACATCTCCCCGGGGCTGGCGCAGCGACAGCACGATGCTGGTAGTGCGCACCCGCTACGTGGGAGACGGCATGCGCGAGGACATCGTGCTGCGCAACCTCGGCGCGGAACCGGCCGGGGTGCGGCTCACGCTCAGCGCAGAGGCCGACTTCGCCGATCTCTTCGCCGTGAAGGAGGGCCGGGTGCGGCCCGCGCATGGTGTCGGCGTCGAGGTCGGGACGGAGTTGTTGTCGTTCACTGAACCCGCCTCGGGCACCAGCAACGCCCGTAGGACGGACATCATCGCGACCGGTGACCCGGTGGTCACACCCGGGATGTTCACCTTCCGGGTCGTGGTGCCGGCGCGGTCCGAGTGGTCCACCTGCCTGTCCGTGGAGACGTCGATCGGCGGGTCCCGGATCCTCCCCCGGCACCGTTGTGGCGAACCGGTCGACGCCAGCCAGTCAGCACGGCGGATGCAGGCATGGCGGCAGTCCAACCCGCGGATCACGGCTCCTGACTCCGTGTTCACCGCCACCATGGACGCCAGTGCCCGCGACGTGGGCGTGCTGCGGATCGAGGACCCCCACCACCCCGACTGCCCGGTGGTGGCGGCCGGCGCGCCCTGGTTCATGGCACTGTTCGGACGGGATTCGCTCCTCACCGGATGGATGTCGCTCGCGCTGGACCCACGGATGGCGCTGTGCACGCTGCGCACTCTGGCCCGGCTGCAGGGCACCCGCGTCGACCCGCTGACCGAGGAGGAGCCGGGCCGGATCCTGCACGAGGTGCGGCTGGGCCGCGAGGCAGCCCTGGTGCTCGGCGGAGGCAGTACGTACTACGGCACGGCCGACGCCACGCCCCTGTTCGTCATGCTGCTCGGAGAGCTCGACCGATGGGGCGGGCTTCCCGACAGCGACCGCACGGAGCTGATCGCAGCGGCCGACAGGGCGCTCACGTGGGTGGACGAGTACGGCGACGCCGACCGCGACGGCTTCGTCGAGTACCGCCGGCATACCGACCGCGGCCTGGTCAACCAGGGCTGGAAGGACTCCTTCGACGGCATCAACCACATGGACGGGCGCCTGGCCGCGCCGCCGATCGCACTGTCCGAGGTGCAGGCCTACGTCTACGCGGCGTTCCGGACGCGTGCAGCCCTCGCCGATGCCGATGGCGACACGGTGACCGCCGAGCACTGGCGGGGCCGCGCGGCGCGGCTGAAGGCGGAGTTCAACCAGTGGTTCTGGATGCCGGACCTCGACGCGTTCGCGATCGCCCTGGACGGGGCCAAACAACAGGTCGACGCGATCACGTCGAACATGGGGCACTGCCTGTGGACCGGCATCGTCGATGACGAGAAAGCGCCAGCAGTCGCGGCACACCTGGTCGGGCCGGCTCTCAACAGCGGTTTCGGAATCAGGACGCTGGCCACGGACATGGGCGCGTTCAACCCGATGAGCTACCACAACGGGTCCGTCTGGCCGCACGACACGGCAATTTGCGTCGCAGGACTGGCACACTACGGCTATATGGCCGAGGCCCAGCAGATCTCGCTCGGTCTGCTCGACGCAGCCGGTCACTTCGGAAGCCGCCTGCCCGAGCTGTTCTGCGGCTTTGATCGCTCCGAGTTCGGCAGCCCCGTCCCGTACCCGACGTCCTGCTCCCCCCAGGCCTGGTCGGCTGCCGCGCCCCGACTGATCCTGCGCAGCCTGCTGCGCCTGGATCCCGACCTGCCACACAATCAGGTCACGCTCGACCCCGCACTCCCCGGTCGGCTGCCCCCGATGCGCCACGAGAACCTGCCCCTGGGCGGCGCGCGGCTCGCCATAACGGTGCGCGCCGACGGCGTGGACGTCGACGGGC
>JAODNO010000527.1 GCA_025465235.1 Pseudonocardia sp.
CTCGATGCCCGACACCGCGGCGTCGTAGCTGTCCTGGACATAGGTGGCCAGGTCGAGCGCCTTCGTCCTGGCCTCGGTCAGGATGTCGCCGTTGCCGATGAAATGCTCCTTGAAGTGTGTCAACCACGGGAACTCGTTGGCCTGCTGCACCTTCGGGTCGAAAGACTGCTTGTACCCGCCGAAGACCTCGTCGGCGGACTCACCAGACAAGGCCACCGTGGAGTGCCGCCGGATCGCCCTGAACAGCAGATACAGCGAGGCGTCGACGTCGCCCAGCCCGCACGATGTCCTGCCAACAGCATGATTGAAGTCTTCCCACTCGCACCTGGCTTTTGCAGCCAGAGATCCGTTGGATGGCTCGACGCGAAGCGCTGCCACCAACAATGACGTTACCAGCGACCAAGGCCCCGACCTAAGAGACAGACATCTTGGACCTACCTCCGACCAACGAATAGCGCAATTAAACTTGTTCCTGGAGGCGGCTCCAGCCCCGTCAGCAGCGCAGCCTCGCCCGCTACTTCCCGACTGCACTACCGGCTGTGTCCTACCGCGACGTGGAAGAGCTCCTCGCCGAGCGTGGCGTCGACGTCGTACCGCTGGGTCCAGCGATTCACCCCGCTGTTCATCGACGCCGCCCCGCCCTGCCGGCACGCGCAGGTGAGAGCTGGTTCGTTGACAAGCCCTACGTTGACCCTGGTCTTTCGTGTGCCCAGCGGACTGGAGGTGGACGGTGTAGTGATCTCTGGTCGTAAGCTCGTCGTCGCTTGCCAGTGGAAGTCCGGTCCGGGTAGCTGCCAGGAGGCCCAGTAGCAGGCTGGCGGCTCGGTCTGGAAACGGGTCGGGTCGAAGCCCAGCGTCGAAGGCCCTTGAAGGGGGAGCGGCTGAGCGGTCCGTAGCGTCAAGCGAAGCCCTCGGCGCCGTTAAGAGGTCCTGCCCGTGAGGGTGGGGTGCAGGGAGTGCCGAGCCCCCGAAAGCAGGGCTGCGTATCCGGCGGCGACCGCGAGCGAGGCCAGAACGTCCGGCCGCTGGTGGCGCCCGTACCCCGGCGGCTGGCTCGGGGGCCCCTGCGCAGCGCGTTCGCGGAGTAGCGCGGCGCGGCTCGTAGGGTTGGTCCCATGCCGGACGCCCCGCCCCGCTCCGCGCCGTTCACCCCGCAGACCGCCCCCGTGGCGCTCGAGGACCTCCGCGCCCGGCTGCGCGCGACGCGCTGGCCGGACACGCCCGAGGACGCCGGGTGGTCGCTCGGGACCGACCTCGCGTACCTCCGCGAGCTCGTCGCCTACTGGGCGGACGGGTTCGACTGGCCGGCGCAGGAGGCGGCGCTCGCCCGGCTCCCCCGCTTCCATGTCCCGCTCGGCGGCCTCGGGATCCACTTCGTGCACGTCCGGGCCGCCGCGCCGGCCGGGCCCGTCCTGCCGCTGGTCCTCAGCCACGGCTGGCCGGACTCCTTCTGGCGCTACGCGAAGGTCATCCCGCTCCTTGCCGACCCCGGCGCGCACGGCGCCGACCCCGCCGACGCGTTCGACGTGGTCGTGCCCGACATGCCGGGCTACGGGTACTCCGACCGCCCCACCGGCCCGCCCCTCGACGCCATGGCCGTTGCCGGCCTGTGGGCGGAGCTCATGGGCGTCCTCGGCTACGCGCGGTACGGCGCGGCGGGCGGGGACATCGGCAGCCACGTGAGCCGCTACCTCGGGCTCGACCACCCCGACCGGGTCGTGGCCGTCCACCGCACCGACGCGGGCGTGCCCGTCTTCACGGGCGACCCGGCGGATCTCGCGCCCGAGGAGCGCGCCTGGCTCGAGGGCGCCGCGGTCTGGGGCGCGACCGAGGGCGCCTACGCCGCCATGCACCGCACGAAGCCCCAGACCGCCGCCTTCGGGCTCACCGACTCGCCAGCCGGGCTCGCCGCGTGGATCGTCGAGAAGCTCCGGGCGTGGAGCGACTGCGACGGCGACGTCGAGCGGCGGTTCACGAAGGACGAGATCCTCACGAACGTCACGCTCTACTGGCTCACGGAGACGATCGGCTCGTCGATGCGCATGTACCGCGCGAACGCCGCGATCCCACCCACGCAGCACGCCCGCCGGGTCGAGGTGCCGTCCGGCTTCTCGCTCTTCCCCGGCGACATCGTCCGCCCGCCCCGGGCGTGGCTCGAGCGCACGGCGAACGTCGCGCGCGTAACCGAGCCCGCGCGCGGCGGGCACTTCGCGCCGTTCGAGGAGCCCGAGCTCTACGCGGAGGAGCTGCGCGCGTTCTTCCGCCCCTACCGGCCAGCGGCGACGGGCTGAGCCGCCGCGCGCGGCTGGCATGTCTCGCACACGTAGGTCCCGCGGCCGGCGGCGACCATCGTGGTGTTCCCGCATCGCACGCACGGCTCGCCCGCGCGCAGGTGAATGAGGCACTCGTCCTGCAAGGCGCCCTGGACGCCGTCGGGGTGGCGGAAGTCGTCGATCGCCCGAGGCGTGGCCGGCAGTGAGCGCCTCGGTCACCGCGAGGGCGAGCGCGTCTCGCTGCGCGCAGCGCCAGGTGACAGAAACTGGCCGGTCAGTCACTGGCCGCTTGGGCAGCCAGGAAGATCGATGCGAGCACGGGTTGACGGCGATTGCTACGTCCGGACGGCGAGGTCGAGGACGCGCATCAGCACACCGAGGCTCTCGATCACCTTCGAGGCCGACACACCCGTCCTCGACCATGTCGGCGACCCGCACTCATCGATGTGAGCCGGCTTGATCCGCCGCACGGGGCTCCTGGTGAAGCGAGGTTCGACCCGCAGGCGCCAGGCGGCTTCGTAGCCGACCTTCGTCTGCTCCTTGTTCGACTGCACGGAACGCCAGCACGCCGGCCACCACAGACTCAGTGGCCGGTTCCCGGTCCTCTCGTTGATCGCCGTGCCGGCGTCGAGCTCTGTGCGCTTTTCGCCAGCCAGACTTCCGCTGCTCGCTTCGTGGCGAACGTCTGCGGCGCCGGGAGCATCTGTCGCGAGTCGGCGTCGAGGTAGCGGACCTGGAATCGGCCGCCGGGCAGCTTGCGAACCGCCCCCAGCTACGCCGGGAGCGTGCCACTACACTGCTCGTCACTGGCGTTGGTTGCCGTTGCTGCTCGCAGCTTATGGCACGGTAGCGCTAGGGCGGAAGGGCCGAGCTGGCCTTTCCGCAGGTCAGCCCTCGTAGCTCAGGGGATAGAGCATCGGTTTCCTAAACCGTGCGTCGCAGGTTCGAATCCTGCCGGGGGCACCACAGAAGTAGCAGGTAGGCGGCGTTCCGCCTGGTAGGCGGGGTCGGGGGCCTGGGGGCAATCCCCTCCTGGCCCCCTCCACCAGGGCACAGCCCCTCCATCACGCACGGTCACCACACGAGCCCCCGGACCGCCACGCTCCACAGCATGGAACCCCGCCCTCCCGTACCTACCGGAGCGACAGGGTTCTCTCGTTAGCGGTGGCGCTAGCCAGTCCTACGAGACCGACGCGCGGCGAGCGAGCGCTGCCGGTTCTTCTCCGGGACCAGGTGCCGCGTGGCCGACGCCGCAGCCCGCAGATGTTCCGGGCCAGAGGAACAGCAGCACGAGGCCGCGCTCGATCGCGGCGACCGTGAGCGGAATGACTGCCGCCGCGAGAATGGCCCAGCTGGTCAACGTTCCTCCATTTGTTCCGGAGCCGCCTCGTGCAACTCCCACACAAGAGAATCGTGGTCCACCCTGTTTCGGCATGGGTCTGAAGACCGCGTCCTTCTCGCAGGCCGCCGAGCTTCTCGCAGGCCGCCGAGCTTATTGTCAGCTCCTCGGAGGACACCTCGCCCTGGAGCACCCGCAGCTGGGATCTCGACGTAGTCCGGGTCTGCGGTGAGTGGCGACTCCTGAGGGGGGCTCAGGCGTCGGCATCGGCGATTCTCAATGCTCTCCTCGACGACAGGAGGCGAGGTACGGCGGTGCTGTGGCGTCGTCTGCACAGGTTCGACGACGCGGGCGTCGACGAGGGCGACGAGCGGGCACAGAAGCAGTTCTACGACGAGCGCGCGCCGTGGAGTCCCTTCGCGGGATGGTGTTCGGCC
>JAODNO010000546.1 GCA_025465235.1 Pseudonocardia sp.
CGGCGACCTCGGCGCGCGCAAGGGGCTGCTGGGCGGGATCAACGCGGTGATCGTCGGCAATTACCTGACGACGCTCGGCCGGCCCGCGGAGTCCGACATCGACCTGCTCGGCGAGCTGCAGATGCCGATCAAGGCGCTGAACGAGACGCTGTGACGGTCCCGATGTTCTGCGACCAGTGCGGTGCTCCTTCCGAGGAGGGTGACCACCTGCGTTGCGCCGACCGACGGGAGCTCGAACCGCCACGGTTCTGCCCGGACTGCGCCCGGCGCATGGTGGTGCAGGTGACGCCCAGCAGCTGGACGGCGCGGTGCAGCCGCCACGGTGAGCGCCGGAGCGCAGCTCATCTCCGCACCTGACCTCCACTGGTCCTCCACCTGGGAGGACGACGTCGCCGACGACGAGCACCGGGTGCTTGCCGCGCTGTTCGCCCGGTGCTTCCCGCGGTCGCGCACCGCGTTCACCGGCACCCGGAGCTGGTCCAGCGGCCGACCCGAACTGCGCGTCGTCGGCCGCTTGGACGGGAGAGCGGTCGCGCACGTCGGTGTCCTGCGGCGGTTTCTGCGCGTCGCCGAGCGGAGCGCCTCGGTTCTCGTCGGGGACGTCGGCCTCGTCGCCGTCGATCCGGACGTACAGGGCAGGGGGTTCGGCGCGCAGCTCCTCGGTCGGACCGCGTCGACCCTGCACGACCTGGAGCTCCCGTTCGGGTACCTGACCTGCGGCGATCACGTGGCTCCGTTCTACGCGACGGCCGGCTGGATGCGCGTGGACGGCGGGACACGGATGGTGCGTGCGGACGGCCGGGTGCAGGTCTACGGCGGGGTGTCGATGGTGCTGCCGGTGCACGCGCCGCTTCAGGAGTGGCCCGCCGGGTGCCTGGTGGACCGCAACGGGCTGGAGATCTGACCCGGTCGCCGTAGCGGGAGCGTGCAGGCGCAGCGAGGTGATGCTCCGCTGGCCCGTTCCGTCGATCATGGGGGGACGACGGGGCCCGCCGGTCCGTCGTTCATGCTGTGCTCATGGCGAACTGGAGCAGCGTCCTACGGCAGGCCTCGAAGATCGGTCTGGACCTGCTGTCGTCGCGGAAGCAGGGTCCGGCCGCTCCGCCGAGACTGCCGGCCCGGACCGCATCGACCGTGGAGCGGGCGCGCACGATCATCTACTCGCCCGACCCCGACGGCACCCCCGACCCGGGCGAGATCGTGTGGGCGTGGGTTCCGTTCGAGGAGGATGACGGGCGGGGCAAGGACCGACCGCTGCTGGTGGTCGGGCGACAGGGCAACGAGCTCGTCGGCCTGATGCTGTCGAGCCAGCACGACCACGCAGGCGATTGGGACTGGATCTCGATCGGATCCGGCGCATGGGACAGGGAGGGGCGGGAGTCGTTCGTCCGTCTCGACCGGGTGCTGGAGGTCGGCGAGCACGACATCCGCCGCGAGGGCGCAATCCTCGACCGGCACCGGTTCGAACGCGTGGCGGCGGAGCTGCGGACGCGCTTCGGCTGGCGCTGACGCCCGATACCGGGCGACTCGCGGGCGGGTTTCGGGCGACTCGCGGGCGGGAACGGGGCGACTCGCGGGCGGGTTTCGGGCGACTCGCGTGGGGTGGTGCGGCGTTAGTTGACGCTGCTTTCCACTGCGAAGGTCGTGATCGGGGCGGGCACGGCGCGGAGCTGGCCGAGCAGGCCGGTCTCGCGAGCCAGCAGGGCGCGCACCATCCGCAGCCGCTCGATCGGGGAGGTCTGCTCCAGCAGGCGCTGCCGGTCGCCGATCGGGAGCAGACAGTCGGCCGCGAGCACGTGGGGCAAGGTGTCCGGCGCCACGTCCGACTCCGGCTCGGACCAGTCGCCTGCCTTCCACGCCGTGTCGCAGTAGCGGCGGTGTGCGGCTCGGGCCGCGGTGGTGAGCATCTGCCTCATCCCGTCGGCGACGGGCGTGTCGGTGTCGGGCAGGAACTCCACCGACCCCATCAGGTAGGGCTTCGACTCCTCGTCGAGGTCGAGCAGCCGGAAGCGCCGCGCGCCGCGGGTGACGAGGTCGAAGCGCCCGTCGGGCAGCCTGCGTACGTCGCGCAGCTCGGCCGTGCAGCCGACGGAGTGGAGTCCGGCGAGGCCGTCGTCGTCGGGGGCCCAGCCCTCGCGGACGGCGATGACGCCGAACTCCTTGTCCGGCACGGCACCGGTGACGAGATCGACGGTGAGCTGCCGGTAGCGCGGTTCGAAGATGTGCAGCGGCAGCGAGGCCCCGGGCATGAGCACCGTGCCCAGAGGGAACAGCGGGAGCGTCTCGGCCACCCGACTACGGTACGGCGCTGCGCAGTTGCTCGCTCGGCGGCCGGAGTACCGCGAAGGCGTCGGTCACGTGGAGGGTCCTGTCGCTGAACCGGAAGAGCGCTGCGGGACGTCCGCCTGCAGGGCCGGGAGGGGCGACCTCGCCGGTGGGCTCCAGGAGCCGGCGCCGGGTGAGTACGCGTTGCAGGTTGGTCGCGGACACGGGGTGGCCGAGCGCGGCCACATAGAGCCCGCGCAACTCGGAGATCGTGAACTCGCGGGGGGCGAGCGCGAACCCGAGGTTCGTGTAGGACAGCTTGGCCCGCAGGCGGTCGTGGGCGGCCTCGACGATGGCGGCGTGGTCGAACGCTGTCGGGGGCAGGACGCTGAGCGGGTGCCACGTGGTGTCGGCAGGCACTGCGGGATCGGAGTCGGACGGCACGAGCCCGAGGAACGCGGTCGCGACCAAGCGAGGGCCGGGCACCCGGTCGGGGTTGCTGAACACCGCGATCTGCTCGACGTGGGTTACCTCCCGGACGTCGACCTTCTCCGCGAGCTGACGTCGTACCGACCGCTCGACGTCCTCGTCGTCGCCGAGCCGGCCGCCGGGCAGCGCCCACCGGCCCGAGTCCGGCGGCCGCGCCCGCTGCCAGGCCAGCACCTGCAGCGTGCCTGCGCGGATCTGCAGCACCGCCGCCAGCACCTCGTGCTCGGTCGGGCGGGTCATGCGCGGATGGTAGGCGTAGCGGCAATGGAGGCCCCCCGAGGACACATGAACGGGGGGTTGCGCCGGGATGAGTTCCCGGTCACGAGAAGGGTGTAGGGGCCAAGGCCCGCTGCTACGATCGGCCTGTTTACGACTTATAGTCGAAAACAGGAGGAGGAGATCGTGACGCTCACCGACGTCACCGCCCCGACGTTCGACGCCGTGTGGGCGGAGGAGGTCCGCGAGCTGGCCAGGCGCCGCAATGCCGTAGTGCTGGCGCACAACTACCAGCTCCCGGCCATCCAGGACGTCGCCGACCACACCGGCGACTCGCTGGCGCTCTCCCGGATCGCCGCCCGGTCCGACGCCTCGACGATCGTGTTCTGCGGCGTCCACTTCATGGCCGAGACGGCCAAGATCCTGGCCCCCGACAAGACCGTCCTGATCCCTGACGCGAACGCCGGGTGCTCGCTCGCCGACTCGATCACGGCCGAGCAGCTGCGGGCGTGGAAGGCGGAACATCCCGGGGCCGTCGTCGTCTCCTACGTCAACACCACCGCCGCCGTGAAGGCCGAGACGGACGTCTGCTGCACCTCGTCCAACGCGGTCGAGGTCGTCGAGTCGATCCCGTCCGACCGCGAGGTGCTGTTCCTGCCCGACCAGTTCCTCGGTGCGCACGTCCGGCGCATCACCGGCCGGGAGAACATGCACGTCTGGGCGGGGGAGTGCCATGTCCACGCCGGGATCAGCGGGCCGGCGCTCACCGCGCAGGTCGAGGCGCACCCCGACGCCGAGCTGTTCGTCCATCCCGAATGCGGATGCGCCACCTCGGCGCTGTACCTCGCCGGAACCGGAGCCGTGCCCCAGGACCGGGTCAGGATCCTCTCGACGGGCGGCATGCTCGACGCGGCACGCTCGACCTCCGCGACGAGCGTGCTCGTGGCTACGGAGGTCGGCATGCTCCACCAGCTGCGCAGAGCGGCACCGGAGATCGACTTCCGCGCCGTCAATGACCGCGCCTCCTGCCGGTACATGAAGATGATCACCCCGGAGAAGCTCCTCCGTTCGCTGCGAGACGGCACGGACGAGGTGCGCGTCGACCCCGAGCTCGCCGCCCGCGGCCGCGCCGCCGTGCAGCGGATGATCGAGATCGGGCAGCCGGGGGGCGCGGAGTGAGGGCGGTCTGGGAGGCCGACGTCGACCTCGTCGTGGTCGGGTCCGGTGTCGCCGGGCTCACCGCCGCGCTGGACGCCGCGGAGCTGGGACTGCGCGTCGTGGTCGTGACGAAGGACGCCACCGACGCCGGGTCCACGCGCTGGGCGCAGGGCGGGATCGCCGTCGTCGTCGGGGACGTGCCCGGTGACAGCGTCGGGGCGCACGTCGCGGACACCCTCGCCGCAGGCGCAGGCCTCTCCGACGCGGCGGCCGTCACGGAGATCATCGCCGAGGGGCCCGCGGCCGTCGCGCGGCTGCGGGCGAGGGGCGCGGTCTTCGACCCGGGGACCGACGGCAGGCTCGCCCGCACTCGCGAGGGCGGCCACTCCGCGTTCCGGGTGGTGCACGCCGGCGGTGACGCGACCGGCGCCGAGGTCGAACGGGCCCTGGTGGCCGCGTCCTCCGACCGGCGGCTGCCACTGCTCACCGGCCATGTCGCGGTCGACGCCGTGCGTGATGAGCTCGGCGCGGTCGTCGGCCTCACCGTGCTGGACGACGCCGGCCTGCCCGGGGTGCTGTGGGCGCCTGCGGTGCTGCTCGCCAGCGGCGGGTACGGGCAGCTGTACGCGAGCACCACGAACCCGGGGGAGGCCACGGGCGACGGTGTTGCCCTCGCCCTGCGGGCGGGCGCCACCGCGGCCGACCTGGAGTTCGTGCAGTTCCACCCCACCGTCCTGTACGCCCACGATCCGTTTGCCAGGTCCAGCAGTAGGAGAACGCCGGCCGTCGGCCGCCGCCCGCTGGTGACCGAGGCGGTGCGAGGGGAGGGGGCGGTGCTGCTCGACCGTGCCGGGCGGCGGTTCATGACGGGAGTGCACCCGCTGGCCGACCTGGCCCCGCGCGACGTCGTGGCCGCCGCGATCACCCGGACGCTGGCCGAGACCGGCGCCGAGTGCGTCCACCTCGACGCCACGGCCATCCCGCAGTTCGCCCTGCGCTTCCCCACCGTCTACGCCGCCTGCCGGCACGCGGGGATCGACCCCGTCCGCGAGCCGATCCCGGTGACGCCCGCGGCGCACTACGCGTGCGGCGGAGTGGTCACCGACCTGCACGGGCGCACCGCGGTCCCCGGGCTGTACGCAGCGGGCGAGGTGGCTCGCACCGGCCTGCACGGGGCGAACCGGCTGGCGTCGAACAGCCTTCTGGAAGGCCTCGTCGTCGGGGCGCGCGCCGCGCGGGCCGTGGTGGCCGACCGGCAGGTGCTGCACGGGACGGGCCTCGCCCGCCCGGTGCCGTCCACCGCGGTGCCACTCGCCCCGCGCGCGGTCGTGCAGCGGGCGATGACGGGCGCGGCGGGGATCGGACGCGATGCGGCCGGGTTGGCCGCGGCGTCGGACGCCGTGGAGGCGGTCACGGCGCTCGGGCTGCCAGTGGACCGGGCGGGGGTGGAGGACGCGGCGCTGACCCTGCTCGCGCAGGCGGTGCTCGCTGCGGCCGGGCACCGCACCGAGAGCCGGGGCTGCCACGTACGCACCGACTTCCCCGAGCGGGACGACGTCTGGCAGCGGACGAGCCTCGTGGTCGGGCTCGACACAGCCGGGCGACCGGTCGTACTGGAGGAGACGGCGGTCGCGGCATGACACGGGCACTGACCGGACCCGATCTGGACGACCTGCGCCGCGTCGTCAGGACCGCGCTGGAGGAGGACCTTCGCTACGGCCCCGACGCGACCACGGCAGCCACCGTCCCGGCCGGCGCCGTGGCCGTGGCCGCATTCGCCGCGCGGCAGCCGGGTGTGCTGGCCGGGGTTCCCGCCGTGCTGGCCGTGCTCGACACCGTGCTCGGTGCGGACGGGGTGAGCGCGGACGGGCGGGGAGCCGGGGGTTTCGAGGTGCTCGACGCGCGGTCCGACGGAGACCGGCTCGCGCCGGGCGACGTC
>JAODNO010000551.1 GCA_025465235.1 Pseudonocardia sp.
GGAAGTGACGTCCTGGCATGTCAAGAAGGTCGGGGCGGCCCGAGCAAAGCGGTGGCGACGCGCAGCACGTGTGCGGTGATCACCTGCGGATCGTGCAGCGGCCCCGCGCGCAGGACGGATCGGTTGAGGGCGATGCCGAGCAGCCACGCCAGGAGCAGGTCGGCGCGGACCGCGGCGTCGGCCGGGTCGTCGGTGTCGACGAGCGACGCGAACGCCGCTGAGTAGGCCTCGCCCAGCCGGATCCGCACGGCCTCACCCACCTGGGAGCTGCCTGCTGCCCGCAGAACCGCCATCAGGATCTCGGCCGCGTGGCCCTGCTCGTCGTCCAGCACCGCCGCCAGGGTGCGCTCCAGCAGGTCGTGCCGCGGGGCGTCGGCCAGGAGCTCCAGCGCCTCGCCCAGCACGGCCTCGGCGAACAGGCCCTCCTTGTTGCCGAAGTAGCGGAACAGCAGGGCCTGGTTGACCCCGGCGCGGTCGGCGATCGCACGTACGGTCGTGGCGTCGTAGCCGACCGTGGCGAAGAGCGTCCGGCCGGCGTCGACCAGGGCCTGGCGGGTCGCGGCCGAGTCGCGAGGCCGAGCCGCGGGCGGGTCGCGTACCGGGGAGGCTGCAGGCTGGGGGAGCGGGGTTGCGACGCCGTCGGGCCAGCTGTCAGGTGGGGGCTGCGACGTCATCCGTTCTCCTCCCGCGCGTGCCAGGTGATCGGGACGTACCGCGCGGAGTGGGCGGAAACACCCGGGGTGTGGCGGGCTAGCGGTGTGGGTAACCGCGCGCCATGGCTCAGCGAGACTACGAGGAGCAGCCCGAGGCGCCCGACCTGGGTGCATCCGTGCAGCTGGAGAGTGACCAGCAGCTGGTTGCACCGCCGGGCGACCGCGATGGGCTGGACGCCGGATATGTGCCGGCGGACCGGCCCTACGTGCTCGACGAGGACGGCGTCACCGCCCGTGGCATGCGGGAGGGCGACACGCTCGACCGACGGCTCCGGCGCGAGCGGCGCGAGGAGCCGGTCGACCCGGACCGCGCCGGGCGGCTGAGGGTCGCCGGCGAGGGTGCCGCGCTCGAGCGGCCTGACGCGATGGACGGCGTCGACGTGGGGATCGACGGCGGTGCGGCGTCCGCCGAGGAGGCCGCGGTGCACGAGATCGACGACCTCGCCGGGGCGCCGATCGAGGTCGAGCCGTCGCTCGCCGACTCGCCCGCCCTGGACGACGCGGAACTCGACGACGCGCTGAGTGGCGACCCCCTCGCGGAGCGAGCCCGGCAGGAGGCCGCCCGTGACGTCCGTGAGGACGGCGCGGTGTTCGATCCGGGTTCGGGCCCGCTGGACGAGAGCGGCGAGACGGTCGGTGGCGGGAGCGCCCACACCGGCGGTGGCTGGACCGGACGTGGGCCGGATCCCGCCCTGCCCCGCGACCCCGCCGACCGCGATCCGGCCGCCGGCATCGATGCGAATCGTGAGGTCGGTGGCGCCGCCGCGCCTGCCTCGGGACGCGGGGACGTCGGCCCGGACGCGGGGCTGCCGTGAGGCCCGATGGCGTATCTGCGGAGTAGGCCCGGCGACATGGAACGGCCTGGTCTGCTGCCGTGGCTCTGGTACGCGATGGGCGGTGGGCTGCCGCCGGCACATCGACGGTGGGTGCTGCTCATCCTGGTGTTCCTGCCAGACCCGCGTGGGTGCGCGTGAGGCGGCGCGGCGGTCGGGTTGCTGTACGCGGTCTCTTACCTGGAGGAGTCCACGGAGCACCGGGCGCTGAAGGCCGGGTTCGCGCGTGGCACGGTGAAGGCCGTGCGCGACCAGGCGGACGCGGGCACCCGCGAGGCGGCAGCGGCGCGGTACGCGGAGCGGTACCGCGGGGGTGAGTCTCCTACTCGGCGCAACTCTGAGTGATCTTCGCGATCTCGTCGTCGAGGTCCATCCGGCTGAGCTCGTCACCGAGGGCCACGATGTCGATCGTCGCCTCGATGAAGTGCCGGAGCAGGTCGCGGTCGACCTCCAGCACGGCTCGACCGTCGGCGGAGCGGATCTCGATCTCCACGATGTCGTAGCCCTGTACCTCCTGCGGCGTCATCCGGATGTCTCCCTCCCCCACGGCACCGGTGATCGAGTCGATCACCAGATCGCGGGCGATCAGCCACTCGATCCAACGATCACTCCTGGTTCCGACGGCGAGGGAGACGGCGAAGGGGTCGGCCGCGGTGTAGGTCCACCGCGTCACGACCGGCACGGGCTGACCGTGCAGCACTGTGAACATGTCCTGCTGCACCGAGTCGGTGGTCATCGTCGCCCCCTGGCGATCGGGCCGTCGCTCGTGCGGCGGCGTCTGTGGAGGAGATCGACGGCCGGACCCGGAACGCTGCAGACTCGCCCGGTGTTCACCCGAAGAAGTGAGTACAGGCATTTGTCATCACACAGGGTCACGGTCGTCGAGGTGAGCTAGATCGGCGCGCTGTCGGGCCCGTTCATCCGCGGGAACCTGTTGGTGGTCGCTGGTCTCATCGGGGGTGCTCCGCCGTGACCACCCAGATTCCGCCCGTGCCCGTTCGGCCGGGCTGAGCGAGCGTGAGCGTGAGTCGCTGTCCGTCGGAGTTGCGGACATCGACGCTCGTGCCATCCGGTCCGGGAGATGCCTCGGCAGCGGTCCACCCGTGCGCCGCCCCGGCGTAGGACATCGCCACCTCCGCCGGATCCAGCAGCCAGGGCTGGGTACCGCGGTCCGCCGCGGCCTGGAGTGCTGCGGCATCCGCCGCGCTCGCAGCGGGCCATGGCAGCTGGGCCGGCTCGGACGTCTCGATCGGGGGCCCCGTGGTCGGCCCGGCGGTCGCTCCCGCGGCCGGCCCCGGCGGGGACGTGGCAACAGGGGCGGCGGGCGGGTTGCCGCTGCCACATCCGGCGAGCAGCAGGCCGGCGAGGAGAGCGGCCGCAGCGGCGCGGCCCCTCCACGGGTGATCGATCACGCCGCAACGGTAGGCGGTTCGACTGGTTCCGCAGGCCGGGCGCGTCCGGCGCGTCAGGGGGACCGGAGAGTCTCACTTGCCGAAACCCTCCGCGCCGTGCTGATCGAGCGCTGCGCGCTGTGTAGATGGAGCGCTCCGGGGTGTGCTCATTAGGGTGCGATCAGCAGCAGCAGCTATCCCGAGGTGAGGTCATGAATCGGTCGGCAGAAGCTTTCTACGCGGCGCGCGAGTTCCTCGTTGCACACCGGGAGGACTACGAGACGGCCTACCGCGACTTCCGCTGGCCCGAGATCGACGAGTTCAACTGGGCGATCGACCATTTCGACGCCGTAGCGGCCGACCCGGAGCGCGGGGCGGCCCGCGCGCTGTGGATCGTCGAACAGGACGGCAGCGAGGGCTACTGGAGCTTCGCCGAGCTCTCCGCGCGGTCGAACCAGGTGGCCAACTGGCTGCGCGAGCACGGCGTGGCCCGCGGCGATCGGGTCATCCTCATGCTCGGAAACCAGGTCGAGCTGTGGGAGACGCTGCTCGCCGCGATGAAGCTCGGCGCCGTCGTCATCCCGGCCACGACGCTGCTCACCGCGTCCGACCTGCGCGATCGGCTCGACCGTGGCGGGGCGAAGCACGTGGTGGTCGGTGGAGCCGACACGGCGAAGTTCGACGGCGTCGAGGGCGACTACACCCGCATCGCCGTGCGGGGCGCCCCGGAGGGCTGGCTCGACTACGCCCGCGCCGCCGCTGCGCCCGCGGACTTCACCCCCGACGGCGTCACCCGCGGTTCGGACACCCTCCTGCTCTACTTCACCTCCGGCACGACCGCGAAGCCGAAGCTCGTGGAACACACGCACGCGTCCTACCCCGTCGGGCACCTGTCGACCATGTACTGGATCGGCCTGCAGCCCGGCGACATCCACCTGAACATCTCCTCCCCCGGCTGGGCCAAGCATGCGTGGAGCAACGTCTTCGCGCCGTGGATCGCCGAGTCCTGCGTGCTCGTCATGAACTACTCCCGCTTCGACGCCGCGTCGGTCCTCGGGGTGCTGGACCGCTGCGGCGTCACGAGCTTCTGCGCCCCGCCGACGGTATGGCGGATGCTCATCCAGGCCGATCTCTCCGGCCTGCCCCAGCCGCCGACGAAGGTGGTCGGCGCGGGCGAGCCTCTCAACCCGGAGGTGATCGAGCAGGTCGAGAAGGCATGGGGCGTGCAGATCCGGGACGGTTTCGGCCAGACCGAAAGCACCGTGCAGGTCGGCAACCCGCCGGGGCAGACCGTCAAGCCGGGTTCGATGGGACGCCCCATCCCCGGCTACCCCATCGCACTGATCGACCCGGCGACGGGGGAGAAGGCCGAGGAGGGGGAGATCTGCGTCGATCTCTCCCAGCGGCCGCTCGGGCTGATGGTCGGCTACGCGGGTGACGACAAGCGAAACGCCGAGGCCATGGCGGGCGGGTACTACCACACCGGTGACGTCGGCCGCCGCGACGACAACGGCTACATCACCTACGTCGGGCGCGCCGACGACGTGTTCAAGGCGTCGGACTACCGGATCAGCCCGTTCGAACTGGAGAGCGTGCTCATCGAGCACCCAGCGGTGGCCGAGGCGGCGGTGGTCCCGTCCCCCGACCCGGTGCGTCTCGCCGTGCCGAAGGCGTACGTGGTGCTGGCCGACGGGCACGAGCCGACCGAGGAGACGGCGCGGTCGATCCTGGAGTTCGCCCGCGACAACCTGGCGTCGTACAAGCGGATCCGGCGCCTCGAGTTCGGCACGTTGCCCAAGACGATCTCGGGCAAGATCAGGAGGGTGGAGCTGCGAGGACGGGAGAACGAACTGCACGGTGCCGACCGCGGGGACGGCGGGCCGGCACCGATCGGCGAGTTCGTCCTGTGAGCCCGCTCGCCTCGAGCGCCGGGTAGAGCCCCGTGTCGCCGCGCCCTCACTCGAATGCCAGGCCGACGAGCGGCGGAGCGTCACGGCGACCGGGTTGGTACGCGTTGCAGGCACCGATCGGGTGGCGCCGGTCGCTCACCGGGCGCCGCTCGTCGACATTCCGTGCAGATCTGAATCGCCGGTGTGGCGAAGCAGGTTGAGGGGACCGTGACGCAACCACGTAGGCCGGGGGCCGGGCCGCTGGCGGAGGTGATGGCGGGCATGCCGGAGGTCTGGCGTCGGCTGCTGGCCGCGCACGTCCCCGACCGGATGGGCCGATGCACCTCCTGCCGCACCTCCAGCGGCTCGGGCGAGCGCTGGCCCTGCTCGCTGCACCGGATCGCCACCGAGGCAGAGCGGGTGTACGGGCTGCGGCTCGGTCAGGCGGTGGGCGGGGAGGAGCGCCCGGCATAGTGCCCCGGCCACTCCTTGTGCGAGATCCGGGTGATGTCGAGCACGGCGCCGATCGTCGACCACTCGTTGCGTCCGAGCCGGGCGAGCGGGCGAAGCTTGTCGATCGAGGGCAGCCCCCCACTCTGCGGGTCACCGTCGAACATGTCGGTCGTGACCGCCGCGTGCACGACGCGGCCGATGACGACCGTCGAGTCACCGAGTTCGAGGGTCTGGTGCAGCCGACACTCCAGTGCCACCGGTGACTCGACAACGCGCGGCGGCGCCACGACGGCGCTCGGCTCGGGTGTCAGGCCCACCTCCGAGAACTCGCTGACCCCGGAGGGGAAGTCGGTCGCTGTGGCGTTCACCTGCTCGAAGAGCTGTTCGGCCGCGAGGCACACGACGAACTCGCCGGTCTCCTGGGCGTTGCGCAGCGAGTCCTTCCTGCCGACGCTCGTGAACTGGACCATGGGCGGGTCCACGCAGGAGATCGTGAAGAAGGAGTGGGGAGCCAGGTTGTCGACGCCGTCGGCCGAGCGGGTGGACACCCAGGCGATCGGGCGAGGCACGACCACCGAGTTCAGCAGCCGGTAGGTCGGCCCTCGGCCGAACTCGATCGGATCCAGTTCGGTGCGCATGCAGCAATCATCCCTCGCAGGGGAGGCGGCGCCGGGGCCCGCCGTACCGTCGCCGCTGTGAGACCGCACGCATGGGTCCGGCCGGCCGGACTGCTGTTGGGGATGGTCGCGGACGCGGCACTGGGCGACCCCCGCCGGTGGCATCCGGTGGCAGGGTTCGGGTCGGTGGCCGCCATGCTGGAGCGGCGCTGCTACTCCGACCAGCGGATAAGCGGCACTCTGCACACCGCCGTACTCGTCGCAGCGGCCACCGGGCTGGGGGTGCTTGCCGAGCGAGCCATGGCCGGCCGTCCGCTGGCCTCCGTGGCGCTCACCGGCGCGGCGACGTGGGCCGTGCTCGGTGGGACATCGCTCTCCCGGCACGGCGCTGCCCTGGCCGCGGAGCTCACGGACGGCGACCTGGGTGCAGCCCGGGCACGGCTGCCATCGCTCTGCGGCCGCGATCCCGCCGCCCTCGATGCCGACGGGATGACCCGGGCCGGCACGGAGTCGATGGCCGAGAACACGTCCGACGCGGTGGTGGCTCCGCTGCTGTGGGGCGCGGTGGCGGGCGTGCCTGGGCTGCTCGGCTACCGCGCTGTGAACACACTCGACGCGATGGTCGGCTACCGGTCACCCCGCTACCGTCGGTTCGGGTGGGCAGCCGCCCGCCTCGACGACGTGGTCAACCTGCTGCCGTCGCGGGTGGCGGCGCTGCTCTTCGCCGGACTGGCGCCCGCTGTCGGCGGCTCGCCCGCCGCAGCGCTGGTGGCCTGGCGCCGGGACGCCTCCGCCCATCCCAGCCCGAACGCGGGCCCGGTGGAGGCGGCCGTGGCGGGCGCGCTGGGCGTCGGGCTCGGGGGGCGCACCATCTATCCGCACGGCGTGGAGGAGCGTCCGCGCCTCGGTGCAGGCCGGGCCCCCTCGCCTGTCGACCTGCATCGGGCCGCGCGACTGTCCCGGCTGGTCGGCTGGGCGGCCGCGGTGCTGGCGGTGGTGGTGGCCTTCTCGGTGCCCGAGTACCGGCGGTGCGCCTCCAACTGACGCGGGCCTGTCAGGTCGCAGGCACCCCGTCAGCCGCGCTGCGCAGCGCAGCGATGTCGAGCTTGCCCATGCCGAACATCGCCTGCATCGCGCGCTGGGCGCGCGCCGGATCCGAATCGGTCAACAAGTCCTCCATTCCCGCCGGTACGACCTGCCAGGACAGGCCGAACCGGTCCTTGAGCCAGCCACAGGGCCCCTCCTGCCCGCCTTCGGACAGGCGCTCCCAGAAGTAGTCGACCTCCTCCTGGGTATCGCAGTTGATCTGGAAGGAGACCGCTTCGTCGAACGTGAACTCAGGGCCTCCGTTGATGCCGACGAACCGCTGACCGTCCAGCTCGAACTCCACGGTCATCACCGCCCCGGCCGGACGCGGCCCAGCCTCCGTGTAGTGCGTGACGTTCACGATGCGGGAGTTACCGAAGACGGAGATGTAGAAGCCCGCTGCCTCCTCGGCCTCCGTGTCGAACCACAGATTCGGGATGATCTTGTGCTGCATGGCGCTGCGTCCTCTCGCCGGGAGCGGGACCGAGGGCCCGTCGATTGCTGCACGGAGTGGACCCTGCGACCGCGGAGAACTCATCGCATTTCGCCCGACCGGACGAATGCCGCGCCTCTCCCGAGCGCGCGTCCGCACCCGAGGCTGCCCGCCCCGCCCTCGCGCCCCCGAAGCTGATCGCCGCTCAGTTGCCGCCCCGGCGCTGCTCGCGCGCGCATGTCCGGTGCCGGCAGGCTCTGGTCAGTGACGGCCGTAGCGGTCGGCGAGCGGGGTCTCGCCCGGGTTCGCGTCGGGCTCGTCGCCGGCGAGGGCCTGGCGCAGGGCGCTGCGGTCGGCCTTCCGGTCGCCCCTGCGTTGCAGAAGCTCCAGCCGCACGAAGTAGGCCAGCGCGAAGAGGGCGATCGCTCCGAACGTGAGCCACTGCAGTGCGTAGGAGAAGTTCGTGAACGGCGCAGCGCCCGTGCTCGTCGCCACGGCGAGCGGGCTGAGGACGCCGGGCTGGTCGGCCGCGAGCTGCAGGTAGCCGGGTTCCAGGTCGAGGCCGGTGGCGGTGGCGAGCGGGCGAGAGTCGGCGGCGTAGAGCTGGCGGTGCCCCTCGGACTCGAACACCGGGCGGGCCTCCGGGTCCGTCTCGTCCATCCGCAGGCGGGCCGTCAGCGAGACGGTGCCGCTGGGCGGTGTCGCGAAGCCGGGTACCTGGGTGCCGCTGCCCGCGGTGACGTACCCGCGATCCACGGTGACCAGCCTCCCGTCGTCAGTGCGGAACGGGGTCAGCACCTCGAACGCGGGCTTGCCGTCCACCACCCGCAGCCGGACGAGCGCCTCGTCCGCTGGCAGGTACGTTCCCGACACCGTGACCTGCCGCCACTCGACCCCTGGACCGACGCCGCGGCCGGCGGGAAGCAACTCGGCGAGCGGGACGGGCGCGGTGCGGTAGGAGGCGTCGATCGCCTGCTGCTCGGCGTCGCGTTGGGCTTCACGGCCGAACTGCCACGGGGCGAGCAGCGTGTAGCAGACGATCGCGAACCCGACGACCACCGCGATGAAGGCGAGCCAGCCGGGACGTAGGAGAAACCGCACAGGACCACGGTAAGCGCTCTGTCGTCGGAGGGCGCGCCCGCCATCGGCCGGGAGCGAGCCGAACTGACGAAACAGGGCCGCCTCCGGCGACGTAGGGTGTGTCCGCGGCCCCGGAGAGGATCAGCGTGGGGAACGATCTACGTGGTGCGCTGCTGGTGGCGGGCACGACGTCGGACGCCGGCAAGAGCGCCCTGGTCGCCGGGATCTGCCGCTGGCTCGTGCGTCGCGGGGTGGCCGTGGCGCCGTTCAAGGCGCAGAACATGTCGAACAACTCGGTGGTCACGACCGACGGTGGGGAGATCGGCCGGGCCCAGGCGATGCAGGCGCACGCGTGCGGGCTGGAGCCCAGCGTCGCGTTCAACCCGGTGCTGTTGAAGCCGGGGAGCGACCGCAGCTCGCAGGTCGTGGTGCGCGGGCGCGTCGACGGCACGGTCAGCGCGCGGTCCTACTACGCGCGCAAGGCCGCCCTGCTCGACGTCGTCGGGGCGGAGCTCGCCGGGCTGCGCGAACGCTACGACGTGGTGGTCTGCGAGGGCGCAGGCTCGCCTGCCGAGATCAACCTCCGGGGCAGTGACATCGCGAACATGGGGCTCGCGCAGGCTGCCGGTCTGCCGGTGGTGGTGGTGGGCGACATCGACCGCGGCGGCGTCCTCGCCCATCTCTTCGGCACCCTCGCCGTGCTGGACGCGGCCGACCAGGCGCGCATCGCGGGCTTCGTGATCAATAAGTTCCGCGGCGACCTCTCCCTGCTCACGCCCGGCCTCGACCGGCTCCGTGATCTCACCGGGCGTCCGACGCTGGGGGTCGTTCCGTGGGTCGAGAACCTCTGGCTCGACGCGGAGGACTCGCTGTCCGCCGTGGCCGACGGCGTGCTCGGCCGGCCCGCGCCGCCGCACGGGTCGCAGTGGCTGCGCGTCGCCGTCGTCCGGCTGCCGCGGATCTCCAACGCCACCGACGCGGAGGCGCTGGCGTGCGAGCCGGGCGTCGCCGTCCGGTACGTGACGGAGCCGTCCCGGTTGCTCGACGCCGACCTGGTGGTGCTGCCCGGTTCGAAAGCCACGGCCGCCGACCTGGCGTGGCTGCGCCGAACCGGGCTCGCCGACGCGGTGCTGGCGCACGCCCGCGGCGGGCGGCCGGTGCTCGGGATCTGTGGCGGCTACCAGATGCTCGGGCGCCGGATCGCGGATCCGCACGGTGTCGAGGGCGGTGTCGAGGCCCGTGATGTCGAGGGGCTCGGCCTGCTCGACCTCGAGGTCGCCTTCGACGCCGAGAAGCACCTGGGCAACCCGACGGGCACGGCATGGGGCGAACAGGTGCGGGGCTACGAGATCCACCACGGCCGCGTCGTGCGCTCGGGGGACCCGCCCCTGCTCCACACCGCAGGCCCCCGCGAACCTGCGGCCGGTCCGGTACGAGCCGATCCCGAGGGGTCAGAGGCCGGTGCCGTCATCGGGACCCACTGGCACGGGCTCCTGGAGAACGACGGCTTCCGCCGCGCGCTGCTGCGGCGCGTCGCGGAGCAGACGGGCCGTTCCGGGTTCGAGCCCGCACCGGCCACGAGCTTCGCGGCGGACCGGGATGCCCAGGTCGACCTGCTCGGCGACCTCGTCGAGGAGCACATCGACACCCGCGCACTTGAACATGTGATCAGTCACGGTGCGCCCCTCGACCTCCCGGTCGTGACGTCCGGTCTGGCAGGCTCGTCCCGATGACCACATTCCCCTTCTCCGCCGTCGTGGGCCACGACGACCTGCGGCTCGCGCTGTTGCTCAACGCCGTGCACCCCGGCGTCGGCGGGGTGCTGGTGCGCGGGGAGAAGGGCACCGCGAAGTCGACGGCCGTGCGCGCGCTGGCGGCGCTGCTGCCCCGGCTGCATGTCGTGGCCGGCTGCCGGTTCAGCTGCGACCCCGCCGCCCCCGATCCGGAGTGCCCCGACGGCCCGCACCCTGCCGTATCCGCCCATGGTGGCCAGGCCGGGGCCTGCCACACCGAGACCCGCGCGGCGCGGCTCGTCGAGCTTCCCGTCGGAGCGACGGAGGACCGGCTCGTCGGCTCGCTCGACCTGGAGCGCGCGCTGAGCGAGGGCGTGCGGGCGTACCAGCCGGGATTGCTCGCCGACGCCCATCGCGGCGTGCTCTACGTCGACGAGGTCAACCTCCTGCACGACCACCTCGTCGACCTTCTGCTCGACGCCGCCGCGATGGGCCGCGCGCATGTGGAGCGCGATGGTGTGTCGGTGTCGCATGCGGCCCGGTTCCTGCTGGTAGGCACCATGAACCCGGAGGAGGGCGAGCTGCGCCCGCAGCTGCTCGACCGGTTCGGGCTCGCCGTCGAGGTGCGGGCGGCGCGCGACGTCCCAACGCGCGTGGAGGTGGTGCGGCGACGGCTCGCCTTCGAGGACGACCCTGCGGGGTTCGCCACCACGTGGAGCACCGCCGAAGCCGGCACCGCGGCGCGCATTGCCGCGGCCCAGGCCCGGGTCGGCTCCGTGCTGCTGCCGGACGTCGAGCTGCGCCGGATCGCCGCCGTGTGCGCGGCGTTCGACGTCGACGGCATGCGTGCCGACCTCGTGATCGCCCGCGCCGCCGTGGCGCACGCTGCCTGGCGTGGGTCCCCCACAGTGGCGGAGGAGGACGTGCGGGTGGCCGCGCGGCTCGCGCTGCCGCACCGGCGCCGCCGTGACCCGTTCGACGAGCCGGGGATGGACGAGGGCGCCCTCGACGCGGCCCTGCAGGAAGCGGCCCAACAGGAGCCCCCGGAGGGCTCCGGGCAAGGCGAGCACGGTGGTACTCCCGACGACGGGCCGCCCGACGACGGTGGTCCCGACGACCCGGGACCCGGCGGGGGAAATCCACCCGACGACGGCGGCGCACCCCGGCCGCAGGACGGGACGTCCGCGCCCGAGTCCACTCGCGCCGACGCTGATCAGCAGCCCACCCGCGCAGGGGCCGGCGGTCACAGACCTGGCGGTGACGGGCGGAGCGTCGCCGCTCCGCCACCGTCCACGCCGTTCCGGGCGCGCCTGCTGCAGGTCCCCGGGATCGGCGAGGGGGCCCCCGGCCGCCGGTCGCGGGCGCGCACCGACGTCGGCCGGGTCGTCCGCGCGTCCGCACAGTCGCCGCGTCGCGCCGCCGACCTGCACCTTCCCGCCACGA
>JAODNO010000561.1 GCA_025465235.1 Pseudonocardia sp.
CGCCCGCACCGGCCCGAGCCGCGGCACCAGCACCCGCACCGGCCCGAGCCGCGGCACCAGCACCTGCCCCGGCCCGAGCCGCGGCACCAGCACCGGCTGCTGCGCCCGCACCGGTTCGTCCCCCCGCGGCGCCCGCTCCAGTCGCGGCCCCGTCATGTGACGAGGCGACGCACTATGTCAACTCCAGTGGCAACTGCGTACCCCGTCCAGTCAGTGCGCCCGTGGCACCGGCCGGCGCGACCGCCAAATGCAACGACGGCACCTACTCCTTCAGCCAACACCCGCAGGGGACATGTTCCGGCCATAAAGGTGTCGGGCAGTGGCTCAACAAGTGACCAAGATCGGCGGCCGGACCGACGGCCGTAGGCGCAATGTCGCATTGACCGTTTCCGGGGCCCACAGCCCCGACGCCTTCGCGGTGCCCTGAACAGTGCGAACGGCGGACCCGAGTAGGCCATCGCTGCCGGCCGGCGAGCAGACGTCCGGCGAGTTCGAGCACCGACTCACTCGCGTCGGCCGCGGCCTGCTCCGAGTCGGCGTCATCCTGTGCGCAGCAGCACGCCGTACCCGTCGACGTGGTCCTCGATCCCGCCGGACCGCAGCGCGTGCCACACCATCGCCTGGTTGCTCGTCACGACCGGACGCCCGAGCTCGGCCTCCAGCGGCGCGATGATCTCGGCGGAGCGCAGCGCCGTGCAGCTGACGAGGTAGGCGTCCGCGTCCGGGTGCCGGTGGCGCACCGCGAACTCGAACAGCTCGTCCGGGCTCAGCGCGGCCATCTCGGCGTTCGAGTCGATGCCCAGCGCTGCGTCGGAGACGACGTCGAGCCCGTGCCAGGTGAGGAACTCGATCTCCCGCTGGTGCGGAGCAGGCAGGTACGGCGACAGCAGGACGATCCTCCGCGCGCTCAGCGCCCCCAGCGCGGCGATCAGCGCCTCGGCGGTGGTCATCGCCGGGATCCCCGATGCGGCTGCCATCCGGGCGGCGATGCCGGCGGCGAGCGTGGGCGAGGAGGTGCTGACTGCCGTGCAGTGGAACACCATCAGGTCCACCCGGGCGTCGGCGAGCAGCGCGGCCGCGGATTCCAGCCCGTCGAGCATCGCGGTGAGCTCCGCCTCCGAACTGCCCCGCAGCGGCAGCCGCGTGACGTAGGGCGCGACACCGGCGGGCAGCATGGCGCTCAGCTGGGGCTCCGCGATCACGTTGCCGGATGGCACCACGACGCCCAGCCGGAGGCGCTCCCCGTAGTCGATGGTGCCCGCGCCGGTGCGCGGGCGCCCGTCGACACCACTGATCACGCCGGCACCTCGAGACCTGCGCGGGCCTTTTCGAGGTAGCTGCGGTTGATGTAGTCCGCGGCACTGGTCCTTGCCCGCGTCGGCAGCGCTCGGATCAGCGCACTGATCTCGATGAGAGCCTGCACGGCCGCGTCGCTGGCGTCCGCGTCGCGAGGGAAGATCTCGGCTGCGGTGTACTCGTCCCAAGCCCGTGCGGCGTAGGAGCGGTCCACGCCGGTCTCCGTCACTGCGATGTCCGTGGCGGTCTCGCGGTTGTCGTAGAACCACCGGTGGGCGCGGACGAAGGCGCGGAGGAACCGGACGACGAGCGCGGAGTTCTCGCGAGCCCAGCCGGCGTCGACGTTGAGCGAGGTGAACTGGAAGTCCGGGAACTGTTCACGCGGCGAGGCCAGGGCTGTGTACCCCGCGTCGAGCGCGATCAGGTTCAGCGGAACCCCCTGCAGCCCCGCGTCGATCTCACCGGACTGCAGCATCTCCCAGCGGGTGAGGATCGGACCGACGGCGATCATCCGGTAGTCCCGCGGATACTCCAGGCCGTGCGCGGCGAACAGCTTCATCACCAGTGAGGAGCTCCCGGCGTCCAGCGAGGACACGCCGACCGTCCTGCCCCGCATGTCGGCGAAGGACCGGATCCCCGGCCGGGCGATCAGGTCGAACGGCAGCCGGTTGACGTTGCCGGCGATGATCTCCAGGTTGCCGCCCCGCTCGCTGTCCAGGATGACCTGCTCGGTGACGCCGCAGGCGAGCTGGACCCGGCCGTCCTTCAGACGCTCGGTCACCTCGTCGATCGGCTCGTGCAGCTCCAGGGAGACATCCAGCTGCTCCGCGGCGAACAGCCCGGCGTGGATGCCCACCCACAGGGGCATGTTGAAGTAGTTCCGGGAGACCGCGGCGACTCTCACGTGGTCCATGCGTTCCTCACTCTTGGTGTTGTCTTCCAGGTCCTATCTCGCGGGCGTCACTGCCCGGCGTCGACGGCGGGGGTGGCGACCGGCGCGGTCCGCCCCCGGGTCGTCGTCGCCGGGGCGTCGATGGGCCGCCGCGTGAGCGTCAGGATCAACGTCGTTCCGACCAGCAGCAGCAGCCCGGCGATGGCGAAGGCCACGGAGAAGCCCCCGGTCGCGGCGACGGCGTAGCCGGTGACGATCGGCGCCAGCACCCCGAAGGAGTTCCCTCCGAAGATCAGCACGCTCACCGCGACGCCGCTGCGCTCGCCGTCGGCGAGCAGGTCGTTGGTCAGCGCGATGTTCATGGCCATGGCGGTCGAGACGCAGGTCAGCGAGATGCTGAACAGGACGAGGATCAGCCAGGTCGCGGAGACGAAGGGGGTCAGGAGGATGACCGAGGAGAGCAGCATGCAGGCCGAGACGATCGTGCGGCGGCCTCCCGCGCCGAGCCGGCCACTGCGGAGCAGGCCGTCGGTGACGCGGCCGAGCACCAGTCCGAGCACCGCCGCCGCCGCGTAGGGCACCGCCGTGAACGCCGCCGACTTGAGCACGTCGAGGCCACGGGAGGAGGCGAGGTAGGTCGGCAGCCAGCTCATGAACAGGTACAGGGTGTAGCCGGCGCAGCCCTGCGTGAGCGCGAGGCCCCACATCGTCCGGCTGCGCAGCAGCACGGCGAGCGAGGCCAGCGGGCGGGCCGACGCGCGCGTCCTCGGAGGCGTGGGGTCGCGTTCGGCGAGGATCACCGAACGCTCCTGTTCACCGAGCCAGGCGGCGCGCTCCGGGGTGCGGTAGAGCGCGTACCAGAGCACAGCGATGAGGAGGCCGGCGCCGCCGGAGACCAGGAACGACTCCCGCCAGCCGAACTCGCTGACGATCCAGCCGACCGTGATCGCACCGACCGCGGGCCCGGCGTAGGCGCCGCCGTTCAACCAGGCGGCGGCTGTCCCGCGCTCGGACCGCGGAGCCCAGTCCCGGATGACCCGACTCCCTGCCGGGTAGCCCGCGGCCTCGCCGGCTCCGAGCACCATGCGGCTGCCCAGCATGGCCGCGAACCCGGTGACCACCCCCGTGAGAGCCCCGCCCACGGACCAGATGGCCATGCTCCCGGCGGTGACGCGCCGCGCTCCCCACCGATCGACGAGCATCCCGAGCGGGATCAGGAAGACCAGGTAGGTCCACAGGTACGCGGACAGCAGGTACCCGATCGCGATGGGGTCCAGGCCGTAGGCCTTGGCGATCGGTCCGGCGGCGACCGAGAGGTTCACGCGGTCGAGGTAGCTGACGAACATCAGCCCGAACATGCCGCCGTAGACCAGATAACGCTTTCGGTTCCGCAACATCGTTGTTGTGCTCCTCGCCGCTGGCGCCCCCGGGGGTTCGGTCCCAGGCCACTGTATGAACGCTCCGTTCGATGAGGCCAGTGCATACTCGTCATGCACGGCTGAATCACATTCATGCACGGAGAGGCACCACTCGTGAACCTCCGATCCATCGACCTGAACCTCCTGGTGACGTTCGAGGCGGTGCTGGCCGAGCGGAGCGTGTCCGCCGCCGCGGAACGGCTGGGCCTGACCCAGTCCGCGGTGAGCCACGCCCTGCGCAGGCTCCGGACCACGTTCGGAGACCAGTTGCTCGTCCGCACCTCCGACGGGATGGAGCCGACCCCGCGGGCGCTGCAGATCGCCGCTGTCGTCAGCGAGGCGCTCGGCCAGATCTCGCAGGTGATCGACGAGCAGAAGGGCTTCGACCCGCAGGTGTCGGAGCGGAGCTTCACCCTGCGGGTCTCCGAGTACGTCGCACCGTTCCTGCTGCCGACGCTGTGCTCCCGGCTGCGACGCGAGGCACCCCGGCTGACCCTCCGCGTGGCGCACTTCGACCCGCGGGAGGCCGACGGGCGGATCGGGCCGGACGAGATCCACGTCCGGACGGCCTCGCTGGCGCCGGCGGCCGCCGCGAGCGTGGGGCAGCGGCTACTGGAGGACGAGTTCGTCGTGCTGATGAGCAGGAGCCACCCACAGGCGGGGCGGCCGATGACCCTGGAGCGCTACCTCGAGCTGCCCCACATGAAGGTCGCGGCGGCGGCGCTGGGGACGAACATGATCGACGATGCGCTGGGTATCCGAGGCCTGCGCAGGAACGTGGTGCTCACGGTGCCGAGCTGGTTCGAGATGCGCGGCGTCATCGCGGGTACCGACCTGGTCGCGGCGATGCCCCGGCGCTGGGCAGTGGATCCGGCGTTCTCCGCAGGGTGCGTCTGGCAGCACCTGCCGCTCGAAGAGGTGGTCTTCGCCGTCGACCTGCGCTGGCGGGTCCGGGACGCCCGCGATCCCGGGCACCGCTGGCTCCGGGAGCTCATCGCGCGGGCGATGGTTCCAGCCGCGACCGAGTGACCCGACCGCGGCGGGGGACGCGCCCGCGTCGACCGGACCGGAGGGTCAGGCGCCGACGCCGCCGCCGCTATTCCCCCGGCCCGCACGCGGATGATCGCGGACGGGGGGGCATGCGGGCCCTGCTCAACTCCCCTGGAGCTCGGCGAGGAGCTGGCCTGCATGCGGAACCGCCAGGTTGTGCAGGCGGCTGCCTGGCCATCAGACCACCCCGACACGACGAGACCACCACCTGGCGCCCCACCGGCTGATCCGTGTGGACTACCCCGCCTACATGATCGGGCTGCTCGTGCCCGGCATGGCCTACCCGGTACTCGCCGCCGCGGTGTCCGCGGCGTTGTGGGTGGCTCCGCAGCTGGGAGGGTGGTTGCACCCCGCGTCGTCGCCGCCCGTGGCGGCGCCGGGCGCGCCCGCTGTAACAGCACCGCCGCAACTGCCGGTATCTCGTAACGTCCCGGCGCTGGCCCCGATACCACAGACGGCGCCATTACCACAGACAGCGCAAATACCGCAGTTGGGGCCGAGCCCCACACGGGCCGTGCCTACTACCAAGGAAGTTAGAGGAGATCAACAATGCCGCACCTGGTGCGGGTTCCCCGAGGCCGCGACGTGGCCGCCACGGGGCTGGCCGGGCTGTTCCGAGCCAGCGCCGCGCCCGTCTACTACCCGATGCGCTGCCAGGAGGCCGCCGCCGAAGCCGTCGCCGAGCGGGACGACGAGGCAGACAGCGCCGCCGAACACGAGAGCAGCGGCGAGGAACCCGGCCGCTTCCCATCCGTGGGGCACGAGCGCATGTGGGACCTGATGGCCGAGGGTCGATGACCAGCCCCGACCACGCTGACGCCCTGCGCGACTACATCCACCGCACGGTGGCCCACGCGCCGCCACTCTCCCCCGAGCAGCGCCAGCAGGTCCGCGACTTGCTTTTAGCGTCGGCGCGTGAACACCGCGGCGAACGGCCAGTCACCGACCAGCAGGGCCAGGGCCAGGAAAGCCAGCCCCAACGCGATGAGGTTGACACCGACCGGCGCATCGAAGACGGCGAGTAGGAAACACAGCGCTGCTGCAATAGCGAGCATTGTTCCACCCTCTCTCTCTTTGTCGAGAAGTTCAGCTACTACAAGCACGCCCTAATGGCCGATCACCGGATAAATGGAGAAACACGAATGACAACGAACTACCCGCCGCCGCCGCCCTACCCGGTCAACTACCCGCCGCCGCCGCAGCAGCCGCAGCAGCCGCCGCGCCGGCCCTGGTTCAAGAAAAAGCGCTTCCTGATCCCCGGCGCGTTCATCCTGCTGTTCATCATCATCGGCATCTCGAACGGCGGTAACGGCGGCAGCGCCACCACCACCGCCTTGCCCACGACGAGCG
>JAODNO010000597.1 GCA_025465235.1 Pseudonocardia sp.
CGGTGGCCGGGAGCTGGCTCGCCCGGCGCGCGGTGCGGCCGCTGGAGGCCGCGCTCGGACTGCAGCGGCGCTTCGTCGCGGACGCGAGCCACGAGCTGCGTACCCCGCTGACCTTGCTGAGCACGCGCGCCCAGATGCTGCGACGGCGGCTGCACAGCGATGCCGACCCCACGCTGCGCGCAGACGTCGACGGGGTGGTCGTCGACGCCGAGCGGCTCGCCGCGATCCTCGACGACCTGCTGCTCGCGGCGGACCCCCGCACCACCGTTCCGGACACCCGGGTGGACGTTGCGGAGCTGGCAGGCGAGGCGGTGGCCGCCGCCGCACCGGCCGCGCAGGCGGAGCGGATCACGATCTCCGCCTCCGCGACCGGATGGGCAGTTGTTCTCGGCTCCCCCGCTGCCCTGCGCCGCGCTCTCACCGCTCTCGCCGACAACGCCATCAGGCACGCCGCCACCGAGGTGGCCGTCGCCGTGAGCGTGACAGCGGGCAGCGTCCTCGTCGAGGTCACCGACGACGGCCCCGGCATCGACGAGGAGATGCTGCCGAGAATCTTCGAGCGCTTCGCCTCCACGGACGACAGCCGCGGTGGCGGCCCGCGCCGCTATGGGCTGGGGCTGGCGCTGGTCAACGAGGTCGTCGATCGACACGGCGGCAGGGTGTCGGCGGCCAACGGCGCCGCCGGCGGAGCGTCATTCCGCCTGGAGCTGCCCCGCGTGCCGGGCGCTCCCGGCTGAGCCACCCACTCCAAGAAAGCTCCCAGAATCGCTCGGCACGCTCAGCACCGACCGACAACCGGGAGGCCACCACGGGGCGGCCCGACACGAGGAACACGATGCCCACATTCATCAGTAACCTGCCCGTGCACGTCATGGTGGTGCACGCCGTCGTGGTGCTGGTCCCGCTCGCCGTGCTCGGCTCGATCGCGGTGGTCCTCTGGCCCGCGGCGCGCCGCCGTTACGGCTGGCTCGTCGTCGTCGTAGCGGCGGTCGCCACCGGGTGCATCCCGATCGCCACCGACACCGGAGACGGCCTGGAGCACAGTCTGCCGCGGACCGACCTGATGGCCGTGCACACCCATCTCGGTGACCAGCTGCTCCCCTTCGTCGCCGCGATGTTCGTGTTCGTGACCGCATTCGTTGCCCTGCACCAGCGCAACGGAACCGCCGCACGACGGGAGGGGCCGGGCACCATGACAGCCGCGCCGGCACTCACCGGCGGCGTGCGCATCGTCGCGGTCGTACTCGCCGCGCTCACCGTCGTGCTGGCCGTCGTGTCCGGCGTGCAGGTCTACCGCATCGGCGAGTCGGGAGCACGGGCGGCATGGGGCGACACCCAGTACATCACCCCGGCACCCGGCCATCAGCTGCCCGGCGGATCCGGCTGACCCCGGACCCACAGCAGCCTCGGTACGGAAGCGACCCGCCACCAGCGATGAGAAAGCGGGCCGAGTGGGGTCTGCATCGGTAGGAGGAGCCGAGCCGACCAGAGGAGCAACGACATGCCGAGCACGGAGCCGACGACCGAGCTCGACCCCCGCTACGGCGAGCCAGGAGCGGTCGTCACCCCGTGGGCCACGGCCGAACAGCACCTCGCGGTCGCGGAAGTCGCTTGGCTGTCGACGGTCCGGCCGGACGGGCGGCCACACGTCACCCCGCTGTTGACCGTCTGGCTCGACGGCGCACTGCACTTCTGCACGGGCGAGCACGAACGCAAGGCCCACAACCTCGCCGACAACCCACACGTCGCGATCACCACCGGCGCCAACGCCTTGCACGGTGGGCTCGATCTCGTCATCGAGGGAACTGCCGCGCGCGTGACCGACCCGACGCGGCTGCGGGTCCTCGCCGACGCCTGGGAGAAGAAGTACGGCAGTGAGTGGCACTTCGAGGTCCTCGACGGCGGCTTCGGCGGCGGGCAGGGCCTGGGACTGGTGTTCCGGATCGAGCCGGCCACCGCGTTCGGGTTCGGCAAAAGGCCGTACAGCCAGACCCGGTGGCGGTTCGCAGGGGCCTGACCGATTGCGCCGGTGCCGCTACAGCGCCGCGCCCGGTATCACCGCCGCCGGCCGCCGAGGACGATCAGGAGCACCATGCCTGCCGCGGCGGCCACCACGCCCGGCCTTTCCCGCACGATGGCCCCCACGCTCCGGAACGCCCGGTCGAGCTGCTGCCGCGCGCTCGCGATGAGCTCGTTCCCGCGCGTCCGGATCTCCGCGACCGTCGCGTCCTTCCTGGCCTGCACCCGGGCCGGGACGTCGAGGCGTGCGGCGAGCTCCTCGATGGACTCGGCGAGCTCCTCGCGAACCTCCTCGACGTGCTGCAGACGCTCGTCGCTCAGCTCCGCGATCTCGGCCCGGATCTCGTCCGGGGTCTTCGCCGTGCCGTCCACAACGGGGCGGTCCGGCGCCACGGGCGCGGTCGTGGGAGATTCGGCGTCCTCGCCGTCGGAACCCTTACGCGTCGCGTCCGAGCTCATCGTCTGCACCCTTCCCTCGCTCCGCCTCCACCAGCGCAGATGCCTGGTCTACCAGCCTCGTGCGGCCGCGCACACTCCTCAACTCCTGCCTGAAGGAGTACCCGCGCTGCAGATCACCAACGCCGTGTCCAATGCCACCGGGGCACGCCGATCGTTCACCCTGTGCATCGTGCCTCGTCAGATGGGGAGTCCCCGGTACCGCGCCGACCAGTGGGCGCACCGCTACGACGCGCACATCGAGCCGATCAATCGGCTCGTCGACGGCCTGGGCACGCACGACCACGCGGGCTGTCCGCCCTACGTCGCGCCGATGTACCGCGGGGTCGACGCGCCTGCGGTGGCGATTCTCCGTGATCCGGGGCCCAAGGCCGGTGGTGTTGCGGGATCAGGGTTTCTGAGCATCGAGAACGACGACCAGACCGCCGAACGCCAGTTCGCATTCTTCGCCGGGGCAGGCATCGACGCTGCTGACGTCCTGCCCGTGGAACACGTACCCGTGGTACATCAACAGCAAGCCCACCAGAACGCAACTGACCGCCGGCATCGAGCCGCTCCGACACCTGATCGATCTCCTGCCGTCGCTGCGGGTCGTTCTCCTGTTCGGCGCGGACGCACAGGCCGCCTGGCGGCTCTTCCTGGCCCGGCACGGAGACCTGGCGCGGCGCCGCAGTCTGCAGGCACTCAGGACCTACCACCCGAGCCGGCAGGCTCTCCAGCATCCGAGCCCGGCCGAGCGTGAGCGGAGAGAGGAGCACATCCGGTCCACGCTGACCACAGCAGCCGCGGTGATCGGGCTGAGCTCGTTCCTTCGCCCCTCCCCACCCACCCTGCGCGGGGAGGAAGCCCCACCGCGACCTTCACAGGCGGGCTCGGGACCTCGGATCACACGAAAAGGATGATTCGTGCTCGGCCTGAGGGGGCGATGGTGTCTACCACGCCCGGTCGAACCACGGCCGGCATGACGAGGATGGGACCGGCGATGACGACCGAGAACCTGCCTCCTGCGACCTCTACCTTCCGCGGTGGCCGGCTGGGCTGCGATGGTGCGGCCGGGCCGCGTGTGGGCCGTGATCGTCGGGATCCTGTGATGACGATCGCCCGCGGTTCCCGGGCCCGCGCCGCGTATCGAGCTGCACGCACGTCTTCCGCCCGGGAGGGTCGGCGATGACCGACTCGGCAGCGGGAAAGCAGAGGTCATCGACCCGATCCGGCCGGATGCGCCGGCGACCGCCGGCCCGGGTCCTGGTCGGTGGAGTACTGGTGCTTCTCGCATTCGTGTTCATCATCGAGAATCGCGAACCAGCAGCGATTCGGGTGATCATCCCGATAGTGGTCATGCCGTTGTGGGCGGCACTTGCCGGCATGTTCGTCGTGGGCGTCATTGTCGGAGCCGTATGGCGGCGCCGCCGCTGATACACCGACGCCTCAGAATAATGAGCTGGACATGCCCAGCATCGTCACCTCGATCACGGAGGGGATCGCCAGCTCGTGCAGCCTCATGGTGCCGTGTCCGTGGGCGCAGCACGCCATGCACCTGCTCCGTCGACACCCGCAGATCTCGTTCGGGATCCACCTCACGCTGTTCTGCAAGACGACCGACTACCGATGGGGGCCACTGAGCGCGAGGGAGAAAGTGCCGTCGCTCCTCGACGAGACGGGCGAGCTGTTCACGCCCGCCCAGGTTCCCGAGCTCCTCGCCCACGCTCGTCTCGACGAGGTGGAACTGGAGTTCCGCGCACAGATCAATGCCGTGGTCGACACCGGGCTGACGCCGACCCATCTGGACTGGCACTGCCTGGCCGATGGCGGACGCGAGGACATCCTCGACCTGACCGTGGAACTGGCCGAGGAATACGGTCTGGCGGTGCGCGTCTGGCTCGAGCCAGGACGCCAGAAGTTGCGGCGGCGGTCCATGCCGGTTGTCGATCACGACTTTCTGGACAGCTTCAGCATGGATATCGACGGCAAGTCGGCCCGATACGCCGAGCTGCTGCGTGCCCTGCCGGCCGGATTGAACGAATGGGCAGTGCACCCGGTCTGGGCAACGAGGAGTCGCAGGCGATCGATCCTGGTGGTTGGCGCGTGCGCCGCACCGACTACGAGTTCCTGACATCGGCGGCAGCGCGCGAACTCGTCGGGCAGAAGGAATCGTAGTGATCGACTACGGGCCCGTTCAACGGGTATGGCCAGCACGCAGCCTGCAGCAGTTGACGCTGGTGGGGGTCATCCCCCACTCCAAGTTGGCGGGTTCTCACCAGTGGTGCGGGGGACAGCGGGATGGCAGGCGGTACGGCCCGCGGCGGATCCTTCAGGGGTCACAAGAATGACCGAACCGGAAGGAGAACGACGATGAACACCACCGCCACCCCTCTCAGCTACCGTGATCGGTCCGTTCTCCGAGCCGTCGCTGCCGGTCGCTGCGAGATCGCCGGCGACACGGGCGGCGCGCTGGTCGTTGACGGCCGGTTCCTCAGCGACCAGTTCGCGGGCCCCCGGCTCGCAGCGGCCGGTCTGATCGACGCCGGTTCGCGCCGGGGACCCGCCCGGCTCACCGCTTCCGGTGAAGCACTGCTCGCGGCGGCGTGACGACATGCGCACCAGGAACGCCACCCTCCTCACCCGCTACGACCGCTGCGACCGTTGCAGCGCGGCCGCGCGGACCCGCGCACTGCTCCCTGGGGGCAACGAGCTCCTCTTCTGCGGACACCACGCCCGCCAGCACGAGCCCCGCCTGCGCGAGATCGGCGCCGAACTGAGCCCCGATCCCTGAACGTCCCCCATCCGTCCCGAGCCCGGTCTCCTCCCGCGACCGGGCTCGCGGCATGTCCGGGGCCCTTCGGCCCCGAGTGGCGGCGCGGCCGCAGTCGGTCACGTCCAGGTGAAGGTGCGGAGGAGTTGTCGGCGGCCTGCCACGATGCTGCGGTGTGGGTGCAATCCGCGCCGACTGCTTCGGTGGTGGTCATGCGCCCTCCCGAGCTGGAGTGCTCATGATTCTTGCGAGGCTCGTGCCACCACGGCGCCGCGCCGCTGTGGTCGGGGCGGTTGCCGCAGCGCTCATGTTGGTCACGGCCTGCACCCAGGGCCCGGCTCCCGTGACGGGCGGCGAGACGCCTCTCAGCCCTCTCGACGGCGAGCCGCGTACCACCACGACGGCTACGGCGTTGACCACTCTGCTGGTGACGCCTCGCGAGCCGGCGGTGCCTGTCGTCGGCTCCAGTGATCAGGTCATCGTCACCTACGAGCTCGGCCTCCAGAACACCACGCCGCTGACCCTGACCCCGACCGAGGTGCAGGTGCTTGCACCGTCCGGCGCCGTTGTCCAGACCCTCGACCAGGCAGCCACCGCCGCAGCACTGGCGCAGCCCGCCGCCCGCGGCGGTGTCCACCAGCTCACTAATGCCCAGTCGGCCACCTTGTACGTGACGCTCCGCTTCCCGACGCGGTCCGTGGTCCCCGAGCACCTCGACAACCGCGTGACGGTCAGTGGTGAGGGGCTGCCCGGCGGCACCGCCACCACAGGGCCAGTGGCCGTTCCCGTCTCCTCGCTCGTCGCGCCCGTCCTCGGCCCGCCGCTGGAGCCGGGCTCCCGCTACATCGCGGCCGACAGCTGCTGCGACTCGCCGCGACACCGACGCGCGCTGCTGCCCATCGAGAACCGCGTCTGGCTGGCTCAGCGTTTCGCCGTGGACTGGGAGCAGCTCGACTCGAACAACCGCACCGTCGCGGGCGACGACGCCGCGAATCCCGCCGACTACACGATCTACGGCAAGAAGGTCATCTCCGCGGCCGACGGGGTCGTCGTCCACGTGATGACCGGACTACCCGACGAGCGGCCCGGCGCGCTGCCGTCCGACACCTCGCCTGCGAAGGCCGACGGCAACAGCGTCATCGTCAACATCGGCATGGGGCTCTACGCTCTCTACGCGCACATGCAGGACGGCTCGATCACGGTGCGGGAGGGCCAGCGCATCACGCGAGGTCAGCAGCTCGGACTGGTGGGCAACTCCGGAAACACCTCCGCCCCGCACCTGCATTTCCACGTGATGGACGGCCCGTCGCCCATGGCATCGGAAGGCGTCCCCTACGTCATCGACTTCTTCACGACAACAGGGCAGATCACCTCCACGGAGGCGTTCGACAGACTCGAGAACACCACCCAACCCCTGCCCGTCCGGCCACTGCCGACGGACGGGCGGCACAGCGACCAGATGCCGCTGGACCGCGACCTCGTCACCTTCCCCTGACGAGAAATCGACCCCCACCCCGGGATCTCCCCCGGGTGCTCGTCCAACCCCAGCAGGGTCGACAGCCGCACCCGCACCTCCATCCCACCCCGCCGCCCCTCAGGCACGCGCACCGGAACCGAACCGCCAGCAGGAGAGGGCACCGGCGCCGGGCGTCGCTGACCCGGGTGACGAGCAGCTCGGGGCCCTGATCGTCTCGATCGCCCTGGTCGACCTCTTCAACCGCCTCAACATCACCACGAGGCAGGTGGCGGGCGCGGACTGGAGCTGAGGGACCCGGGGCTGCTATCGCTCGTTCGGCTCCCGAAGGTCG
>JAODNO010000600.1 GCA_025465235.1 Pseudonocardia sp.
ACGAGCCCGCCGCCTGGCGACTGGTCCGCCGCCTCGCCCAAGGCGCCGGCCTTGCCGCCCCGGAGTGGCTCAACCCGCACAGCCTGCGGCACGCCTTCGTCACCGTCGCCCTCGTCGCAGGCGTCCCGCTGGCGACGTCCAGGACGCCGCCTGGCACGCCGACCCGGGCACCACCCGCCGCTAAGACCGAGCCCGGCACAACCACGACCGACACGCCACCTTTGCCGTCACCGCGTTCTCACCGAGGATCACGCTCACGGCGGCGAGCCCAACGGCGAGGAGCCGGTGGCCTGAGCCGTACGCGCCGCGACCTGGTGAGCCACCATCCGCGGCTTGTTCTAAGCTTGATCTTTAACCTCTGTGGCGTCGGCAGTGCCGGCGCGCTGACCCCGGTTGATCATGAGTGCAGCCCTTGGTTGATCATGCTTCTGGCGAAGGAAGAAGATCAACACAAGGGCTGCGGTGGGTAGTGTGCACGATCAAGCTCGGGTGGCCGCGCTGGGGGAGCTGACACGGTTCCGGCGCGAGTTCTATGCGTCGTTGACCGCGCGATCCGATGTGCTGTTCGAGCTGACCGACGCGGTGCTGTGCGCCGACGGGCCGGTGAAGACGCTGGTCGACCTGACCCTGGTGGCCGAGCACCGCCGCGGACACGGCGCTATGTATGACGCACTGAACCACGGCCGCGTGGAACCGCAGCGGGTCCGCCGGACGCTTGCGTCCCTGCCGCTGCCCACGGCCGCGGACGGTCGGATCGTGCTCGCCGTCGACGTCAGCCCGTGGTTGCGCTCGGACGCCCCCACCAGCGCGGAGCGGCTGTTCTGCCACGTCTACGGCCGGGCGCGCAACGCCTCTCAGCTCATCCCGGGCTGGCCGTACTCCTTCGTCGCTGCCCTGGAGCCCGGCCGCACCTCGTGGACCGCGCTGCTCGACGCGGTCCGCCTCGGGCCCACCGACGACGCCACCACCGTCACCGCCGACCAACTCCGCGCGGTCGTCGCCCGGCTGACCACGGCCGGGCACTGGCAAGACGGGGACCCGGACATCCTGATCGTCGCTGACGCCGGCTACGACATCACCCGCCTCGCGTTCGTCCTAGCCGACCTACCCGTCCAGCTGCTCGCCCGGATCCGCTCCGACCGGGTACTGCGGCTGCCGAAGCCACCCCGACTCCCCGGCACCACCGGACGCCCACCCAAACATGGACCCGAGTTCGCCCTGGACAAGCCCACCACCTGGCCCGAACCGGCTCAGGTCACGACCACCCACACCACCCGCTACGGCACCGCGACCGCCACCAGCTGGGACCGGCTCCATCCCCGGCTCACCCACCGCGGCTGCTGGCTCGACCACGACGGTGAGCTGCCCATCATCGAGGGCACCCTCATCCGGCTGCAGGTCGAGCACCTGCCCGGCGACCGCGACCCCAAGCCGGTCTGGCTGTGGTCGTCCACGACCAGCGCCACGGCCGCGGACATCGACCGCTGCTGGCAGTCGTTCCTGCGCCGCTTCGATCTCGAGCACACCTTCCGGCTGCTCAAACAGACCCTGGGCTGGACCGTTCCGAAGATCCGCACCCCGGAGGCGGCCGACCGGTGGACCTGGCTCGTGATCGCCGCGCACACCCAACTCCGCCTCGCCCGACCGTTGGCCGAGGACCTCCGCCGGCCCTGGGAGAAAGCCGCCCCGCCTGGCCGGCTGACCCCGGCCCGGGTCCGCCGCGGATTCCGGAACCTCCGCGCGACAACCACCCTGCCGGCCAGCGCGCCCAAACCCACCAGACCCGGACCCGGACGCCCACCTGGCTCCAAGAACAGCAGGTCCGCACCCCGCTACGACGTCGGGAAGACCGCCAGACGCGACCTCACTGTGACTGCACGACAACAACGCCCAGGTTAAAGATCAAGCTAAGCGAGGGACTGCCGTCCCAGCACCGCATTGCTGGGCAAGACCGCATTCATGCCGACACGGTTGCATTGGGTTCGACGTCTGGTTTTCGCCCGTGATGGGCGGCAATGAATGGCGCAGGAGCGCCGTGCCGCAGCCGGGAGTTGGCGGCGACGCCGCGGCCGCGCAGGGATGCGCCGCTGCAGGGCTTCGTCCCTGGCCGCGCGGTCGATGTGCGGCCTACCGGAAAAGGGCAACCCGAGCAGCCGCGCGACCTTGTCGAACGCCTTGTCTGCGGCGTCGTCGATCGTGGCGCGGAGCGGCGTGACTGGCCGGCGAGCTCGGGAACGTGGAGCAGGCTGAAGTGCCCGCCGGCAGTGCGCGCCCGGTGGCCGGCTCGCCACCGGGCCGCCGTGCGGCCGCACGCCTGCGGCCCGGGCCGCGCCTGTCAGTCGCTGACGTACCGGAGCAGCCGCAGCTCGTCGTCGGTGAGGTGCAGCTCCAGCATCGGGAGCAGGTCTGCCAGCTGCTCTGTGGTGCGTGCGCTGGCGATGGGGGCGGACACCGTGGGCTGGTCGGCCAGCCAGGCCAGGGAGACGGCGGCGAGGGGCACGTCGTGGCCCGCCGCGATCTCGTCCAGCACCCCAAGCACTCGCAGGCCGCGGTCGTCCAGGTACGCCAGGGCTCCTTCGGCGCGGGAGCTCTCGACATTCGTGCCCGGGCGGTACTTGCCGGTGAGGAAGCCCTTGGCCAACCCGAAGTACGGCAGGCAGGCCAGGCCCTGCTCGGCCAGCAGCGGCGCGAGGGCCGTCTCGAACTCCGCGCGCTCGAGCAGGTTGTAGTGGGGCTGCAGCGCGACGTACGGCGTGAGCCCGTCGCGGGCGGAGATCTCCAGGGCCGAGCGCAGTCGCTCCGCGGTGAAGTTCGACGCGCCGATCGCGCGGACCTTGCCTGCGCGCACCAGGCCGTCGAACGCGTCGAGGGTTTCCTCCTGAGCGGTGTCCGGGTCGTCCCGGTGCGCGTAGTAGAGGTCGATCCGGTCGGTCCGCAGCCGCCGTAGCGAGTCCTCCGCGGCCGCGGTGATGTTCGCGCGGGACAGCCCTGGCCGCTGCGGCCACGAGCCCACCTTGGTGGCGACCACGATCGCGTCCCGGTTCCCACGGGCGGCCATCCACTCACCGATGATCGTCTCGGACTCGCCGCCGGAGTTGCCGGGCGCCCGCCACATGTAGGAGTCGGACGTGTCGATGAAGTTCCCGCCCGCGGCCGCGTACGCGTCGAGGACGGCGAACGAGGTGTCCCGGTCCGCCGTCCAGCCGAACACGTTGCCGCCCAGGCAGAGCCGGGACACGTCGAGGTCACTCGAGCCGATCTTCACCATGCTCGCGACTCTAGATGTGCGCGGATACGAGTGCAGGAGCACTCTTACCACTACCCCTGGCTCAAGCCCGGCCTGCGGTCCTCCACCACGAACGTCCCCCGGGTCTCGACGGGGGCGCCCGGCTGCTTCACGTACGGCACCACGCGGAAGTCGGCGGTGACCTCGTTGGGCGTGAACCGCGTGCGGACGTAGCCGCGACGGTTGTTGTAGAAGCGGATGTGCGGATTCTCCGCCAGCGTCGTGGCCGTGTCGGGCCGCGTCTCCGACCCGTCGCCGCCGGACGTGATGGAGGTCGCCACCAGCTCGGACCCGACGACGGGCGCCGCCGGGTCGTCGAAGCGCTGCTTGATGTCGGCGGCCCAGTGCGCGTGCACGTCGCCGGTCAGCACCAGCAGGTTGCGTGCCTTTGACGCCGTCCAGGAGTCCACCACGCGGTCGCGGGAACCGGGGTAGCCGTCCCATGCGTCGGGGTTGAAGCCGCGTCCGGGGCCGGGAGTGAAGTCGACCTGGGCGAAGAACACCTGCTGGCCGAGCACGTCCCACCGGGCCTGGGAGCGCCGGAACTGTTCGGCGATCCACTGCTCCTGCTCGGAGCCGGGAAGCGAACGGGCCGGGTCGGTGCGTTCGGCGCAGGCGGAGTTGAACTTGTCGCCGCAGGGCTGGTCGCCGCGGTACTGGCGGGTGTCGAGCATGTGCAGGTTCGCCGTCCGGCCCCACGACACCGTGCGGTAGAGCTGCATGTCGATGCCCTTGGGCCGCTGGGCCTTACGCAGCGGCATGTTCTCCCAGTAGGCGCGCAACGCCGCCTCCCGCCGGGCGAGGAAGTTCGGCTGCGGCACCGCCGGCTTCTCGGGCACCTCGTCGGCCCAGTTGTTGTCGACCTCGTGGTCGTCGAGGACGACGAGCCACGGTGCGACGGCGTGCGCGGCCTGCAGGTCGGCGTCGGTCTTGTACTGGGCGTAGCGCTGCCGGTAGTTCGCCAGATTCTCGGTCTCCGGCCCGACGTGGTCGCGGACATTCCCGCCCGGGGCGACGTAGGCGCCCGCTGCGTACTCGTACTGGTAGTCGCCGAGGTGCAGGACCAGCTCGGGCTCTTCCTCGGCGAGGCGGGCGTAGGCGGTGAAGAAGCCGTGCTCGTACTGCGAACACGACGTGACGCACATGGTGAGTGGCTGCATCGCCGATGCGGGCGGCGCGGTGCGGGTGCGGCCGGCGGAAGAGAGATCCCTCCCGGCGCGGAACCGGTAGAAGTACTCCCGTCCCGCGTTCAGCCCGGACAGCTCGACGTGCACGCTGTGCCCCAGCTCGGGGCCCGTGCTCTCCACACCCCTGCGGACGATCTTCCGGAACCCCTCGTCGGTGGCCAGCTCCCACTCCACCTCCGTTTTCCGGTCGCCCATTCCGCCCAGGCCGTCATCGGCGAGCGGGTCGGTGGCGAGCCGCGTCCACAGCACCATCCCGTCCGGTGCGGGCTCCCCGGACGCGACGCCGAGGGTGAACGGGTTGCCGGGCGGCGCGGCGGGAGCGGCGGACGCCGAACCGTGAAGTCCGGTGAGCACAGTGCCGGGAACGGCGAGCACGGCCGAGGCGGTCAGGCCGGCCCGCAGCACGCTGCGTCGGCTGTGGGTCGAGGTGGCGGAGGGAGCATCAGTGGACACGGAGCGCAGCGTTCGTCACCCCTTCGTGCGATAGATGGCGCAGACCGCACCGGCCGGTGAACGGTAGGCGAGCTTTCACCCCGTCTGGACCCTTCGCCGGTTAGTGGCACCTTGTCACCCCCGGTACCGGCCGCGGCGGGGACCGCGGGCACGTCGTCACCTGCGCGTACCGCTTCGGGTCATAGCGGTGACCGGCGTTGAGGCGTTGGCACTCTCGTGGGTAGAGTGCCAATGGCACGGCCACGGCGTTCCGGCACCCGCGACGACGGGACGCCCCAGGGCCGTCATCCCAGATCATGTAGGCGAAGGCACGTACCCCAGGAAGGGGAGGTCATCGGCGTGGCAAACATCAAGCCGCTCGAGGACAAGATCGTCGTCCAGGCCAGCGAGGCGGAGACCACGACCGCGTCCGGCATCGTCATCCCGGACACGGCGAAGGAGAAGCCCCAGGAGGGCAAGGTCCTGGCTGTGGGCCCGGGCCGGGTCACCGACACCGGCGTCCGCGTGCCGATCGACGTGGCCGTCGGCGACGTCGTCATCTACTCGAAGTACGGCGGCACCGAGGTCAAGTACAACGGCGAGGAGTACCTCATCCTCTCCGCGCGCGACGTCCTCGCGGTCGTCAACTGACGCAGGCTGTTCTGTAACCGCCGCCCCGGTGGTCCCTCGACCGAGCGGGCCACCGGGGCGGCGTGTTTTCCCCGGAGAATCAAGAGAGGCAGGACATGCCGAAGCAGATCACCTTCGACGAGACGGCGCGCCGCGCGCTGGAGCGCGGGGTGAACCAGCTGGCCGACGCGGTCAAGGTGACCCTCGGCCCGCGCGGCCGCCACGTTGTGCTGGACAAGAAGTTCGGTGGGCCGACCGTCACCAACGACGGCGTCACCATCGCGCGCGAGATCGACCTCGAGGACCCGTTCGAGAACCTCGGCGCGCAGCTGGCCAAGTCCGTTGCCACCAAGACGAACGATGTCGCCGGTGACGGCACCACCACCGCCACGGTGCTCGCCCAGGCGATGGTGGCCGCCGGCCTGCGCAACGTTGCGGCCGGCGCCAACCCCACCGCGCTCGGCGTGGGCATCTCGAAGGCAGCGGACGCAGTCTGCGAGTTGCTCGCGAAGAAGGCCATCCCGGTTGACGACAAGGAGCACATCGCCCAGGTCGGCACGATCGCCTCCCGCGAGGCGGAGATCGGCAACCTCATCAGCGAGGCGCTCAAGACCGTCGGCAAGGACGGTGTGATCACCATCGAGGAGGGCTCCACGCTCGCCACCGAGCTGGAGATCACCGAGGGCCTGCAGTTCGACAAGGGTTACCTCTCGCCGTACTTCGTCACCGACCCCGAGTCGATGGAGGCCGTGCTCGAGGACACCTACGTCCTGCTGCACCGCGACAAGATCAGCGCGATCGCCGACCTCCTCCCGCTGCTGGAGAAGGTGCTCGCCGACGGCAAGCCGCTGCTGATCGTGGCCGAGGACCTCGAGGGCGAGGCGCTGTCCACGCTGGTGGTCAACTCGATCCGCAAGACCATCAAGGTCGCCGCGGTCAAGTCGCCCTTCTTCGGTGACCGCCGCAAGGCCTTCATGGACGACCTCGCCGTCGCCACCGGCGGCACGGTCATCAACCCGGAGGTCGGGCTCAAGCTGTCCGAGGCCGGGCTGGATCTGCTGGGCAGCGTGCGCCGCGCCGTCATCACGA
>JAODNO010000605.1 GCA_025465235.1 Pseudonocardia sp.
GCGTGGCGACCCGCCGCAACGCGGCCTGTTCCTCGGCGAGCCGGCCCAGTTCGTCGCGGCTTTCCTCGAGCTGCGCGCTGCTCTCGGCGTTCGCGATCGCGGTGCCGATGAGCTCGGTGAAGCCGACCAGGTGCTGTTCGGCGTCGGCCGGGAAACGCTCGCGCCGGGTCCCGACGGCGATCGTGCCCCACAGCCGCCCCTCGACGACGATCGGCGCCGCGACCGACGACCGGAGTCCCAGCCGGCGGACGGCGTCGGCGTACTCGCCAGGGGCTTGGCTGTAGTCGTCGCAGCGAGCCGGTCGGCACGTGCGCAAGACGACCGCCACGGCCGGTGGCGGCTCAGACTTCCAGCGGCTCCCCACCGGGAACTCGGCGGGGGGTACGCCGACAACGGCGAGGATGGTGGCCGCGCCGTCGGGCTCGAGACGGACGATGGTCGCGGCGTCGCCACCGAGGATGTGGCGGACCTCCTGCGCGACGGCCGCGAACACCTCGGCCGGTGGCACCGCGCCGGCGACCAGCGTGCCGACCCGGCGCAGCGCCGCCTGTTCCTCGGCCAGCCGGCGGAACTGCTCACGGCCCTCGAAGTTCTCGACCGCGACGGATTCGGCCTCACGGCGGCGCGCGGCCAGACCGACCGCCGAGCTGGCCGCGCCGGCGACGAATACGAACGCGACCAGATTCACCACGTTGGTGGGATTGGTGACATCGAAGTCGTAGAGCGGCGGGACGAAGTAGTGATCCAACAGCACCTCGGCGGCGACCGCGGCCGCCAGCGCCGGAACCAGCCCACCGACCACCGACACCACCACGACGGCGAGCAGGTAAAGCAACATCTCGCTGGGAAGGCCCACGACCTGGCGGACCTGAGCCAGAACCACGGTTAGCAGGGGAAGAAAGACCAGCCCGGTCAGTACCCCGACGAGGCGGCGCCGCGTGGACAGACCCGCGCGGCGGGCGAGCCGCCGTCGTAGGCTCGCGGCGAACCCATGGGGGACAATATGCATATCGGGGCGCCTTTCCCGTCAGGCGGTAGAGCCGTTTCCCGAACCGTCAACAGCAACAACTGGGGGCCCGGCTACGACGACCAACGCCGGGAGACCGACGAGCAGGTGTCGGACCGCGGCGCCACGGGGCACTCGCGGTCAGCGGGTCAGTGATTCGACAGGACTGAACCGAGCACGCCAGGCGCTGTGTCGCTGCAGCCGGGCGAAGAATCCGCGCTCGAATGCCGCGTCGGTCAGCGCGTCGGACAACGTGTCAGCCCGGACGCGGTCGCACCCCAGCTCGCGGGCCACTTCGTCGGGCCCCGCGAGCGGAGCGGTGACGAACCGGCCCAGCACGCCCCCCAGCTTCCCGCCCGGTGCCGGTGTCCCGGTTGGCGAAGTGCACGAACACCCTGGTCATCGCCGCCGGAGGCGACGCCACCGTCGGCGTCCCGGACGGCAACTCGGGGCATGCATGCATGCTGGGCATGAGCCCAACGTAACAGTATATGGTCATCTGTCAATTACCTTTGGGGTTACGTCGTTACCCTAGATGTATGAACTCCAGCTCCCCGCCGCCCGCTGAGGTGCCACGGGCTACCGGTCTGCGTCCGCGTGGGCGTCCGCGCAAGGACAACGGCGCCGCGCCGGCCCCCGCGCCCGACGAGCTGCTGGCGGCCGCGCTGCACGCCTTCGCCACCCACGGCTACCAGGGAGTCTCGGTGCGCACGCTCAACCGTGAGCTCGGTGTCAGCCACAACCTGCTGCACCAGCGGTACGGCTCCAAAGAAGCGATCTGGTACGCCGCCATGGACTGGGGATTCGGGCGCCTTGCCGGCCAGCTCGCCCAACACCTCGATCCGCACGCAGACCCGGGCAGCCAGCTCCGCGCGTTCGTCCGCGAGTTCGTGGCGTTCTCCGCGCGGCACCCGGACCTGCTGCGGGTGGTCCACCAGGAAGGCAGCTCGCCGTCGACGCGGTTGAGCTACCTGCTCGACACCTACGTGCGCCCGATCATCGCCGGACTGGCACCGACCTACGCCAGGCTGCTGGAGTCCGGGCAGGTCCGCCCGATACCGCCGGAGGCGTTCTACTACCTGGTCACCTCCGGCGGCGGCGCGAAGTACGCACTGGGCGGTATGACCCGCGAGCTGTTCGGCGCAACGGTGATCGAGCCCGAACAGATCGACGACTACGCCGAAGCCGTCGCCGATCTCGTCGTCCGCGGCATCGGCATCAGCTCCCAGGACCCCTAAGCCCTTATGCGGCGCCGAGCATGCCGTGCGGGTCGAGCACGAACTTCTTCGGCACGCCCGCGTCGAACTCCTCATAGCCTCTGGGCGCCTCCTCGAGCGGTGGCACCGTCGCGTTGACATTGCGCGCGATGTGCACCCGGTCGTTGAGGATCGCCTCCCGCAACTGGCGGTTGTACCGCATCGTCGGCGTCTGGCCGGTGGCGAACGTCAACGACTTGGCCCAGCCGATCCCGAACCCAGCGATAGCGTGCCGTGCCGGGCCGACTCATCGGCCGCTCCGGGGTCCTCGGTCACGTACAGGCCGGGGATGCCGATCCCGCCGGCGGCCCGGGTGGCCCCATGGCCTGGTTGAGCGCAGCCGCGTTCTGCTCGGTCCCCTCCGCGTGGCCCTTTGCCTCGAACCCGACACAGTCCACCGGCGGCGTCCACGGCGGGCACCCCGACGATCTGCTCGAGCTGCTCGGGCAGTGATCCGGCGAGCGGGTCGACCGTGGCGCAGCCAAAGCCGCGAGCGTGCTCGCGCCGGGCCGCGTTCGGATCGCCGACGATCACCGCCGCGGCGCCCAGGAAGAACGCAGATGTCGCCGCTCGCGGCCGCGAGTGGTCCCGGACCGGTGCGGGTCTATCGCAAACGACGGTTTCGGAGAGTGAGACCCCAGGCGTCTTGGCGCAGGGTCGCTCCCCGAGCTTGCGCGCGGCGACACGACTCGGGGATTATTCGCACATGTGTTCGAGTCCAACGGGTGTCAAGGCGTTCGGTCTAGGTCGCCCAGTCTGGGTCAAGCTCGAGGCCCTGTTCATCCAACAAGGCAACGGCGTGTCGCGGGAGAAGGACGACGATCTGCTTCTGTCCGGCGAGGTACCGGGCAAGTTGGACAGTTGGGCCCGGGCTGGTCGAGGTGAGTGGTTGGGTGTGGTGAGTTTCGAGGTGACGACGCGAGTTGGCCACTCGTGCACGTGGGAGCGGCAGCTCGTTCCTGCCTACGCTCTCAGGCCTCGAAGCTACGGCGCGTATCCACCGGGGAGTCGTCCGCGCTACCCCTCTAGCCAGATCGTCGACCCGACGGCAGAGGGTCCTGCGGGTCGTCTGGCGGCACCAGATCCTGTCGTCTGACTTACCGAGAGGCTGCCTCACTGCGATCATTGGATCGAGACCGGATATGGCGCGATGGGGGAACCGTGGAAAGGACCTCGGCAGGGGAGGGTTGGTTGCAGGTTGCGCATGCCGCATCGGCACCGCCTGACGGTTCGGACGTCGGCGAGGTCATCCGCTGGTACCGCATCCGGGAGAACCTGACGCAGCAAGAGGCGGCCGACAAGCTCCGCACCACCCAGTCGCGGCTGTCCAAGTTGGAGAAGGGCTCACAGGCCCTTAGAGACGTCTCTGAGCTGCGTCACATCGCCACGACGCTGGGCATCCCACCTGAGCGGTTGGGCGTGCTTCCCGATCACTCGCAGGACGCCATCCCACGCGCCGCTCTGGTGAGCGACAAGCCGGGCACCATC
>JAODNO010000609.1 GCA_025465235.1 Pseudonocardia sp.
CCGCGGGTACTCCCCCGCCTTGTCCGACAAACCGACCCGTGCCAGCAGCTCCCCGGCCTCGGCGAGCACCTCGGCCCGGGCGCGGCCCTGGGCGGAGATCGGTGCCTCGACCACGTTCTCGAGCACCGTCAGATGAGCGAAAAGGTTGAAGTTCTGGAACACGAACCCGATGTGCGTGCGCTGGCGCAGGATGTGGCGCTCGGACAGCTCGTGCAGCCGGTCACCTGCCTGGCGGTAGCCGATCAGCTCGCCGTCGACGCGCACGAATCCGCGGTCGACCTTCTCCAGGTGGTTGATCGCCCGGAGAAGGGTGGACTTGCCCGAGCCGGAGGGTCCGAGCAGGACCGTCACCTCGCCCGCGCGCACGGTCAGATCGATGCCGCGCAACACCTCCAGCGCCCCGAAGCTCTTGTGGACCCCGCGCAGGTCGACCATCGGGGGGGCGTCCGTCCCGGCCACGCTGGTCACGCCGGCACCCGCTTGCGCAGCAGCGCGGTCCCGGTCCGTATCGACGCCCGGAAACGCTGGATCGGTGTCGGCGGCACGGTTCGCAGTGCTCCGCGGGCGTAGTGGCGCTCGATGTAGAACTGTCCGATCGACATCACGGTCGTGAGCACCAGGTACCAGATCGCGGCGACGAGCAGCAGCGGGATGACCCGGCCGTTGCGCGTGTAGATCACCTGTACCTGGTAGAAGAGCTCGCTCAAGGCCATGATGTAGACAACCGACGTCCCCTTGACCAGGCCGATCAGCTCGTTGCCCGCCGTCGGCAGGATGGCGCGCATCGCCTGCGGCAGCTGGATCCGGCGGAACTGCCGGAGCTTCGGGATGCCCAGCGCGGCGGCCGCCTCGAGCTGCCCCTGGTCGACCGAGAGGAATCCCGACCGCACGACTTCGGCGGCGTAGGCGGCCTGGTGCAGCGCAAGCCCGAGCACCGCGGCTGTGAGCGGGCTGATCAGGTCCATCGTGCCGACCGAGAAGAACCCCGGCCCGAACGGGATGCCGAAGCTGATTGCGCGGTAGAGCAGCGCGAGGTTGTACCAGAACAGCAGTTGCAGGATCAGCGGCACTGATCGGAAGACCCAGATGTAGGTCCAGCTGACCGAGCGCAGCAGGGGATTCGGCGACAGGCGCATCAATGCGAGCACAGTGCCGAGCGCGAAACCGACGACGATCCCGAGCACGGTCAGCTGCAGGGTCAGCCAGACGGACCGCAGGACCGACGGTGCGAACAGGTACTGCCCGACCGTCGGCCAGTCCCACGCCGGGTTCGTGACCAGCGCGTTGATCGCCATCGCCACCAGTACGGCGACGAAGACGGTCGCCACCCACCGCCACGGATGCCGGGCCGGGACGACGGTCAGCTCCTCAGCGGGGTCGGCCGCCGCAGACGGCGGGTCGTGGTCGGTCGTCGGCGCGAAGCCGGGTGAGGCGCTCATCGTCAGGCCAGTTTCTTCTCGAAAGGGTGCTTGCCGATCTGCTCCGGAGCCAGGTCCGGGTCGTAGAGCGGTGTGTAGCCGGTGGCGAGATAGAGCCCCACTGCCTCGGGCTGGCGCGGGCCGGTGGTCAGGTAGATCCGCCGGTAGCCGCGGGAGGCGATGTCGCTCTCGAGCTCCGCGAGCACTCGTCGGGCGAGGCCGCGCCGGCGGTGCGCCGAGTGTGTCCAGATCCTCTTGAGCTCGGCCGTCCGCTCGTCGTGGCGGCGAAACGCGCCACCGGCGACCGGCTCGCCACCCACGAGCAGGAGCAACAGGCCCCCGTCGGGCGCGCCGAACTCAGCCCAGCGACGCCGCACCTCCTCGCCGAGGTCGCCGAGGGTGTGGCCGTAGCGAGTGGAGTACTCGCGGTCGAGCTCGGTGAGCATCGGCACCACCAGCGGGTCGGTGTAGGCGACCTGCCGCACCTCCAATGCTGGTGAGCTCACCGGGCCCCCACCAGCGGCCCCCGGGCGATCGCGCCGGTCGCGAGGTCCGCGAGCACCCGCCCGATCGCCGGCGCGAACTTGAACCCGTGGCCCGAGAACCCCGCGCCTACCACGACCGGACCGGCTGACTCCAGCACGAACCCTGCGTCCGGCGTCGAGGTGTAGGTACAGCTGATCGGGTCGGGCCGGACGTGATCCAGGCCCGGCAGATGCGCCGCGACGTACTCCTGAAGCCGGTGCAGCTGCCCCGGCTCCGGGATGAACGAGCGGAGATCCGGATCGCATTCGGGACCGACGCCGTGGAAGCCGACCTTCACACCGAAGCCCGGCGCGGCAAGCCCGTAGACACCGCTGGGCCAGCCCTCGGCCGGCCCCGTGTGGTGGACGAACGTCGGCCAGTCCAGGTCGTGCGACGAGCACGGGCCTGCGGCCAGCGGCAGGAAGTGTGCTGGTTGCTCCTGCGTCACCCGCAGCGGGGGCAGCGCGACGATCCCCTCGAGCAGTCCCGCCGTCCACGCTCCAGCGGCCACGACGGCGCGGCGAGCCCGCACCACGCCCCCCGGCGTGTCGACCTCGACGAGATCGCTCCCGCGCACCGAGATCGCGGTCGCCGGAGTGGAGCGGCGCACCACCGCACCGCGGCCGACACTCGCCGCGCCGAGCGCGGCGACGGCCTGGTCGGCGTTCAACCGGCCCGACCTGTCGGGCTGGTGGAGCACCGGGCCGTGAAACGCCATGCCCTGCCACCGGTGCGCTGCATCGTCCGGATCGAGCCAGTGGTGGGTGATCCCGTGCGCGGTCAGCGATGCGGCCAGATCGGCCGTGGCCCGCGCGTCACCGTGGTCGACGCCCCCGGTGATCTGCAACAGGTCCGCGCCGGTCTCCGTCTCGAGCTCCCGCCACAGCTGCAGAGCCTCCACGGCTAGCCGCAGGTAGGCCGGCGACACGTAGGTCTGCCGGTAGATGCGCGACGACCCGTGCGACGCGCCACGCGTGTGCCCGGCCTCGAACTGCTCGAGCAGCACAACATCGTGGCCCCGGCGGGCGAGCTGCCACGCCGCGGCCGCGCCGATGACACCCCCGCCGACCACCACGACGTCGACGACGTCGACCGGCGACACGGATCCGGGTACCCGGCGCGGTTCGGGGACGGGCAGGGGGGACGACATCAGGACCTCCGGATGCGGCGGCACACGACAAGGACCGGTCCACAGTGGACACGAAGGCACACTGCCAACCCGGGCGCGCTGCGAAGCGCGTCCGGGTCAGGACAGGAGAATTCAGAAACGGCCAGGGGCCGGAGCCGATCAGCGACCGATCGGGATCAGCAACACAGAGCGGTCTGGGTGCGGCACAGATCCACGTGTCGACGCTTCGACCACGTGGGCGGCCTCAGAGCCGCGCGCCTTGCGTGCGATTCCCGCACGATGTCTCCCATCGATCCTGGCGGTAGCACTCGGTGCCGGGACGGCACGTGGTTGCTGCGGCTTCGACGAGCCAGGTCTCTTGGCCGCTCTGGATGGACAGCCCCGACATTAGGCGATCACCCGCCCGGATTGTCAAGAGCAACGGATATGAGTTCTACCGGTGCAAACGTGAGGACCAGCGCCGGAAGTCGAATAGCCGCTCGCCCGCAGTGTTGCGGCGCAGTGCGTGCGGTACGGCGACGTTCGTCATCTTGACCTCGGTCGTGATGCCGACGTAACGTCGCCGTCAGGTCAGGAGCGCCAGCGTCAAGCCCCGGCTCGCTGGCCGACAACCCTCCTCCGCGGTGGGGTGCTCCGGGTGACGACCAGGCCGCCGTGCACACACGGCGGCAAGCGCGGACCCGTGCAGTGCCTGGTCCAGGAGTGGGTCCGGAGGACCGTCATGAGTTTCATGCTGCCTGAATGTGCCGACACAACCGCCACCACTCGCATCGCACCACCACCGACGAGGTCGACCGCCTGGTCAACGCGCTGCGCGGCCTGACCAAGCGCGGAGCGCGATGGGAATACGCCCTCACCGAGGGTACGGCGGTTGTGGGACAGCTGGGAGGACGACGCCGAGATCCGCGACATCGCCACCCGCCGGTTCATCGACCGGGACAAGGTCCACGCGATCGACTTCGAGGGCCGGTTCTTCAGCGTCCGCGGACCGTCGATCACCCCACGTCCACCGCAGGGTCAGCCGGTCGTCACCGCGCTCGCGCACCTGCGCGAGCCCTACGAGACGGCCGCCCGCGGCGCCGACCTCTTGTACGTGACGCCCACTGAGGCGCGCGACGCGCAGACCCGTCCTGCGCGAGCTCCAGCAGGCCGCCATCGATGTCGGGCGCACCGGGGAACCACTCCGTGTCCACGGCGATCTGGTGGTCTTCCTCGACACGGCAACTGAGACCGGACAGGCACGCCGGAGGCGTCTCGAGGACGTCGCGGGCGAGCCCTACGCATCCGACACCACGATCCTCGCCGGTTCGGCGACCGACGTGGCGGACCTGATCGAGTCGTGGAGCGCCCTGGGCTATCGCGGAGTTCGGCTCCGGCCCGCGGTCGCCACCGACGACCTCGCTCGCATCGTCGACCGAGCTGCAGCGCCGCGCGCTGTTCCGCACCGGCTACACCGCCACCACGCTGCGCGGGCATCTGCGCCTGCCCACCACCGTCCCCAACCGCTACGCCACGGCCTGAAGCAACACCGCCGGAAAGGAGCACGCCGTGAGTGCAGGTTCACGCAAGCAGGTCATCCTGGGCGCCTACCTTGAAGCTCACCCTTCGCGAGCTGGTGATCGACCAGTTCGAGCGGGGCCCATTCGTCGGAACCCCGCCGGGAGCAATGAACCACGGCACCGAGATCCGGCGCCGAGATCCGGCACAAC
>JAODNO010000635.1 GCA_025465235.1 Pseudonocardia sp.
GTGGACATTGTGCGACTGTCTCACGTGGTCGTCGCTCGATCATGCACGCCCCTTGGCCGCCACTTCGGCGCGCCGGACCCGAAGAGATGATCTCGGGTCTACCGGGCTGCCCCTGACCCCCAGGCTCGACCGGCCGTCCGGGACCGTCTGTGTCCGTTCGTGAGCTGGGCGCCTGCCCTCGTGGCCGACGCTGGGCGTGCTCCTTAGTTCGGGTCCGCTGCTATCAGAGGTCGCTGTCAGGTTCGCCGAGACCCCTGTGGCGGGAGGCGATAGACCGAGACGTGGGAGCGGGACTCTGCCGTGAAATCCGACCCGACCCAATCGGCGTGGCGCGACTGCAGTTCGAAGCCAGCGAGCTGGGCCATGAGGTCGAGCTCGGCCGGCCAAATGTAACGATGCGGGCTGCGGAACAGCTCCGCTTGCCGGCCGTCCGAGAACCAGAAGTGGTGCGACACAAGTTGCTGTGTCAGGACGTCGTAGGTGTCGAGCCCCACGTACCCGGGCTCGCTATGCCAGACCGTCGCCTGCCGTCCTGGGGGAAGCGCCCGCAACTCGGGCACCCACAGCTCAATCACGAACCGGCCACCGGGAGTGAGGTGGCGGGCCGCGTTGCGGAAGCAGGCCACCTGTTCGGCCTGTGTGAGCAGGTTCGAGATCGTGTTGAACACGAGATAAACCAGCGTGTAGGAGCCCGGGGCGACGGCCGTGGCCATGTCGCCGACGACCACTGGGATAGCCGCCTCGTCCACCTTCGTCCGCAGCCGGTCGACCATTGAGCGGGACAGCTCGATGCCGGTGACGGGCACTCCCCGCTCGGCGAGCGGCACGGCCACGCGGCCGGTCCCGATCGCGAACTCCAGTGCCCGCCCACCACCGGCGAGCTCGGCGAGCCGGTCCACGGTCGGCCCCAAGACCTCGGGGGCGAACATGCCGGTCCCCGGCGTGTCGTAACGCTGAGCGGCCTCGACGTCCCAGACGTCCTCCTGTCGCACGGCGCCCACCATGGCTACCGGGCATACGGATCGTCCACAGATTTTCCGGCCGTCCCAGCGTTCGCTGCGCGTGGCGTCCCCCGGCTGCTGTCAGACCTGCTTGATGACCGTTGATCACCAACCGTCGAGCGCGACGCGGATACGGCCCACAGGCTGCGCGAGCGGGATGCTCGTGATTCTTCGTGGATCGTCACGATGTGCTTGAGAAGCAACTCGTTCTCCTGTGTGCGAGCAGACTTCACCCCGGATCGCCATTCGTAGTATGCCTGGCGCCGAACATTCAGTACCCGGCAGGTCACCGCGACGTTGAATCAGTCGTCGGCGAGTTCTTGGACCAGCGGGAGAACCACTTTGGGAGGACGTTCTCCCAGGCGAAGTAGGCTGCGGCGCGTTTGAGGATCTCGTTCTCGACCTCGCAGGCACGACTCGGAGATCGACAGCTCCTTCGCGATCGCTGAGACAGGTTTCTCGCCCAGACGAGCAAGCGCGACGGCGCGACGCCGGAACCCCGGCGGGTGAGGTGCAGGCACGAACAACATCCTCCCTGGTGGACCAGGTCCACCTCAGGTGACGTATCCGGCGTCAGGGGCCAAGATCGGAGACTCCTCGGCCGAAGGGGCGGTAATCCGTCACCCGCCCGCACCGGATCTGACGATGAGATGGCTCATGCGTCAGCTACGGGCTGTCGCAAGATCGTGCGCAGCTTGGCTGGCTCCGCTCTCCGCGGATCGCTGAGGTAGATCTCGTGGTGCTTTCCGACCACCTTGAGGCCTTGATCAGGGATGAACTCCTCGTGCAGGTACCGCAGCAGTTCGGCCTCGTCGTCGTAGGCCCCGACGTGAAGAGTTTGGACGCAGCGTCCCTCCGACAGGGCCTCCAAGCGGAGATCGTCGAGTCGCGTGGGTCGATCTTTCATGCCGACCTGCTCGACCGCATCAGTGAACATCTCGGCCGTGATCCAGCCGGGAACCATGATCATCAGGGTCCAGTCCCACTGCGCCTTGTCCCGAGCGGTGGTGAAGGTATCCATGTCGTCGGCCCACCACAGGCCCTCTAGCGGCATCACGACATAGTCACGGTCAAGGTTCTTCTTGCTGGCGAATTTAAGCTTGTAGGCCACTGGGTAGAGCGCCGAGACCGCGTCCACGTAGACGGGCGTGTTCGGATCACCGTGGCCATCGATCATGAGGTACCGCAGGTCCGGCACATCAGTGACCTGCGGTGAGTTGCGCTTCGCTGTGTAGCACTCCAGTTCCCGCTTGAAGTCGAGCTTCGCTGTCACGAGTTCTCCTGGACCGACAGAGTCGCGATGATGTGGACCCTCGAAGCCTTCCGTGTCCCGGCACGCCTGTCACGGGCCGCACTGAGGAGCGGCAGGCGGTCGCCGAAGGGATCGCGGACGTGGACGCGCTCGTCTGCGCGCTGACGCCGGCCAGCGCATTGGCTACCTGACAGTGCAAGGGCAAGGCCCCCAAGGCCGAACACCTCGGCATCGCCGGTCGCCGCGTACTCGTGTCGCGGAAGTGGTCGGGCAAGACCCTCGACGATCACCGCGCCGAGCGCTCGGCGTTCGTTCTGCAACTCTTCCAGCGCGCCGGAGTCCGCCCCGCCGATGACGGACCTCTCGAGTGGGAACGCACCAAGCCCGGCTACGTCGACGTCCCGCCACGGCCTGCGCTACTCCTGCACGCCATCAGCGAGCGACAACGCTGGAAAGCCGACTACGACGCCGCCCAACTCGTCACCGGCGACGACCCGCCCCACCGTTCGGCAACTACCGAGGAGGCAGCGTGAGCAGGGCGGAACGGCTGACGGAAGCGGAACTGTGCACCGAACTCGGTATCTTGCGCTCGACGTTCTACGAGTGGCGTGCGAAGAAGCGGGCCCCGCGGTGCATCAAGCTGCCCAACGGTGACCTGCGGATACGGCGGGCGGGGCTCGACCGCTGGCTCGACGCGCACGAGGACGCGGCCGATGGAGACCAGCTACGACGTGCGGGTCTTCAAGGTCGACGTCTACGAGGGGACCAAGCCGACGTCCCACACCGTCCGCTGGTCCGTGTGTCGACCGCATACAGCCGGACAACACCAGATCGCCCGCTGAACGTGTTCATGCTGGTCAGCGGGCGACTCTGCAGGTTGTGGCGGGGTGCCCCCGGTGGGATTCGAACCCACACTGGGACCCTTTTAAGGGGCCTGCCTCTGCCGGTTGGGCTACGGGGGCGCCGGTCCAGCCTACGGATCACGCATCATGGCCAGTTCGCGCTCCCACGGGCGGGGGGCTGCGGGGCCCGCATAGCTCTCGCCGAAGGTGCGCCGCCGCAGTGCGGGTACCGCGGCGCACAGCCGGAACCAGGTGCGTGCACCGGCCGTCGCCACGACGCCGTAGGACAGGGCCTGCTCCTTCTGAGCCAGCGCGGATCGGACGGCTGCCGTCCCGTACTCCCGCATGTCGGACTCGTACTCCCCGATCGCCGCCAACGTGTCCTGCTCGCCCCCGGCGGCCGCTGTCAGCAGGCGAGTGAGCAGATGCGCGTCGCGCAGCGCGGTGTTGCCGCCGAGCCCTCCGATGGGTGGCATGAGGTGGATCGCGTCGCCGATGAGCGTGACCGAAGTGCTCGGCCACGGCGGCCCCGGTTCCGCGGCGCGGAATGCAATCGCATTGCGGCTCTCCGGGTCCGACTCGGCCAGCGCGCGTCGAAGCTGCGGGTGCCAGCCGGCAACGAGCACGTCGACCGCGGCGCGCAACGCATCGCCGTCGAGCTCGGTGAGGTCGGGCGGGAGCACGTCGGGGCGGGTCACGAGGGCGCACAGCAGGTAAGGCCGGGACGCGCCGCCAGGCGGCTCGAAGGCCGAGGTGAACAGGAAGCAGGGGGCGTTGACGTTCACGATGTTCATGCCCGTGCCGAGCCGGGGCAGCGCGGCGCGCACCTCGTCGGTGAGCCAGATCTTGTGCGCCACGCTGACTGCGCCGGCGTCGATCGGGCGGACGTGGGGCAGGTACTGCCGGCGGACGCGGGACGCGGCGCCGTCCGCCCCCACGAGTACGTCGCCCACGGCGGTGCGACCGTCGGCGAAGGTCGCTTCCACCCTGCCGTCGGGACGCTGCTCGTAGCCGACGAACTCGGCGCCGAACTGCACGACGTCCTCGAGGCCGGTCAGCAGGAGCCGCCGGAGCGTGGCGCGGTCGGCGGCGTAGTGGCTCTCCGCCGGATCGGCGCCATCGGGATACATGATCGACTCTTCGACGATGACGAGCTGGTCCAGCTGTTCGGTCAGGAACCCGAAGTCACCGCCCGGCCCCGCGGTGACGAGGAAGTCCTGCCACCCGGCATCGGACAGGCAGGCGTGCAGCGCTCGCGCGCCCACCGGGTTGATGTGGATCCGGTAGCCCTCCCACCGGCTGCCCGGTGCCCGGTCCCGCTCATGGACGGTGACGTCGATGCCCGCCCGGCGCAGGCCCTGGGCGAGGCAGAGCCCACCGATACCGCCCCCGATGATGACCACATTCACAGCCGCGCCCCCTTTGCGTCGTCCGGCGCCCGACCGACCAGCAGGGCCTCGAGCTGCCCGAACACCTGCGCCGCGGCCTCGCGCGCCAGCCGCACGCCCAGACGTAGGGCCCCGTCTACGACAAGCCCAGGGATGCGGACGGGTCAGCTCAGTGGCCGCGGAGGCCGGGCGTCACGGCCTCCTCACCCTGCGCGCTGCCGGGCGGGTGCGCCCTGCTGTTCCGAGCCGGGCCGCTGCACGGGCTGGGCCGGCGGCGTCGGGTTTGCGACGCGGTTGAACTCGGCTCTCGGGTCGTTGATCTGGCCCAGCGCCACGACCTCCCGGCCCAGCAACAGGGCGCCCGTCCAGTCGACGACGATGCGGATCCGGCGGTTCCAGGTGGGCATGCGGCTCACGTGGTAGGTGCGGTGCATGAGCCACGCGACGATCCCGCGCAGCTTGATCCCGTAGATCTCCGCGACGCCCTTGTACAGCCCGAGGCTGGCCACCGACCCGGCGTAGGCGTGCTTGTACTTCGTGAGCACGCGGCCCCGCAGGTGCGCCACGATGTTGTCGGCGAGCACCTTGGCCTGCCGCACCGCATGCTGCGCCGAGGGGCTGGTCTTGGCCTCCGGGTCCTCCTTCGACAGGTCGGGCACCGAGGCGCAGTCGCCCGCGCTGAACACGTCGGGTATGCCGACGACCTGCAGCTCGGCGGTGCACTCGACGCGGCCCCTGGCGTCCCGCGGCAGGTCGGTCTGCTCGAGCATGGGGTTGGGCTTGACGCCCGCGGTCCAGACGATCGTGTCGGTGTCGAACTCGGTGCCGTCGTCGAGGACGACGTGGCCGCCCTCCATCGTTTTCACGCGGGTGTCGAGGAAGACCTCGATACCGGCGTCCAGCAGCCGTTCGACCGTGTAGCGGCCCATCTTCGGCCCCACCTCGGGCATGATCCGCCCGGCGGCCTCGACGAGCACCCAACGCAGGTCCTCGGGCGTGATGTTCTCGTAGTACCGGGTGGCGTAGCGGGCCATGTCCTGCAGCTCGGCAAGGGCCTCGACGCCGGCGTAGCCCCCGCCCACCACCAGGAACGTGAGTAACCGCCTGCGCAGCGTCGGGTCGATCGTGGTGGCCGCGGCATCGAGCCGGGACAGCACGTGGTTCCGCAGGTAGATCGCCTCACCGACGGTCTTGAACGCGATGCCGCACTCGGCCAGGCCGGGGATCGGCAGCGTGCGGGCGACCGAGCCCGGCGCGACGACCAGCACGTCGTAGCCGACGGTGGTGACGTTTCCTGCGGCGAGCTCGACCGTCACCTCACGGGTGGCGTGGGTGATCCGGGTGACGCGACCGGTGAGGTGGTGGCACTTCCTCAGCACCTTCCGCAGCGGCACCACGACGTGTCTCGGCTCGATGGACCCGGCCGAGGCCTCGGGAAGGAACGGCTGGTAGGTCATGTGCGACTGGGGGTCGATCACCGTGACGTCGGCCTCCCCGCGCCGCAGCTTCTTCTGCAGCCGGAGTGCGGTGTACATGCCGACGTAGCCGCCGCCTACCACGACGATCCTCGTGTTGCGCGCCATGTTGCAATGGTCCCACTCTGACGGCGACTTTACGCATCGAGTGCACGTGACGGTGGCAACCCCGGTTCGGGGGGGATCCCCGCAGCGTATGCGGCCCGGCGCAGGACGTCTTCCAGCATCGCGGGAGTGAGCCTGCCGGTGAAGGTGTTCTGCTGGCTGACGTGGTAGCAGCCGAACAGGTGCAGCGGCCCCCGGTCGCCTGCCAGCTCGACGTGGACCCCGTGCCCGAACCGGGGCCGAGGGCGCGGCACGAGCCACCCTGCTCCCGCCAGCACCGGCAGCAGCGCCTGCCAGCCGAAGGCGCCCAGCACGACCACCGCGCGCGGGCGCAGCAGCGCCAGCTCGGCACGCAGCCACCCGCCGCAGGTGTCACGCTCGACCGGCGTCGGCTTGTTGTCGGGCGGCGCGCAGTGCACCGGCGAGGTGATCCGGGTGTGGTGGAGCTCGAGCCCGTCGTCCGGGTGCACGGCCGTCGGCTGGTTGGCCAGACCGACGGCGTGCAGGGCAGCGAACAGCACGTCGCCGGACCGGTCGCCGGTGAACATCCGACCGGTCCGGTTCCCGCCGTGGGCGGCAGGCGCGAGCCCGACCACCAGCAGTGGGGCGTCCTCCGGGCCGAGCCCCGGCACGGGACGTCCCCAGTACTCCTGGTCGCGGAACGCTGCGCGCTTCTCCCTGGCCACGAGCTCGCGCCAGGCCACCAGTCGGGGGCAGGCGCGGCACTCGACGAGCGCCGCGTCGAGATCACCTAGGGTCGGCTGTGTGACCGCGGAGAGCCCACCCGAGAAGCCCGCACCGCCCGTCGACGACCTCGTCACCACGTCACACACGCTACGCACGCCCACGGGCGAGCTCGCCTACACCTCCACCGCGGGCAGGGTCGTGCTGCGCCACGAGAAGCACACCGACGGCACCTTCGACGGGCACGAACCGCAGGCCGAGGTGTTCCTCGTCGCCTACACCCTCGACGGCGCCGACCCGGCCACCCGCCCCGTCACGGTCGCCTTCAACGGCGGGCCCGGCTCGTCGAGCGTCTGGCTGCACCTCGGACTGCTCGGGCCGCGACGCGTCGTGATGGGCGACGCCGGCGCGCTCACCCCGCCCCCGTGGGGCCTCGTCGACAACCCGGAGTCGCTGCTCGCCCACTCCGACCTCGTGTTCGTCGATCCTGTCTCCACCGGCTACTCCCGCGCGATCACCGGCGGCAAGCCCGCGGAGTTCCACGGCTACACCCCGGACGTCGAGACGATCGGCGAGGTGATCCGGCTGTGGATCACCCGCAACGAGCGGTGGCTCTCTCCGAAGTTCCTGGCGGGTGAGTCCTACGGCACCCTGCGCGCCGCCGCGCTCGCCGCGTACCTGCAGGAGCGGCACGGCATGTACCTCAACGGGCTCATGCTCATCTCCAGCGTGCTCGACATGGGCTCGATCCGCTTCACCGAGGGCAACGACCGGCCCTACCCCCTGTTTCTGCCCACCTACGCGGCGATCGCGCACCACCACGGGTTCCATCCGGGGCGCGAGCTGCGCGAGGTGCTGGACGACGCCGAGGACTTCGCCTCCGGCGACTACCCCTGGGCGCTCGCCCGCGGCTCCCGGCTCCCCACTGCCGACCTCGACCGGGTGGCCGGGCGGCTGGCCGCCCTCACCGGGCTCGACGAGGGCTACGTGCGCCGGGTACGCCTGCGGATCGAGCACCGCCGGTTCTTCCGGGAGCTGCTGCGCGGCAGCGGCCGGACGGTCGGCCGGATCGACGGCCGGTTCACCGGCTGGGAAGACGACGGCGGCGGCGAGGTGATCAGCTACGACCCGTCCATCGCGGCGATCACCGGGCCGTACACCGCGGCGTTCAACTCCCATGTGCGGAGCAACCTGGGCTACGCCAGTGACCTGCCCTACGAGGTGCTGAGCGGGCGGGTGCAGCCATGGTCCTACCGGGACTTCGAGGGCCGGGCGGTGTCGGTTGTCGGCAAGCTATCGGCGGCGATGCGCGCCAACCCGCACCTGCGCGTCCACGTGGCGTGCGGCTACCACGATGCGGCCACGCCGTACACCGCGGCGGAGCAGGTGCTCGCCCAGCTGCCGATCCCCGACGAGCTCCGTGCCGGGATCGAGATCCGCTACTACGAAGCCGGGCACATGATGTACGTGCACGAGCCCTCGCGGCTGGCGCAGTCGGCCGACCTGGCGGCGTTCGTGACGGGGAGCCGGTAGCTCGGCGGCCGGGCTCAGACGAGTGAGCGCGCGATCCCGTCCAGGATGTCGTGTTCGCTCACCACGAGCTCGGTGATGCCGGCGCGGGCCTGCAGCTCGCGCGCCAGCACGTCGACGACCAGGGCGCCCCCGCCGATCACGTCGATCCGGCCGGGGTGGATGGCGCCGTGGGTGGCCCGCTCCTCCCGGGACATGCCGAGCAGCTCGGCGGCCACCCGGTGCAGGTCCTCGTTCGTGAGCCGGGACCGGTGCACGGCGTCGGCGTCGTACTCGGCGAGGCCCAGCGCGACGGCCGACAAGGTGGTGATCGTGCCGGCGACGCCGACCCAGGTGCGCGCGCGCTCCACCGGCACGGTGTCGAACGCCTCGTCGAGGATCGTGGTGGCCAGCTCGCGGGCGGCCTCGACCTCCTCTGGGGTCGGCGGATCGCCCGCCAGGCAGCGCTCGGTGATCCGGACGCTCCCTATGTCCACCGAGCGGGCGGCCTGCACGGTCGCCTTGCCGCCGTCGAGCGTCCCGATGACGAGCTCGGTGGAGCCACCGCCCACGTCGACCACGACGAACGGCCCGTCGTCGGGATCGAGGTCGCCGACCGCCCCGACGAACGACAGGTTCGCCTCCTCGTCCCCAGAGATCACCTCGGCGTCGACCCCGAGCGTGTCGCGGACCATCCCGAAGAACGCCTCGCGGTTGCGCGCGTCACGGGTGGCGCTCGTGGCGACCATCCGCACCCGTTCTGCCTTCTCCCGGCTGATCACCGCGGCGTAGTCGACGAGTGCGGCGCGCGTGCGCTCCAGTGCCTCCGGAGCCAGCTCGCCGGTCGCGTCGACGCCCTGTCCGAGCCGGACGATGCGCATCTCACGGTGCACGTCGCGCAGGGAGACGGTGCCGTCGGCGCTGGTCGTGACGTCGGCGATGAGCAGCCGGATCGAGTTCGTCCCGCAGTCGATTGCGGCCACGCGCGGCATGCGCTCTCCTCGGTCTGGTCCAGGGGTCGCGCCCACCGTACGCGGGGCGCCGGCCTCGAACGGGGCGACCCGAACCGCGAGTAGCACACGAACGAGCGTGCGCCGCTACCCTCGGCCCGTGGTCGACCCCCAGAGGCACGAGACGGGCCGGGCGGGCACCGGCGCATCGACGACAGCCCCGGCCGGCTCCGCTCGGATTCCTCGCGGCACGGCCGGCGGGCTGTCCATCCCGGCCCAACCCCGGCGGCCGAGCCCGGCGGGGCGCACGGCGGGCGTCGCCGAACCGGCGACGTCCGGCCGGCCGACAACGGACGGCCGACCGCCAGGGGCAGCAACCGTTGCCGGGGCGACCGGAGCGGACCAGCCGGGCACGGGCGCGCCGGCTTCCCGTCGCGCCGCCTCCCGGGTGGAGTCCCCGGCTGAACCGCCCCTGCAGCCCGGTGACCACCGCACCCACCGCGTCGAGAACCAGCCGCCGCCGCTTGCCGGCTACGACCCGTTGGCCTGCGATCCCGCGCTCGCCGATGCCGTCCGGAGGGAGGGTGCGACGGATGCCCTGCCGGCTCTGGGCCAGCTCGGTGCCGTCATGGCGTCGCCGGAGGCGCGGGAGCACGCACGGCTGGCGAACGAGCACGAGCCCGTCCTTCGTACGCACGACCGGTTCGGTCATCGCATCGACGAGGTCGAGTTCCACCCGTCGTGGCACTGGTTGCTCCGCACCGCGGTCGGGTGGGGACTGCACGCGACACCATGGGTGGCCGAGCCCGGAACAGGCGCCCATGTGGCGCGGGCCGCGGGCTTCTACCTGATGAGCCAGCTCGAGGCCGGACACGGCTGCCCGATCTCGATGACCTACGCCGCCGTTCCTGCGCTGCGCCACGACCCAGCGCTCGCGGCGGCCTACGAGCCGGGCCTCCGGTCGACGACCTACCAGTTCGGCCTGGCCGAGCCGGCGACGAAGGCCGGGCTGCTGGCGGGCATGTCGATGACCGAGAAGCAGGGCGGCTCCGATGTCCGTGCCGGCACCACGTCGGCCACCCCGTCGGCGGACGGGACGTACCAGCTCGTCGGTCACAAATGGTTCACCTCGGCGCCGATGAACGACCTGTTCCTGACGCTCGCTCAGGCCCCCGGCGGACTCACCTGCTTCGTGCTGCCCCGCGTGCTGCCCGACGGAACGCGCAACGCCATCAGGTTGCAACGGCTCAAGGACAAGCTGGGCAACCGCTCTAACGCGTCCGCCGAGCTCGAGTACGCCGGCGCCACGGGCTGGCGGCTCGGCCCCGAGGGACGCGGCGTCGCGACGATCATCGAGATGGTGTCGATGACCCGCCTCGACTGTGTCCTGGGCTCCGCCGCCCTCACCCGAGCAGCCCTGACCGAGGCGGCGCACCACGTGGCTCACCGCAGCGCGTTCGGGTCCCGGCTGGCCGACCAGCCGCTGATGCAGGCCGTGGTCGCCGACCTGGCGCTGGAGTCCGAGGCGGCCACAGCGCTGGCCCTGCGGCTCGCCGGCGCCGTCGACCGGGGGGAACGCTCGCTGCTCCGGCTCGCGCTCCCGGCGTCGAAGTACCTCGTGTGCAAGCGGGCGCCGACCGTGGTGGCCGAGGCGCTCGAGTGCCTCGGCGGCAACGGCTTCGTCGAGGAGTCGGCGCTGCCGCGGCTCTACCGCGAGGCGCCGCTGAACTCGATCTGGGAGGGCTCGGGCAACGTCACCGCGCTCGACGTCCTGCGGGCGGTCACCCGCGAGCCCGACTCCGCGGACGCCGTGCTGGCGGAGGTGGACGCCGCCGCCGGCGCGGACACCTGGTTCGACCGGGGTGTCCGCGAGCTGCGCACGGAGCTGCGGGGCCGCGAGGAACGGCGGGCCCGCAGGCTCGCCGAGATGCTCGCCCTGTGCCTGCAGGGGTCGCTGCTGCTGCGGTACGCACCGGACGAGGTCTCGTCGGCGTTCGTGAGCTCGCGCTTCCTCCCCGACGGACCGTGGCGCACGGCCGGCACCCTGCCCGCCGAGTCGCACACAGCGGCTCTGCTGGCGCGGGTCACCCCCGCATGACGGGCGAGGATCAGGTCGAGGGCCGGGCGCAGGGGCCCGACTGCCACCACTCCCCGAGCTCGGCGAGTGCCTCGTCGCCGAAGGGGTTCACGCCGGGACCCGCGGCGAGAGCGTGCGCGACGCACACATGGAGGCATTTCACCCGGTCCGGCATGCCGCCTGCACTGACCTCAGTACCCAGCGGCTCGATCGCGTCGCGCTCCGAGAGGTAGGCGTCGTGGGCCCGCCGGTAGACCGCGGCGAGCTCCGGGTCCGCCGCCAGGCGCTCCGTCATCTCGCGCATCCGGCCGGTCGCCTCGAGGCCGCCGATCCGCGAGTTCAGCCGGGAGCAGGTCAGGTAGTACAGCGTCGGGAACGGGGTGCCGTCCTCCAGCCGCGGTGCGGTCTGCACCACGGACGGGAGGCCGCACGGGCAGCGGTGTGCCACCTCGCGGACGGCCCGCGGTTGGCGTCCGAGCTGCGCAGCCACGGCGGCGGAGTCGGCCTCGCTGATGCCGGGGGCAGGCGGACGCGGCGACGCCGGGCTCATCGCACTCCCTCGCTGCGCTCGGTCGACGCTTCGCGCAGGCGCAGTGACACTGATTCGCTCGCAAGCTCGCTCATTGCGGGCCCTGCGCGGCCTCGCGCCACAGCTGCTGGTACCACGGCACGCCCGCGGCGCTCGCTCCCGGACCGGTGGCGGACGGGTCGACCGGCAGCTGCACGACGTAGGGCACCTCCCCCGGCGTGACGTAGCCGAGCCGGGACCTGGCCTGGGCGGCGACCTCGGCCGGGTCCGACAGGCGCGCACGCTGCTTGCTCAGCTCGTCCACCTCGGCCGCGAGTGCCTGCTGCTGTTTCGACACGGCGGCGAGCTCCTGGCGCTGTGACACGTAGTTGCGCAGCGGGACCGCGACGGTGAGCGCCAGCGCGCAGACCACGAGTGCCAGCACAGCTGCCCGGCGCGCCGAGGACAGGCCGAGCATCCCGGTGGTCGCCGCGACCACCCCGCGCGTGCGGCTGGCCCGGTTCAGCTTCGGCTCTCGGCTCCGCCGGCGCGACGACGCGGTGCCCGAACGCCGTGGGGGTGGCGTACGGGTCGTCCGGTCACCTCGGCCCCTGGCTCGTTCCTCGACCACGGCGCCTCCTCAGACCCCGCGCCCGTGGGATTCGCCCGCGAGAACGGGGCGACCCGCAGCCGCCATACGGGCGACTCGCGCACGGAAACGGGGTGGCACGTCAGGCTCCCGCCTCCGCCACGGTGAACCGCGGAAAGGCGAGGTCACCGGCGTAGCGGGCGGCGTCGCCGAGAGCCTCCTCGATGCGCAGCAGCTGGTTGTACTTCGCCACCCGCTCCGACCGCGCAGGGGCGCCGGACTTGATCTGCCCGCAGCCGGTGGCGACCGCCAGGTCGGCGATCGTCGTGTCCTCGGTCTCGCCCGAGCGGTGGCTCATCATGCAGCGGTAGCCCGACGAGTGCGCGAGCGTCACGGCATCGAGGGTCTCGGACAGAGTGCCGATCTGGTTGACCTTCACCAGCAACGCGTTGGCCGCACCCCGGCTGATGCCCTCGTCGAGCCGTTCAGGGTTGGTGACGAACAGGTCGTCGCCGACGAGCTGGACCTTGTCCCCCAGACTCTCGGTGAGCGCCACCCAGCCGTCCCAGTCGTCCTCCGCCAGCGGGTCCTCGATCGACACGAGCGGGTAGGCGGCGACCAGCTCGGCGTAGATGGCGCTGAGCTCCTGCGCGGAGAGCTTCTTGCCCTCGTAGGAGTAGACGCCGTCGGCGTAGAACTCGGTGGCCGCGACGTCGAGCGCCAGCGCGATGTCCCTGCCGAGCGTGTACCCGGTCTTGTCCACGGCCTCGGCGATGAGGTCAAGCGCCGCGCGGGTGCCGGGCAGGTCGGGCGCGAAGCCGCCCTCGTCGCCGAGCCCGGTGGACAGGCCCTTGGCCTTCAGCACGGACTTGAGGGCCTGGTAGACCTCGGCGCCCCAGCGCAGGGCCTCGCGGAAGGAGTCGGCGCCGACGGGGGCGATCATGAACTCCTGGACGTCGACGGAGCTGTCGGCGTGGGCACCACCGTTGATGATGTTCATCATCGGCACCGGGAGCACGTGGGCGTTCGGTCCGCCGACGTAGCGGAACAGCTCCAGCCCGGACGACTCGGCCGCGGCCTTCGCCACGGCGAGCGAGACCCCGAGCAGCGCGTTTGCACCGAGGCGCGACTTGTCCGGCGTGCCGTCGAGGTCCACCAGGCGCTGGTCGACGAGCCGCTGGTCGACCGCCTCCATGCCGGTGAGCTCGGGGCCGATCTCATCGAGGACCGCGGCCACGGCCTTCTCGACGCCCTTGCCGCCGAAGCGCAGCGGATCTCCGTCGCGCAGCTCGACCGCCTCATGCTCTCCCGTGGACGCCCCTGACGGGACAGCCGCGCGGGCCAGCGTCCCGTCGTCGAGCGCGACCTCGACCTCCACCGTCGGGTTGCCCCGCGAGTCGAGGATCTCCCGTGCGCCGACCTGCTCGATGACCGCCACCAGTGCTCCCGTCCGGGCTCGTTATGACGCCTGTACGCGCCCAGCCTTGGCCGGGCGCTGTGTCCGGCGGCTCAGCGTAGTCGCCGCCCGCTTCCCACCGCGGCAGGAACTCGCTGCCGGGCACGAGTCCTCCGATAGTTCGCAGTCCCGCCCCCTGTCAACCCCTCGCAGATCGCGTCCCGTACACCTAACGTAGGGACGACCATGACCAGCCAGCCCGCGTCCGACGGCCTCTTCGAATCGTTCCGCCGGGCAGAGATGTTGATTGCCCGGAGCCGTCCGCTCGACGCGCTGCAGGCATTGGGTCCTGTGCTCGAGAGCCAGCCGAACGACGTGTCCGTGCAACTGCTCGCCGGCCGCGCCTACCTCAACTCCGCGCAGCTGCAACGCGCCGAGGAGGCATTCGGACGCGTGCTCGACATCGATCCGTCCGACCACTACGCGCGCTTCGCACTGGGCAAGGCGCTGCAGCGGCAAGGGCGACTCGCGGAGGCGCAGGCCCAGCTGAAGATGGCGGCTGCCATGGACCCACGCCCCGAGTACCAGGAGGCGCTGGGGGAAGTGCTGGCGCGCATCGCGGTCGACCGGGCCGAACCCGCCTGACGTCTGCGCAGGACCAGCTCACCTTCGCCTTGTTGATCTTGGCCAGAGGTAACGATCGGACACCGGCCGGCGCGCCGAAGCCCCCCTGAACCGGACTGATCGGGCAGATCGCAGCGCTTGGTGCACCTCACACCGTGCCCACCCTTTCCTCGCCACCTGAGCTAAGGTTACCCTCGGTTCGATTCTGGTCAGGCTCGCCTAATTCGGTCGCGCGGAGAGGGGAACTCCATTGCTCGGAAACGCCCTGATCGGCCTTCGGGAAGGCCTCGAGGCTGCTCTGGTGGTCAGCATTCTGGTCGCGTTCCTGGTCCGTACCGGCCGGCGCTCGGTGCTACCGATGGTGTGGCTGGGTGTCCTTATCGCCATCGCGGTCAGCACCGCCGTCACACTCGGGCTCACCCTCACCCAGCAGGCGCTCACATTCGAGGCGCAGGAGGCATTCGGCGGCGGTCTCTCGATCATCGCGGTCGGCTTCGTCACCTTAATGATCTTCTGGATGCGCCGCGTGGCCCGCTCCATCTCCTCGGAGTTGCGCGGCCGCCTCGAGAGCGCGATCCAGATGGGCTCCATGGCCGTCGTCGTCATGGCTGCGCTGACCGTGGGGCGTGAGGGGCTCGAGACGGCGGTGTTCTTCTTCGCCGCCGCGCAGGCGGCGGGCGAGACCACCGAGCCGCTGATCGGGTTCCTGCTCGGTATCGCGGTGTCGATCGTCCTCGCGTACCTCATCTACCGCGGCGCCGTGAGCCTGAACATGGGGAAGTTCTTCACGGTCACCGGCATCCTGCTGATCTTCGTGGCGGCCGGGATCCTGGCCTACGGCGTGCACGACCTGCAGGAGGCGGGCATCCTCCCGGGGTTCGGCGCGCTGGCGTTCGACGTCAGCGCCGCCGTCCCACCGGACTCCTGGTACGGCACGCTGCTCAAGGGAATCTTCAACTTCTCCCCGCAGACCACGGTGCTCGAAGCCGTCGTGTGGGTCGCCTACGTGGCCGTGGTCCTCACCCTGTTCCTGCTGCCCCAGCGCAGCCCGCGGGCCGCCCCCGTCGCCTCGCCATTGTGATCGTCCCCGTTCCCCGGTCTCCCCTCGGCACGACCGTCTAGGAGAACAATGTCCCGCAGAGCCCGCACCGGGATCGCGACGGCCGCCCTCGCCACGGCGACCCTCGCCGGTTGCACCAGCACAGCACCCGCCGCCGGCCCCGGCGACGCGGCAGGGGGCAAGCCGATCTCCGTCCGGGCCGCCGACGACGCCTGCGAAGTCAGCGCCACCGAGGCCCAGGCGGGAAAGATCACGTTCACGGTGAACAACACGGGGAACAAGGTCACCGAGTTCTACCTCTTCGGCACGGGCGACCGGATCATGGGCGAGGTGGAGAACGTCGGCCCTGGGCTGACGCGGCAGCTCATCGTCGAGGTGCCGGACGGCGGCACCTACACCACAGCGTGCAAGCCGGGCATGGTCGGCGACGGCATCCGGGCGCCGTTCACCGTCACCGGCACGGCGGCGCGCTCCGTTGACGCGAACACGAAGCTCGCCGAGGCAACCTCCGGGTACCAGCGCTACGTCACCTCCCAGATCGAGGCGCTGGTGCCGAAGACACAGGAGTTCGTCGACGCCGTGAAGCGGCAGGACGTCGAGGGGGCCAAGGGGCTGTTCCCGGTCTCGCGCACCTACTGGGAGCGCATCGAGCCGGTGGCGGAGTCCTTCGGCGACATCGACCCGAAGATCGACGGTCGCGAGAACGACGAGCGCGATCCCGGTGTCGGGTTCACCGGCTACCACCGCCTGGAGAAGGACCTGTGGGTCGACGGCCTGCAGCCCGACTCGCCGGCGATCGCCGACCAGCTGATGGCCGACATCAAGAACCTGCAGAGCCGTGTGTCCGCCGTCCCGCTGACGCCGGTGCAGCTCGCCAACGGCGCCAAGGAGCTGCTCGACGAGGTCGCCACCGGAAAGGTCACCGGCGAGGAGGACCGCTACTCGCACACCGACCTGTGGGACTTCAAGGCCAACGTCGAGGGCTCGCAGGCGGCCGTCGCGGCGCTGCGGCCGGTGGTCGACGACAAGGAACCCACGCTCGGGCCGACGCTCGACGAGCGCTTCGCCGCCGTCTACACGCTGCTCGAGGGTTACCGCGCAGGCGACGGGTTCGTGCTCTACACGCAGCTCACCCCGGACGACACGCGGCGCATGACCGAGGCCGTCGACGCCCTGGGGGAGCCGGTGAGCCAGGTCGCCGGGGTCGTCACGTCGTGACAGCTCTCTCACGACGACGGCTGCTCGGCTGGACGGGCGCCGGGGCCGCGCTGGCCGGGGTCAGCGCGGCCACCGGTTTCGCCGTCGCCTCGGCGGGTGACGCACCGGCCAGTGCCGGCGTGGTGCCCTTCCGCGGCGAGCATCAGGCGGGGATCGTCACGCCTGCGCAGGACCGCCTGCACTTCGTCGCCCTCGACGTCACCACCGGCGACCGCGAGCGGCTGCGGGCGCTGCTGCAGAAATGGACCGCAGCGGCGGAGCGGATGACGGCGGGCGCCGAGACGGCGCCGGGCGGTGCGGTCAACCTCAATCCGCAGGCTCCCCCCGCCGACACGGGCGAGGCACTCGGGCTGCCCGCGTCGTCACTGACGCTCACCTTCGGGGTGGGTGCGTCGCTGTTCGAGAAGGACGGCGTCGACCGCTTCGGGCTGGCCGCGCAACGCCCACCGCGGCTCGCGGAGCTGCCGACGTTCACGGGCGACCAGATCGACGCCGCCCTGTCGGGCGGCGACCTGTGCATCCAGGCCTGCGCGGATGATCCACAGGTGGCGGTGCACGCTGTGCGCAACCTCGTCCGGATGGGCTTCGGCACCACCGCAGTGCGCTGGTCGCAGCTGGGGTTCGGGCGCACGTCCTCCACATCGACCGCGCAGGCCACACCGCGCAACCTGTTCGGTTTCAAGGACGGCACCAACAACCTGAAGGCCGAGGACCCCGCAGCACTCGACCAGCAGCTGTGGGTGCAGCCCGGCGACGGCCCGGCGTGGCTCGACCACGGCAGCTACGTCGTGGCCCGCCGGATCCGCATGCACATCGAGATCTGGGACCGCACGTCGCTCGCCGAGCAGGAGAGGATCATCGGGCGGACGAAGGGCGAGGGCGCGCCGCTCGGGGCGACCGCGGAGTTCGACGAGGCCGACTTCGCCGCCACCGCTGCCGACGGCACACCGCGCATCCCGAAGGACGCCCACATCCGCCTCGCCTCGGCGCAGTCTCTGGGCGGCACACGGATCCTGCGGCGGGGCTACAACTTCGTGGACGGCAGCGATGGTCAGGGACACCTGAACGCGGGGCTGTTCTTCCTCGCGTTCATGCGTGACCCGCACGCCCAGTTCGTGCCGATGCAACGCGCGTTGGCGAAGTCCGACGTGCTGATGGAGTACATCGAGCACACGGGCTCCGCGGTGTTCGCCTGTCCCGCAGGCCTCGCCGAGGGCGCCTACTGGGGCCAACGCCTGCTGGAGCCGTGACGACCGGGGCCGCGGCGGGGGACGGCGGACGAACGGCACAGCGGCGCGGATCTTCGGACGACAGTGCCGTTCATATGGGCCAGCACCGACTCAGGGAGCGGCGGCGCCCGCGTACCGGTTCGCTGCGCCCCACACCAGCTGGGCGTACGAGATCGACCGGTTGTACGTCAGCACCCCGTCCCACCAGCCCGCGCCGGAGGCCGTGTCCCGACCGTCCGCGCAGAGGTAGGCGGCCGCGGCAGCGGCGGCGTCATCGATCTGGAACGGATCGCGCACGCCGTCGCCGTTGCCGTCTGCGCCGTAGCGGGCCCAGGTGGTGGGCAGGAACTGCATCGGCCCGACGGCGCGGTCGTAGGTCGGGTCGCGGTCGAGGCGGCCGCCGTCGGTGTCGCGGATCTCCCGGACCCCGCCCGAGCCGTCCAGTGGCACCCCGATGATCAACGGCCGGGACACGCCGTCGGCGCCGAGGTCTGCGCGGCCAAGGCGCCCGTGGTTGGACTCGACGCGGCCGATTCCGGCGAGCATGGTCCAGGAGAGCCGGCAGCGCGGGGTCGCGGCCCGCTGCGCCAGCTCGGCCGCCCCGTAGGCGCGCAACGCACGGGCGGGCACACCGGTGCGCGCGGAGACGCCGGCCGCCCACACCGACAGATCGAGATCCGGGCCGAGTGGTGCGGGCTGCGGGACCGGGGTGCCGCGGCCGACGTCGGCGGGCGTCAACCGGTCATCACGCTGGGTGCGGTCCCGGCCGCCATCGATCCGCGGGAGCCCGACCAGCACGACCCCCACCACCAGTGCGACCAGCGCCAGCACGAGCGCGACCACCGCAGCACCGGAACGCCGACGCGCCGGGCGGCTGCGCGGAGCACGCGGAGCGTTCCGGACGGTCACGTGATCAGCGTAGCCATGCTCGCCCTGGGGATGCTGAGGGCGACCTCAGGGGTCGGCGGCGGTCAGCGTGGCCAGTGACGTTTCCACGCGGCGGGATCGAGGGAGTGCGGGTCGGTTCCGGCCTGCGCCGCGGCCTGCTCCGCGGCACGCACGTCGGCGGCGAACCGCCGGGCCACCGCGCGCAGCTCGGCCTCCGGGTCGATGCCGGCGAGCTTGGCGGTGGCTGCCGCCGCGAACAGCTGCTCGCCCACC
>JAODNO010000691.1 GCA_025465235.1 Pseudonocardia sp.
ACCGACATGAAGGTCAGGCCACCCTTGCTCCAGCGCGATTCATATTTCGTGCGGCGCTCATTGTCGCCGTCATCGAGCGCGCCGCGGTCGGGCATTTCGGTATAGATGCCGTTGCGTGCCTCCTCGCGGGCAAAGCGCCTTATTTCCGGATATTTTTGGCGGAACCAGTGCCGTTCCTCTTCGGTCAGAACAGCATTGCGGGCGGGAATGGAGAAGTTTGCGGTGCGCTGGAACACCGTGAGCTGGCTCGCCTGCTCGGCAATGATTGGCACCGACTGGATCCCCGACGATCCCGTGCCGATCACGGCCACGCGCTGGCCGGTGAAATCGACCGCCTCATGCGGCCAATGGCCGGTGTGGTAGACTTTGCCCTCAAAACGATCGAGGCCCTTGATCTCGGGCATCCGCGCATTGGAGAGACAGCCGGTGGCGAGCACGACGTATTTCGCGGTCACGGTCTTGCCGTCGGATGTCACGACCGACCAGATGTTCGCGCTCTCGTCGAACTCGGCGCGTTCGACGCGGGTGTTGAACTGAATATCGGGGCGGAGATTAAAACGGTCGGCGACGTGGTTGGCGTATTTCAGGATCTCGGGCTGCGGCGCATAGCGCTCGCTCCAGTTCCATTCCTGCTGCAGTTCGTCGGAGAACGAGTAGGAATACTGCATGCTCTCGACGTCGCAGCGCGCGCCGGGGTAGCGGTTCCAGTACCAGGTGCCGCCGACACCGTCGCCCGCTTCGAACACCCGGGTACTCATGCCGAGCTCACGCAGCTTGTGGAGCTGGTAGAGCCCGGCGATGCCCGCGCCGACGATGACGGCGTCGACCTTCCGAGACTCACTCATCTGCTTCCTCCTGATCGCGATCCGTGCGATCGCTGTCCTTGCGTCGTTGCGAGGGACTTCGGGGAGCGTGCGCGGCAGCGAACCGGCGACGGCGGGTCGGTGCCGGCGCCGGCAGCAGGGCCGACGACGTGGTGTTCGGGGTAACCGGGCCGCTCAGGCGGGGCTGTGTTGCGCCCGGGCGGCGAGGTGCCGGTCGACCTGGTCGCCGACGTACTCCAGTGCCTCGGGGGCCGCAGGCAGTACGAGCAGGGTGAAGAAGCCGTGCATCTGGCCGGCGAAGCGGCGGTGCTCGACCGGGACCCCGGCGGCGCGCAGCTTCTCGGCGTACGCCTCGCCCTCGTCCCGGAGGACGTCGTGCTCGGCGGTGAGCACGACGGCGGGCGGGAGCCCGGACAGGTCGGCGGCCTGCAGGGGTGAGGCGTCGGGGTTGTCCCGGGCGGCCGGATCGGGGAGGTAGTGGTCCCAGAACCAGATCATGGACTCCCGGCTGAGCATGAGCTGGTTCTCGGGGTCGAGGTAGCTGGCGCTGTCCGGATCGGCGTCGGTGACCGGGTAGACGAGGACCTGCAGGGCGATCTCGGGCCCGCCCTCGTCCCTGGCGCGCCTGGCCATGATCGCCGCGAGGTTCCCACCGGCGCTGTCGCCGGCGACGATCAGCGGGAGGTGGAGGCCGTGTTCCTCGAGGTGGGCCGACGTCCACCGCAGCGCCGTCCAGGCGTCCTCGACGGCCGTGGGGAAACGGTGCTCCGGGGCGAGCCGGTAGTCGATCAGCGCCACCGCCGCGCCCGTGCGCTGCACCATTCGACGGGCGAGGGTGTCGAACTCGTCGAGGGCGCCGATGACCCAGCCACCGCCGTGGTAATAGACGATCGTGGCGCGCGGATGCTCGGGGGAGAAGATCCGCACTCCGATCTCCCCGCCGTCGACCGGCACCGTCTCGTCGACGACGCGGGGCACCTCGGGACCCGGGCCGTACAGCTCGAGGAGTGCCACTCCCAGGCCCCTGGCCTCCATGGGAGTCATCTCGTGCAGCGGCTTCATCCCGCTCTGTGCCATCTGGGACAGGAACGCCGTGGTCGCTTCGTCGAGAGCCATCGGTCACCTCGCCATTGAGGACTGGAGTGAATGGTGCGGGTTCGCCTTGGACGATAAAGACCAGATCACGACGAGGGCAGCGCCGAACGAGTGACCGATGCATCATGCATCGCCCGCTGGCTTACCGCGTGACGGCGGCCGTCTGCTCCGCACGGCCGCCAGATCGGACCGCGGGCGTCAGGCGATGGTCATCCCGCCGTCCACGGCGAGCGCCTGGCCCGTGATGTAGCCGGCCGCGTCGCTCGCGAGGAACACGACGGCCGCCGCGAGCTCCGCCGGATCGCCCATGCGCCCGATCGGGATCCGCTGCAGCTGTTGCTCGAGGTAGCCCGGCTTGTACTGGTCGGTCATCTCCGAGACGAAGAAGCCGGGACACAGCGCGTTGACCCGGATCCCACGGCGCCCGCTCCACTGCTGGGCGAGGTCACGGGTGAGTCCGAGCAGCCCTGCCTTGCTCGCGGCGTACGCGGCCTGGGGCAGGCCGGCCGTCGTGAGCCCCAGGACGCTCGAGATGTTGATGATGCTGCTGCCCGGTCCCATGACCCGGCCACAAGCCTGCGCCATCCAGTAGCAGCCGTTGAGGTTGACGTCGATGACCTGTTCGAACTCCTCGCGGGTCTCGCGGGTGGCCGGCACGGCGGTGCCGATCCCGGCGTTGTTCACGAGGATGTCGACCCGTCCGAACTCCGCCGTCGCCGCGGCGACGAGCGCCTGGCAGTCGCCTGGGCTGGACACGTCCGTGGGCACGGCGACGGCGAGCCGTCCGGCGTCCTCGACGAGCTTGCGCGTGCCGTCGAGCCGGTCCGCGCGGCGCGCACCGAGCACGAGGTCGGCGCCGGCCTCGGCTAGGCCCTGCGCGAACGCGACGCCCAGGCCCGAGGACGCCCCGGTGACGATCGCGACACGTCCGGCGAGCGAGAACCTGTCCAACAGCGATGTCATGGTGGTCCTCCGCGGCGAACGACTGTTAGCCGACGGTAGGTACCCGACCGGTCGACGGTCAACAGGCCAGGTCATGCGCGTGGAGGGACCTAATCCCTTGGGTGGCCGCGCTCGCCGCGAACGTGCTTCGTGACATCGGGGTGCGGGCTGCCCGCCGCCGTGGTCCACTCTGTCTCCCGACAGCCTGGGGCGCGAAGCGCTCACGCGAGGAGGCGGAGTGATGGGTGGCGATCTCGACGCGCTCTCGTTCGAGCCGTTGACGCCGGTGTCCTACTTGGACCGTGCTGCTGCGGCGCACGGGGACCGGACCGCGGTGGTCGACGGCGGGCAGCGGTGGACGTACACGGAGCTGCACGATCGGTGCCGGCGGCTGGCGGGGGCGCTGGCTCCGTTGGCCGGGGGCCGGCCGGTCGCGGTGCTGGCGCCGAACACACACGTGTTGCTGGAGGCCAACTTCGGGGTGCCGTGGGCGGGGGTGCCGCTCGTCGCGGTGAACACGCGGCTGTCGGCGGGGGAGGTGGCCTACATCCTCGGGCACTCCCGGGCGTCCGTCCTCGTCCACGACCCGCAGTTCGACGACCTGGTCGCGGACGTCGTGGCCCGGCTCGAGCAGGAGGGCACAGCGCCGCCGGTGCTGGTGCGGGCGGGGGAGCAGTACGAGGAGCTGCTGGAACGGGCGACCCCGCAGGCCGTGACGCCTGCTGACGAGCAGTCGCTGCTGTCGATCAACTACACGTCGGGGACGACCGGGCGGCCCAAGGGCGTGATGTACCACCACCGTGGGGCGTACCTGCAGGCGTTGGCGATGGTGGGGCACACCGGGCTCTCGCCGTCGGCGGTGCACCTGTGGACGTTGCCGATGTTCCACTGCAACGGCTGGTGCTTCCCGTGGGCCGTGACCGCCGCGGGCGCCACGCACGTCTGCCTGCCGAAGGTGGAGCCGTCCCGGGTGTGGCGGTTGATCCGGGAGGAGGGGGTGACGCATCTCAACGGGGCGCCCACAGTGCTGTCGATGCTGGCGTACGCACCGGAGGCGGCCCCGCTTTCCGGGCCGCCCGTGCGGGTGGCGACCGGCGGTGCGCCGCCGAGCCCGGCGATCCTCCGGCGCATGGGTGAGCTGGGTTTCGAGGTGACACATCTGTACGGGCTGACGGAGACGTTCGGGCCGGTGATGATCTGCGACTGGCGTCCGGAGTGGAACGACCTCGACGCCGGTGAGCAGGCGCGCCTGAAGGCCCGCCAGGGTGTGGGGAACATGATCTCGTGCCGCGCGCGGGTGGTCGGTCCGGGCGGGGTGGATGTGCCGGCGGACGGGGAGTCGGTCGGCGAGATCGCGCTGCGCGGCAACAACGTGATGCTCGGGTATCTGGACGACCCGGAGGCCACGGCAGCGGCGGTGCCCGACGGCTGGTTCCGGACCGGCGACCTCGGCGTCCTGCATCCGGATGGGTACGTGGAGTTGCGGGACCGGAGCAAGGACGTGATCATCTCCGGCGGGGAGAACATCGCCTCGGTGGAGGTGGAGCAGGCGATCGCGGAGCATCCCGCGGTGCTGGAGGCTGCCGTCGTCGCGGCGCCCGACGAGCGGTGGGGCGAGGTGCCGGTCGCCTACGTCACGCTGCAGGGCGGCGCGAGCGCCACCGAAGCCGAGATCATCGACCACGTGAAGGGTCGACTCGCGCGGTTCAAGGCGCCGAAGCGGGTGATCTTCGGCGAGCTGCCCAAGACCTCCACCGGCAAGATCCAGAAGTACGTGCTGCGCGACGAGGGGTCGGCGGGCGCGGATCGGGGGCGCGTCACGTGAGGCCGGTGCTCAGGCGGCACCGACCAGGTGCATGGCGAAGTCCGCGTACTGCCAGGCCAGCTCGTTCTCGCTGAGGTCCCCGTCCTCGCGGTACCACGCGGAGATGCCCATACCGAGGTCGAGCAGCGCACAGGAGGTCACTCCGCGCGCTGCGCGAGCACGTGGCTGGGGTGCGGCTCGACGAGACTGCGGATCTCACGGTTGCCGACGAACGCCTCCAGGCGGTGCCGCGCGTGGTAGCGGACGTGCGGGTCGACCGCGCGGCGCAGCCGCTCGACAGGGTCCTCGGTGCTGTTAGCCAGGCACCGGCGTGTCCGGGCTTGCCGGGGCCACGCCGGCGAGCGAGCGGATGAGGTCGGCGGCCGTCACGATGCCGACCAGCCGTTCTCCGTCGGCGACGAGGACCGCGTCGGCGTCCTCGGACTGCATCCGGCGGGCGGCGTCGGAGCGCCGGGCCTCGACGGAGACCGGCGAGGCCGGGCGGGTCAGTGTCGCGACCAGGACGGTCGAGTGGTCGACCGACGACAAGGAGCCGCAGGCCACGTACTTGATCAGGTCGGATTCCAGGACCATCCCGCAGCAGCGGTTGCCCACG
>JAODNO010000019.1 GCA_025465235.1 Pseudonocardia sp.
TCCAGACGATCCCGCTGCTCATCGTCGCCGCGGCCTGGTACCTGGCTCTGACGTCGTTGCTCTCGATCGGGCAGGGGTTCGTCGAGCGCCATTACGGGCGCGGCACGAGCCGGGGCCCGGCGGGCCCGCGGCTCTTCCCGCGGGCACCCGAGCAGGGGGCGGCGACGACATGACCAGACCCATGGTGGAGGCGGTCGAGGTCCACAAGAGCTTCGGGCACGTCGAGGTGCTGCGCGGCATCGATCTCACTGTCATGCCCGGCGAGGTGGCCTGTGTCATCGGGCCGTCCGGCTCGGGCAAGTCCACGTTCCTGCGCTGCATCAACCACCTCGAGCGCATCGATGCAGGGGCCATGCGGGTGGACGGCGAGCTCATCGGCTACCGCGAGGCCGGCGGCAAGCTCCACGAGCTGCGCGAGTCGGAGGTGGCGCGGCAGCGGCGTGACATCGGCATGGTGTTCCAGCGGTTCAACCTGTTCCCGCACAAGACGGCCGCGGAGAACATCATGGAGGCGCCCCGCACGGTCCGGCGGGAGCCGAAGCAGGCGTCCCGGGCCCGCGCGATGGCGCTGCTCGACCGCGTCGGCCTCTCCGACAAGTACGACTCCTTCCCTGCCCAGCTCTCCGGCGGGCAGCAGCATCGGGTGGCGATCGCACGGGCGCTCGCGATGCAGCCGCGGCTCATGCTCTTCGACGAGCCGACCTCGGCGCTCGACCCCGAGCTCGTCGGCGAGGTGCTCGATGTGATGCGCGGGCTCGCCCGGGACGGCATGACGATGGTTGTGGTGACCCACGAGATGGGGTTCGCCCGGGAGGTCGGCGACACGCTCGTGTTCATGGACGAGGGCCGGATCGTCGAGGCAGGCGATCCCCGCGAGGTCCTGGGCAACCCGCAGCACGAGCGCACGAAGGCGTTCCTGTCGAAGGTGCTGTAGTGGCGGCTCAGGCACCTGCCCGGACGTGGGCCGCCAGTGCGGACCGGGTCGGGACTCCCAGCTTGCCGAATGCCCGACCCAGATGTGTCTCGACCGTCTTCACCGACAGCAGCAGCTCCTCGGCGATCTCGCGGTTGGTCCGGCCTGTCGCGACGAGCTGGGCGATCTGGTGCTCGCGCGGGCTGAGCACTTCCCTCGCGGTGCTCCCGGCCCCAGAGCTGCGGCAGTGGATCCCGCGCAGCAGGGCCACGGTCTCCGCAGCGTGACCGGCGGCCCCGCAGCGTTCCAGCACCGCTGCCGCCGCTGTCAGCTCGGCCCTTGCGCGGGACCGGTAACCGGCGGCGCCGAGGGCGGTGCCTGCGAGAGTACGGGAGCGGGCCGCTTCGACCGGGTTGCCGGCGCGCCCGAGCAGCTCGGCGGAACGCAGTGCCAGGTCGGCGGCGCGCGCGTGCTCGCGATGCGCGTTCCGGACAGCCGCGGCCGCACGCAGGGCCCACCCCGTGCGGCCGTCGAGCTCGAGGCCTTCTGACGCCCGCTCAGCCCGCTCAGCCCACCCCGTTGCTTCGGCCCGTCGGCCGGAGCGGATCCCGGCCTCGGCGAGGAGTGCGAACCAGTAGGGCCGATCAACCTGGGCGATGCGGGGCAGGTCCGGCCCGCCTGCCACGTCCTGCAGGGCCGTGGTTCCGGCCTCGTGCTCGCCGGCCGCGAGCCGCACCTCGGCAAGCGCTACCCCCGGGAGCGTCGCGGCGTTCCCGGGGGTGGTCTGGGCCAGGCCCCACGCCTCCTCGCCCAGCCGGCTCGCCGCAGCCAGGTCGCCGGCGACGATCGCGGTGGTGCAGCGGGTCCACAGAGCCCACAGGTGGCTGTCCACCGCGCCGTCCGAAAGCGCCGCATCGATGGCGTCGTCACCCGCGCAGGCAGCCTCCGTCAGCTCACCCGACCAGGTCAACGCGGCGGCGAGGCCGTACCGCACCTCGGGCAGCAGGTGGGCCTGCCCGGTCCGATCCGCCAGCACGAGGGCCCGGCGCAGGTGGGCACAAGCCGCCTGCGGTCGCTCGATCGCGATCTCGCTACAGCCCAGAAGCAGCAGGGTGTCGAGCTGCGCGGTGACCGCGTCGTCGGGGAGGGGGTCGAGCAGCGCGGTCGCCTCGCAGGCCGCCGACCTGGCTTCGGCCACGGCTCCGGCCCGACTCGCGGCGCCGGCCACGAGCGCCGCTGCCGCGCCCCGGAGTAGCGGATCCTGAGCCGTGCTGTGGGCCCGTCGGGCCCAGTGCCACGCCTGCGCGTGGTCGGATCCCCACAGGTGCACGGTGCCGATGGCGACCCGCAGCCGAGTGGCTGTCACCGAGGACGGGTCGGGCAGCGCGGCCAGAGCTTCCCCGAGCAGGTACAAGTCCTCCGGGCGGCGTAGCCGGAGCGCGGCTGTGCCCGGTGCACCGGCGGTCACCGTGGCCACGCCCGACAGCAGCGGGACCACCTCGTTGGCGGCCGCAGCCGTGCGCCCGACGAGGTGAGTGGGCACGGCGGCAGGCCCGCGCAGCGCGTCCGCTGCCCTGGCGCGCGCAGCGCGCCGCCAGCCAGGGCCCGCCGAGCCGTAGACGGCCCGGCGCAGCACCGGGTGCCGGAACGCGAAGCGCCGGGGGACCTCGGTCGGCCGCACGAGGTCACGCCGGCAGAGCTCGTCGAGCAGGTCGAGCGCCTCGCTGTCCGGCAGCGCTGCGCCGGCGGCGGCCAGCCCGATGTCGAACGGGTCGCCGACGACGGCTGCGGCAGAGAGCAGGAGCGAAGCGGGGGCAGGCACGGCGCGCAACTCCTCCCGCAGCGACGCGGCGATGGCAGGCGGTACCCCGCCCCGCGAACGGGCGAGCTGCCGCAGGTAGAAGGGGTTGCCGCCGCTCTCGGCGATGATCCGCACCCGGTCCGGGCCGGACACGGCACCGAGCAGGGCGTCGGCGTCGTCGGCGGGCAGTGGCCCCAGCTCGACCGTGTGGAGGCCACCGGACCGCTCCACGGCGCACAGGGTGCGCAGCAGGCCGGGCGGGGCGTGCCGCGGCCGCAGCGCCACGGCGAGCAACACCCGCGCGTCGGGCGGGTGGCGTAGCAGGTGGTCGACCAGTTCCACGGTCGCCGGGTCGGCCCGGTGGGCGTCGTCGAGCACGAGCAACAGCGGCGCGGCGGCAGCCAGCGTCTCGAGCAGTACGCCGACAGCCCGGTACAGCCGGGAACGCTCCCCCGATGCTTCCGCCGTCCCCGGGTGGTCCGCCAGCGCGGGAAGGACCGCGGACAGCTGCACCCGGACGGCCCTCGGCAGGGCGAGCTCGTCGGCCACCGCGGCCAGGTGGGCATCGAGCGCGTCGACGAGCGCCGCGAAGGGCAGGTCCTGCGCACGCTCGGCGGTGCGACCGGCCAGGACGAGGAACCCCGCGGCCTCGGCGCGGTCGGCCAGGTGCTCGAGCAGGAGGCTCTTCCCGATGCCGGGCTCGCCGCGCACCAGGAGGGCGCGCGGCGACCCACCGGCGACCTCGGCCACGAGGACGTCGGCGAAGGCCCGCTCCACCTCGCGACCGACCATCGTGCCGGGCCCTCCCAGCTTGTGGTCCCGATCGGCCCGGACACCCCCACTGGCCGGGCCCCCGTGCAGCCTCACCCCCGGCACGACCGGCACCCCACGGAACGACCGCGATGCGGGATGTCCCCGATACACGGACGGGTCCCGCGGCCGGATCCTCGGCGGCATGGCCGGTCTGCACCGGTTCGTGCTGTGCCACCGGCACGACCCACATGAGTGTTCCACGTCTTTTGCGGCATGGAAGGGGCACGCGAGCCCGTTGCGCCACCGCCCGGCTCCCGCATCGTGCCTGTTCGGCGGGCATGGCGTGTGGTGGTTCGTGGAGGCGAGCGACAGCGCGGCGGCACTGGCCCTGCTGCCTCGGTGGGTCGCGGCGCGCACGGAGGTGGTGCAGGTGCGCTCGACCACGATTCCCTGAGGCCGCCCGTCAGTGGGACGGGAGGAGGCCCCCGACGGCTGCGCGGGTGCGGGCACCGAGCTTGCCGAGCACCCGCGAGACGTGCCGCTCCACGGTCTTCTCGGCCAGGTGCAGCGCCACCCCGATCTCGCGGTTCGTTCGTCCCTCGGCGACCAGCGCCGCGACCGCCCGCTCGCGTTCCGTGAGCTCTGACGCCGCAACCCGTCGGTTCGGTGGTCCGGGAGCCCGCTGCGCGTGGACCGGCTCGGTCGAGGACGCCGTCGCCCCGTCACCGGTCGAGAGGGCGAGGATCTCGTGAAGGGCGGCGCGAGCGGCGACGAGCCTGCCGGCGTCCTCGAGGGCGATGGCACGCCGGGCGAGCAGCGCAGCCCGCTCGGCGGAAGGGGCGTGGGGCAGCAGCCGCAGCGCGTCCGCGTACCACTGCGCGGCGGTGTCGGGTGCTCGCGCCGCCACGTCCGCGGCCGCGCGGACGAGCAGCGCAGCCGCCGCGCGGTCACCGAGGGCTGCCGCCTGTGCGACGTGGCGAGCGCGCATCGCCGGCGGTGCCCCGGCGCTCTCCAGCGCTGCCGCGATCCGCCCGTGGGCGCGGGTGGTCCACCCCGGCCCGGTGTGTTCGCGGACGATCCTGCGTACGAGCGGGTGCCGGAACCGGAATGCCCGGGGCACGTCGGTGGGGCGGACGAGGTTCGCCTCGATGAGGGCGTCGACGTGATCGGGCGCGGGCAATGCGGCCAGGCCCGCCGCGGCGGCAGCCAGGTCGAGGTCGAACGGGTCGCCGACGATCCCCGCACCCTGCAGCAGCCGCAGCGGGTCCGCGCCGAGCTGCTCGACCTCCTCGAGTACCAGCTCCGCGACCGTCCGCGGCACGTCCCCACCGTTCCGGGCCAGCTCCAGCAGGTGGAAGGGGTTGCCGCCGCACTCGCGGACCAGCGCGTCGCAATCCTGCCCCGGCCTGACCAGGGCAGCGACGAGCTGCGCGGCCGCGGCGTCGTCGAGCGGGCCGAGCTCGACACGCTCGACGAGACCGGATGGCGCAGCGCGATCCAGCGCGCCACGCAGCCGCCGCGGCGGGAACGGGCGGTGGGCGAGCACGAGCAGAACGGACGCCCGGGGCGGCGCCCGGAGCAGTGCCAGCAGCAGCTCGGCCGATGCCGCATCGGCCCAGTGCATGTCGTCGAGTGCGAGCACCACGGGCCGCTCGGCGGCGAGCAGTTCCAGCAGCGACCCGACGGCACGGTATGCCTGCCGGCGGGAGCCCGGCGGCGCGGGCGGGAGCGCGGGGAACACCGCCGCGAGCCCGGCGAGGCGCCGCGGCCCGAGCGCTGTCAGGTCGACGGTGGGCAGGTAGGCGTCGAGCGCGTCGACGAACGGGGCGTACGGGGTGTCCTGCTCGAACTCTGCGGCGCGCCCGGTGAACACCAGCCCACCGGCCGCGTCCATCTGCTCGCCGAGCACATCGAGCAGCGAGGTCTTGCCCATGCCGGGCTCGCCGACCAGCTCCACCACGACGGGGCCGTGTGCCAGCCGGCACCGGGCGTCGGCGAGCCGCGCCAGCTCGGGCGCCCGCCCGACGAGCTCCCCTTCCGACCTCGGCATACGCCACCCCTGGTCCGGACGTGCGATCCGTGCGGCGACGGTACCCGGCGACCGGGGATCGCGGGGTCTCCCCGATACCGCCCGCACCCCGGGCGCCGCAACATCGACGGGGGATGACCCTCCAGTCGAAGGGCTGACATGGACCCGTCGAACGCGTTCTACCAGAGCCTCACCGGCACCAGCTTCACCCTCTTGGGGCTGTGGTTCGCGGTGGTGCAGTTCGCGCACGGAGGCTGGCGGACCGATCCCGAGCGGCACGCGACCGCGATGCATCTGACACTCAAGTTCTTCCTGCCCGGCACGCTGGGGCTGGCGTCGCTCCTGGCATCGGTGAACGACGGCGGGCTGATCTGGCGGATCTCGTTCGCCCTCGGCGGCCTGATCGGTCTTGTCGAGTCGGTGCGGTACCTGCGAAGCAGTGGCGGCACGGCGGGGCGGGTCACCGTCCGGACGCTGTCGCTGGCCGATCCCCTGCTCTACGGCTTCGTAGCAGCTGCCGCGTTCGTCCCGCCCGGGATCACGCGGCTCACGCCGTTGCAGATCGAGGGCATCGCCACCGGTCTCGTCTTCATCTCCGGGCTCTGCGGGGTCTGGGTCGCCTTCTCGGAGCGTGCGCGGGTGGAGAGCACCGACAGGCGCGGTGACCCGCATCGCAGCAGGTGAACACGGTGCGCGTCAGGGCTTGCGGGCGTAGAGGCGCAGGTTGCGGATGTCGTAGGTGAACAGCTCCTCGATGAGGAAGAACTCCCCGACGGCCGCCCGCAGCGAATCGGCGTCGAACAGCGTGTGGTGGGCGTTCCAGATCCACAACGGGACGCCGCGGTCGTCGACGCCCTTGTGCGCCTCCCGCTCGGAGTGCCCACCGAGGATCCAGTAGTTCGCCTCGGCGGTGTCGATCTCGCCCTCCACCCACTGCGAGGCGACGAACCTCGCGTCCGGGACGCCGATGTCGATCTCCGCGCCGGGCCGCAGCACGCGGGCCCACTCCCGCAGTGTCTCCGGGACCAGCTCGTAGCTCTGGTGCTCGAGCACGTGGTTGGC
>JAODNO010000023.1 GCA_025465235.1 Pseudonocardia sp.
TGCCGTTGACGTTCACCGCGAACGTCGCGGCCCAGTCCGGCTCCGAGACCTCCCAGAGCGGCGCGTTCGGACCGATGATCCCGGCGGAGTTGACCAGGACGTCAACGGGGCCGATCTTCTCGGCGGCCGCGAAGACGGCGTCGGCGTCGGTGATGTCGACGACAAGGTCGGCACCCTTGGCGATGTCGAGCGTGACGACCGTGAGACCGTCGGCCTGGAGACGTTCGGCGCTGGCCCGGCCGAGGCCACTCATGCCGCCAGTGACCAGTGCCGTGCGTTGTGCCATGTCGTGGCCGTCCTTCTCGTGGCGAGTTCAGCGGGGCGCCCAGTCGTGTGCGCCTTCCATTTCTCGGAACAACTGTCTAGTATTCGGAATATGCCGGACAGTACCTCGCGGTCCCCGGCGGCGGAAGCCGATCCCGACAGCAAGCTGGTCGGCTCGGACCGCGTGCTGGCGGTGCTCGCCGAGCTGGCCCGTCATCCCGACGGCATCGGGCTGGAGGACATGGCCCGCGCCGTCGCCAGCCCCAAACCCACGACGCACCGTGCGCTCGCCTCGCTGCGCCGCGCCGGGTTCGCCGCCCAGGACGGCCGGGGGCACTACGTCCTCGGCGACGAGTTCCTGCGGATGGCCTTCGCCCACCACGAGGCCCGTCCCGACCATGTTCGCGTCACACCCGTGTTGCAGGCCCTGTCCGAGCGGTACGGCGAGACGGTGCACTACGCCGCGCTGGACGGCGTCTCGGTCGTCTATCGCTCCAAGACCGACCCCCCCACCGGCGCGGTCCGGCTCACCTCGACGGTCGGGGGCCGCAATCCCGCGCACTGCACGGCTGTCGGCAAGGTGCTGCTGGCCCATGCCCTGCGCGACGAGGCGGCCGTCCGCGCCTGGATCGGCAACCGGACTCTCGCGAGGCCGACCGAGCACACCCTGACCACATCGGAGGAACTGCACGCCGCGTTCACCCGGATCCGCGCGCAGGGCTACAGCGTGGACGACCGGGAGAACGAGCCAGGAGTCAACTGCCTCGCCGTCCTTGCGTACCTGACCTCCCCGACCGTGCCGAGCGGGGCGATCAGCGTCAGCGGGCTGGCCTACCGCACCCCGCTGCAGTCGCTGGTCGACGACCTGCCGGCCATCCGCGCGATCGTCTCGGGGCAGGCGCCATGAGGACGGGCCACTGTTTCACCGTCCACGGCGGCACCACCGGCCTCCCCGTCCCGTACTGATCCCCTGCCCGACCCTGCTGACTCGACCTCCCGATCGGAGAACCGTGTACCTCATGCGCATCGGCGCCCCCGGCGCCGAGAAGCCCGTCGTCCGCCTGGATGACGCCACGTACGTCGACGTGTCCGACGTCGTCACCGACTTCGACGAGGCATTCTTCGCCGCCGGTCTGGAACCGTTGCGCGCAACGGTCGCCGAGCGGGTCGCCGCCGGCGCCGTCCGGGCGTTCGACGGCGAGCGGATCGGCGCCCCGATCGCGCGGCCGCACCAGATCCTGTGCATCGGGCTGAACTACAGCGACCACGCCGCCGAGACCGGCCAGGCCGTGCCCGCCGAGCCGATCCTGTTCACCAAACCGCCCAACACCCTCGTCGGCCCGAATGACGATGTGCGGATCCCGCGCGGGTCCACCAAGCCCGACTGGGAAGTGGAACTCGGGATCGTGATCGGGCGTCGCACCTCCTACCTCGACAGCGTCGCCGACGCCGCGGGCGCCATCGCGGGCTACGTGGTGGTGAACGACGTCAGCGAGCGGGCGTTCCAGATGGAGCGCGGCGGTCAGTGGTCCAAGGGCAAGTCCGCGGAGACGTTCAACCCGGCCGGACCGTGGCTCGTCACCCCCGACGAGATCCCCGACGTGCGCGACCTGGGAATGTGGCTCGACGTCAACGGCGTCCGGCGGCAAACCGGCTCCACCAAGACCATGATTTTCGACCCGTTGTTCGTCGTGCACCACCTGAGCCAGTTCATGGTGCTCGAACCCGGCGACCTCATCAACACCGGCACGCCGCCCGGCGTCGGCATGGGCCACACCCCGCCGATCTGGCTGCAGCCCGGCGACGTCATGGAGCTGGGCATCGACGGGCTCGGCAGCCAGCGCCAGCGGGTACTTCCTCCACGATGAGAGCGCTCGTCATCACCGGTCCCGGCACAGCGGACGTCCACGAAGTCGAGGACCCCGCCGCCGGACCGGGGCAGGTGGTCGTCGACATCGAGCGGGCCGGGGTGTGCGGCACCGATGTCGAGTTCTTCACCGGCGAGATGAGCTACCTGCGCTCCGGCGACGCGGCCTACCCGATGCGGATCGGGCACGAGTGGTGCGGCGTCGTCTCCGCCATCGGCGACGGCGTCGACCCCGCCTGGCTGGGCCGGCGCGTCACCGGCGACACCATGCTCGGCTGCGGGCACTGCCGACGCTGCCTCGGCGGCCGCCACAACGTCTGCGCGGAGCGCTTCGAGATCGGCGTGCGCGGAGGCTTCCCGGGCGCGCTGGCCGAGCAGTTGGCCGTGCCCGCCGCTGCGCTGCATGCACTGCCCGATGCCGTCGACGCGACGTTCGGCGCGCTCGTCGAGCCAGGCGGCAACGCGCTGCGATCGGTGTGGGGCGCGGACCTGAACGCCGGCGACAGGGTGCTGGTGCTCGGCCCCGGCACCATCGGGCTGCTGGTGGCGCAGTTCGCGCTGGCCGAGGGAGCGGAGGTGCACCTCGTGGGCCGTTCGGAGGAGTCGCTGGACTTCGCGCGCTCGCTGGGATTCGGCGGGGTCTGGACGGCCGAAACGCTGCCCGAGCTGCCTTTCGACGCGATCGTCGACGCCTCCAACTCGCCTGCCCTGCCGGCGCAGGCGTTGGAGCTGATCGAACCCGGCAAACGGGTCGTCTATGTCGGCCTCGCGGGATCGCCGAGCATGATCGACACCCGCGAGCTGGTGCTCAAGGACGTGGCTGCGGTCGGGGTGCTCGGCGCCTCGCACGGACTGCCCGGAACAATTGATGCCTACGCGAGCGGCACCGTCGACCCGCGGCCGCTGGTCGCTGCGACGGTCGGGCTGGACGGGGTTGGCGACGTGCTGGCAGGCCTGCGCCCGAAGGGGGCCGGCCCTGGCCCGAAGATCCAGGTGGACCCCCGCCTGTGAGGTCCACATCGGCGCCCACGCGCCGCACTGCGCAGCGGACTTGAGCCGCCCCGAAGTGGACGGCGTAACTGTGAGTACTCGGCGGCGTTAGGCCGAAGGAAACGCGACTGAGCCGGATGGCCTAATGCCCCTCCGGTCTATTTCTGCGCCCTCTACCGGTCTCTGCTGCCATTCGCCACGGCTTTCGGATGTGATATGTGACACATCATCATCCTGTGGCTTGATCGAGTTCCCGTTTTGTCGTCATAGTCCCGCCGTGGTCTTGCTTGTCGATCTTGAGAGGTTCTGGCTGACCCGTCGCCAGGACGCTTTCGACGAGTCCTGTCCGGGGATCAGCCCCGTCCTCTGACCGACCCGTGCGGCCGTGCCGCCCCCGGGACCCGGTGCCGGCTCGTCGGACGCACAGCGTCCAACCCCAAACCCCGGAGCTACTCGTGGCCTCCGCTCACCGCAGCGCGCCGTCGGAACCCGGCGGCGTCGCGCTCAGGCCGTTCTGGACCGGCCGCCGGGCCGGCCTGTTCTCGCAAGGGTGTTGCCGGGCCACGTGACCGGACCCGGCCTGACCGCGCCTCGCGCGGTGTCGGTCTCGGTGCGTGGCCGCCCCGTTCCCGTCCGAACGCTCCCCCTTGGAGGACCCGTGTCCCCGTCTCACGCCTGGCGCTCCGCGCGCGGGCGCCGTCGCTGGATCGCATTGGCTGCGGCCGTACCGGCCGTCGCGGCCGCGACGTTGATCGCCGGACAGGCGACAGCCGCACCGAGCATCCACACCATCACCTCGTCCGTGCACGACACCGTCGGTCAACTCTTCACCGCGACCAACCACCTCGTCGACCTGCCCGGCGTAGCGCCGGTCGGGGAGCCGGGCCACCAGGCCAAGGAGTACCTCGTCGTCTGGGCGGGTGACGAGAACGTCGCCGACATCTCAGGCGCGGAGATCAAGGACACGCCGCTCTCGGTCGGCCTGGTGAAGGAGCTCTCGGAACTCCCCGACAAGCTTCCCGGTCCCGACTTCCTCGCCGTCGTCGATGCCGACGCGGGCTCACCGAGCTACGGGCAGGTCGTCAACACCGTGACGCTCGGCCCGCTCCCCGAGAACGAGCCGCACCACATGCAGTACATCCACAACACGGGCGACAAGATCTACGCCGGTGGCCTCTTCAGCGACATCACGTACGTGCTCGACACGGACCAGCTGCCGCTGCTCGAGCTGACCGGGGTCAACAACCCCGTCGACACCCCGTGCGGCTCGGTTCCCGATGCGTACTGGGTGCTCGGCGACGGCACCGCCTACGGCACGTACATGGGCGGCCCGGACGTGCCCGGCCCGTGCACGTACACGAACGGCGAGGTGCGGATCGGGAACGGCTTCGGCGGCAGCCCGGGCTCGCTCGTGCGCCTCGATGAGAACGGTCGCACGCTCGCGGAGGTGCCGGCCGCGCTGCCCGGCCCGGAGTTCCCGAAGGACTGCCACAACCTCCCGGCGGTCGGACCGGCCACCTGCGCCAACCCCCACGGCATCCAGGTCCGAGAGGACCTCAACGCTAAGGTGACAAGCGACTAC
>JAODNO010000397.1 GCA_025465235.1 Pseudonocardia sp.
GAGGCCGGTTGTCGACAGCCGACGGCAGCCGGAACCCGAACTCCACGAGGTTGCGCTTGCGGGACATGTCGCCCTCGTACATGCCGCCGATCTGCGGGACGGTCTGGTGCGACTCGTCGATGACCAACAGGAAGTCATCGGGGAAGTAGTCGATCAAGGTGGCGGGCGCCGAGCCGGGGCCGCGGCCGTCGATGTGGAGCGAGTAGTTCTCGATGCCCGAGCAGAACCCGACCTGGCGGATCATCTCGATGTCGTACTGCGTGCGCATGCGCAGCCGCTGCGCCTCCAGCAGCTTGCCCTGGCGCTCCAGCTCGGCGAGCCGCTCCTCGAGCTCCTTCTCGATGTCGCGGACCGCCCGCTCCATGCGCTCGGGCCCGGCGACGTAGTGCGTGGCGGGGAAGATGCGCAGCTCGTCGACCTGGCGGACGACGTCGCCGGTGAGGGGGTGCAGGTAGTAGAGCGCCTCGATCTCGTCGCCGAAGAACTCGATCCGGATCGCGAGCTCCTCGTACGCCGGGATGATCTCCACGGTGTCGCCGCGCACCCGGAACGTGCCGCGGTTGAAGGCCATGTCGTTGCGGGTGTACTGCACGTCGACCAGCGCCCGGAGCAGCGCGTCGCGTTCGACGCTGCCGCCGACCTCGAGCTCGACCGACCGGTCGAGGTAGGACTGCGGCGTGCCCAGGCCGTAGATGCACGACACGGACGCGACCACGACGACGTCGCGCCGCGACAGCAGGTTGTGGGTGGCCGAGTGGCGCAGCCGCTCGACGTCCTGGTTGATCGAGGAGTCCTTCTCGATGTAGGTGTCGGTCTGCGCGATGTACGCCTCGGGCTGGTAGTAGTCGTAGTACGAGACGAAGTACTCGACGGCGTTGTTGGGAAGCATCTCGCGCAGCTCGTTGGCCAGCTGTGCGGCGAGGGTCTTGTTGGGCGCCATCACCAGCGTGGGCCGCTGCAGCCGCTCGATCAGCCAGGCGGTGGTGGCCGACTTGCCCGTGCCGGTGGCGCCGAGAAGCACGACGTCCTGCTCCCCCGCCCGGATGCGCTTCTCCAGCTCCTCGATCGCCGCGGGCTGGTCGCCTGCGGGCTCGAACTCGCTGACGACATCGAACCGCCCGCCCTTGCGGGGGATCTCCCCGACCGGACGGAACTCGGAGTGGGCGACCGGCACGTCCTGCTGAGCGGCGCTGCCGGGAACCTCTGTCGCAAATGCCACGGTTCCAGGGTACGAGCCATCACCGACACTTCGTGGAGCGCCAGCGGAGCGAACATCCAACGCAAGCGCGGAGCGCCAGCGGCGCGAACATCCGTGCATTTCTGACAGGATCGGCGCGGTGCACCCGCCGAAGATCGCAACCTTCGACGTCCCCGCCGACCTCAACGTCGACACCAAGGGCGTGCCCCGCCCGGTGCACGAGTACCGGGTGAGGCCGTTCGGTCTCTACATGAGCCGCGCAATGGTCGACCATCCGACGGTGCACTGGGTGGAGTCGTGGCTGCTGCCCGACCTCGGACTGTGCGTCACGGACTGGTGCTGGAACCCCGGCCATCGCCGGAACCAGGACTTCTACCTCGACGTGTGCGAGATCGTGCGCGACGGAGAGCGCTGGCTGCTCACCGACCACTACCTCGACATCGTGGTGCAGCACCGGCGGAGCGCGCTGGTGATCGACGTCGACGAGTTCGTGGCCGCTGTCGGGCTCGGGCTGCTCGAGCCGCCTGCGGCCGAAGCGGCGCTGGCCCGGGCGTTCCGCGCGGTGGACGGCCTCGCGGCGCACGGGCACGACCTGGACGCCTGGCTCGGCGAGCTGGGGATCGCGCTCACCTGGAAGCAGCGCCACGGCGAGGAGTCATGATCCGCGTAACCGTGCGCTCAGGGCCGCCGCAAGGACGCTGGACGCACACTTCGTGGATCAGCGGTGGCCGGCCCCGGGTAGCGCCTTCACTGGTGCTGGGTGTGGCTCGGTGGCCGAGCCCCCCGCCCAAGCAAACCCTCGCGGCCCGGTGGCCCGCCCAGGTGCTCCGCGGCTCGTGGCGTGCTGGACCTCGCTTCGCGCCGAGGCCCCGGCGCCGACGCACACCCTCGGCGATAACGGTGGCCGGCCGGGACTGACGCCCGGGTTTCGTGGTGCTGGACGTCGGCTCGATGCCCGAAGCCGCCCCGCGGACGCTGGTCCCGCCGATAACCAGGGCGGCTCAGCTGAGGCTGGGGTTCGGGGTGCTTGATGTCGGCCCGGTGGCGGAGCTCGTCGGCGGGGTCGTCGGGCTGGCGGCGGCCGAGGTAGTAGTCGGCTCCGTCGTCGTCGTCCGGGTGGTCGTCGGCGGCGGCGGCGTCGGCGGCGGCGTCGGCGTCGACGTCCGCGTGGTCGTCGGCGGCGACGTCCGCGTGGTCGTCGGCCGCGGTGTCCGCGTGGTCGTTGTCGTCGTCGGGTCGGGTGTGCCCTCGTTGAGCGGCGGCGCCGTGGTCGGCAGCGGGGCCGGCGGCAGCGGAGCTGCCGGCGTCGGCTGGACGGGCCCGGCCGCGGGAACGACCGGCACGCCGGCGGGGGATGCCGGATCATGCGGCAGGCGGCCGGGCTCCTGGCCGGACGCCGCCGG
>JAODNO010000063.1 GCA_025465235.1 Pseudonocardia sp.
CTGCGTCGTGTCATGCGCAACAGGAACTCCTCGACGGTCCAGGGCTGACGATCAGGGGAGGCTAACCTATCTGTGACGAGCTCCTCAGGCTCACCCTCCCCTTTCGGCGACAAACCCGAAATGGCCCACCGTGTCCTGGTCGGGCAAGCGTCCCGATCGGTTCATCGACCGGCCACCCATCAGTCGCGCCTACGCCAGCGACGTCATGCATGGTTCGTAACCGTCGTTAGATCTGAAGCGCAACAAGCCTGATGAGGAGATGCCATGACTGGCAGACATCGCTGGCGGCTGCTCGCCCGTGCTGCGGTGGGAACGGTGGCCGCGATGATCGTGTCGAGCTGCGGCACCTCCACCTCCGCGCCAGAGCCAGGGCCGACGGCAAGCGCTTCTGCCGGCGCCCCGGGGGCTGTTCCCTTGGTTGTCTACTCGTCGCAGGGACACGACGCTCCGGTGACCAAGGCGTTCACGGCGGCGACCGGGATCCCGGTGAACCTGACCGACGACAGCACCGGTCCGCTGCTGACCAAGGTGGCCGCAGAGAAGAACAACCCGCAGTGGGGCGTTCTGTGGGCCGACGGTGACACCGCCTTCGCCGCACTGGACCAGCAGGGTCAGCTGTTGCCGTACACGTCGCCGACCCCACTGACCGCAGCCGGTCAGGCGCTGGTGCCCGCCGATCACTCGTACGTCCCGGCAAGCACCACGGTGATGGCTGCGCTGATCTACAACAGCGCGAAGGCCACCAAGGTCCCGACGTCCTATCAGGATCTCCTCGGCCCCGACTACCAGGACAAGGTCGGTATGAACGATCCGTCGCAGTCGGGCCCGACGTTTCCCTTCATCGCCGGTCTGATGAACCAACTCGGCGGGCAGAGCGGCGGCGTGGCAGCCGGAGAGGACTACCTCCACAAGCTCAAGGACAACGGATTGCACGTGTTCCCCACCAACGGCGACACCCTGCACGCACTCGAGACCGGTCAGATCAGCTACGGGCTGATCCAGAGCTCGGCGGCGAGCGGGGAGGTCACGACGGCCCCCAGGAGCGCGGCCTTCGACCCGAAGATCGTGTACCTGCCGCAGTCCACGCTGCTCCCCGCCGTCATCGGCATCGACAAGGCGGCCTCGACCACGGTCCAGGACGAGGCGAAGAAGTTTGTCGAGTTCGTGCTGTCGCCGGCCGGCCAGCAGGCGATGCAGGCGGGCGACCCCACCGGGGACTCGCTGTACTGGCCGATCGTTCCCGGCGTGAACCCACTGCCCGCGCTGCCGCCGTTCCCCAGCAGCTACCAGAAGATCGACCCGTATTTCTGGGGCCCACTGGAAGGTGAGATCAACACCTTCTTCGACACGACGATCAAATAGTGCCGGCCATGACGGTTGCCCACAGCGCGGGTGCCCTGGCATCCGCACCCCCGTCCCCACCGGAGGCCCCGGGCGAGCGCGACAGGACGGGTCGCACGGACCCGTGGTTGCGACTGAGCCTCTCGCGACTGCGGGGAACGCCGCTCCTCGCGTTCTGGGTGCTCATCATCGCGATCCTGGTCCTGCCGATCCTGCTCTTCCTGCTGGTCGCGTTCTCCCCCAGGCTTTTCGACCAGGGACCGCAGTGGTTCACCCTCTCGAGCTTCGGCGAGGCGCTGCAGGGGCCGCTGCTGCAGGGCCTCCTCAACTCGCTGCTCGTCGGCCTGACGACCGCGGTCATCTCGGCCGCCGTCGGGTTCGGGGTTGCGTGGGTGCTGTTGCGGACAGACATCCGCTGCAGGGCGGTGTGGAACGCGGCGATGTTCGCGCTGCTCCTCGCCCCGTCCTACCTGGTGGCACTGGGCTGGGAGCGGCTGCTCGAACCAGCGGGCGTGCTCGATCTCCTCGGGATGGACGTCACGGGGTTCCGGCGACTGTTCTATGGGCCGTTCGGGGTCGTCGTGGTGCTGACGGTGAAGGGCCTCCCGTTCGCGTACCTGGCGATCTCGTCGGCCCTGCGCGGCCTGGGTGAGGAGTTCGAATCCGCGGCCCGGGTGCACGGGTGTGGCCGGTTCGCCGCGCTGCGGGTGGTGGTGGCGCTGCTGAGCCCTGCCGTGTGGTCGGCTCTGGCGATTGTGTTCGCCGAGTCCGTCAGCGATTTCGGAGTGGCGGCGACGCTCGCGAACGACGCGCATTTTCCGGTGGCGACCTTCGCGCTGTACAACGCTGTGAACAGCTTCCCTATCCGGTTCCCCGTCGCGGCCGCGGTCGGCTGGGTCCTGATGGGGCTCGCCGGGCTGGCGCTGCTCGCGCAGTCGCGGGCCCTGCGCGGGCGCAGCTACCGGGTGCTGGGCGGCCGCAGCCGCCCGGCCCGTCGGCACCGCCTTTCCGTCCTGGGACAGACGGTGACGCTCCTCGCACTCATCTGCCTCGTCGCTGCCGGCCTCGCCGTGCCGACCGTCGGGGCAATCTCGGCGTCGCTCATCGACGGTCTCGGCTCGCTGGTCGGCAACCACGGCCTGACACTGGCGAACTACCAGCGCGTCCTGGCCAGCCCGGCCCTGCGCGAGCCGCTGCTGTACTCGGCGAGGCTCGCCGCGATCACCGCGACGGCAACCGCTGTACTGGGTGTCGCCGTCGCCCGCATTCTCACGAGCCGTGGCCGCCGGCTCAGCTCGCGCCTCCTCGACCTGCTGCTGCTGACGGCGGTGGCACTGCCGGGAATCGTCTTCGCCGCCGGATACATCTTCACCTACAACCTCCCGCTGACGAATGCGCTGGGGATTCACCTCTACGAGACCACGACGCTGCTGGTACTGGGCTACCTCGCCACCGCACTGCCCTCCACGTCGCGGGTGCTGCTGGGCAGCGTCGGACAGGTGCAGGAGTCACTGCGGGAGGCCGGGCGTGTGCACGGTGCCGGGCCGATGAGGTCATGGCTTCGCACGATGCTCCCGTTGCTCGCCCGGCCGGTCCTCGCGGCATGGGTCCTCACCTTCGCCGGCACGCTGCTGGAGCTGCCGGTCTCCCAACTGCTCTACCCACCTGACCATCCGCCGATCGCGGTCGGCATCACCAAGGCACTCGCCGGCTACGACTACGGCGGGGGCACGGCGATGGAGGTCACCGCGGTGACGCTCGCCCTCGTCGTCATGGCCGTGGTCTGGGGCGGGTTCCACCTGCTCGCCCCGGCCGGATGGCGCCATCTCGGGAGGACCCGTGACTGACCATGCCGCCGACCCCGGTGCAGCCGGCCCCGGCCACGAGGTGCAGGTGCGGGGGGCGGTCAAGCGCTACGGGCAGGTTCGGGCACTCGCCGGGATCGACCTCGACGTCGCCGCAGGTCAGTTCCTCGTCCTGCTCGGGCCGTCCGGGTCCGGCAAGTCGACACTCGTGCGGTCGATCGCCGGGGTCGAGCACCTCGATGGAGGAACGCTGCGGCTGGCCGGGCGTCTGGTCAGTGACGGACGCCGGCACCTGGCCCCGGAGCAGCGGGACCTCGCCATGGTGTTCCAGGACTATGCGCTGTGGCCGCACCTGACGGTGACAGGCAACGTCGGCTATGCCCTGCGCCGACGCAGACTGCCAGCGACGGAGTCGACCCGGCGGGTCCAGGATGTCCTCGAGCGCGTCGGACTCGATGGACTGGCGACCCGCTACCCGCACGAGCTCTCCGGGGGCGAGCAGCAGCGGGTCGCACTCGCCCGCGCCGTCGTCGCCCGGCCCGGGCTGTTGCTGTTCGACGAACCGCTGTCCAACCTCGACGCCGATCTACGCGAGCGCCTGCGCGTGGAGATCGCCACCCTGACCCGCGAAAGCGGCGCGTCCGCGGTCTACATCACCCACGACCAGTCCGAAGCGTTCGCCCTGGCCGACATCATCGGTGTCCTGGACCACGGCGTCCTCGTCCAGCTCGACCATCCGGAGGCCATCTACGCGCGGCCCGCAACCCCGTTCGTCGCGCGCTTCACCGGCCTGGCCGGGGAGCTGCCAGGGGAGGTCGTCGGCGTCGAGGACGGCGCAGCCGTCGTTCATGTAGGCGGATGTCCGCTGCGCGGGCGAGCCATCGCCGACCTGTCCGTCGGCGAGCGGGTCACCCTGGCTGTGCGCCCCGCGGCCACCCGGATCCTGGCTGCCGACGTGCATGCGCCCCATGGATCGCTCTCTGGCACCGTCACCGACGTGGCCTATCGCGGCCGCGGCTACGACCACGTCGTCAGCTGTACGGCGGGTGTGCTCACAGCGGTCTTCGACCCGCGCCCGTGGACGCGGGGCACCCCCGTGGAGGTCGCGCTCGACCCCGACGGCTGCGTCGTGTACCCGACCCCCGTCAGCGCATCGGAGATTGATCGTTACTCCACTGTTCTAACAGCTGTTAGTATTCCACTGTGAGTGAACCGGAGGGCGGGGACACCCGCCGCGGAGGTGGCACGAGATGGCGATGAGTAGCGGGGCGTTGTTCCTGGCGGTGTTCCTGGCCTGTGTGGTCGAAGCGGTCGAGGCACTGACCATCGTGCTGGCCGCCGGCACCAGCCGCGACTGGCGTTCCGCGATCACCGGTGTTGTCGCCGGTGTCGCGGTCCTGGCTGTGATCGTCGCCGGCCTCGGCCCGGCACTGACGGCCGTCCCGCTGGAGGGCCTGCGCCTTGTCGTGGGCGGGTTGTTGCTCATCTTCGGGCTCCAGTGGCTGCGCAAGGCGATCCTGCGGGCCAGCGGCCTCAAGGCGCTGCACGACGAGGACGCGATCTTCCGCACGGAGCTCGCGTCGGCCCGGGCCGCGGCCGCAGGGGGCCGGGGACTGGTTGCCGACTGGTACTCCTTCACCCTCTCGTTCAAGGGCGTCGTACTCGAAGGGCTCGAAGTCGCGTTCATCGCGCTCACCTTCGGTGCCAACCAGCAGAACATTCCACTCGCCGCCGCTGCCGCACTGGCCGCGGTCCTGGTGGTCACCATCGCAGGAGTCGCGGTCCGCGCTCCCCTGGCCCGTGTACCGGAGAACACCATGAAGTTCGTCGTCGGGATCATGCTGACCTCGTTCGGCATCTTCTGGGGTGCCGAAGGAGCCGGAGCCGTCTGGCCGGGCGCTGACGCCGCGCTGCTCGCCGTGGTGCCCGTCGTCGCGTTGTTCGCCCTTGCACTCGTGGCCGTGCTCCGCCGCAGCGCCGACATGCGGGCCACCCGGACGCACCTGGCGGGGTCATGATGAGCCGGCTGCTGGCGTTCCTCCAGTTCTGGTACGACTTCGTCGTCGGCGACGACTGGCGCATCGCAGTCGGGGTGGTCGCGGCACTCGCGTTGACCTATGGCCTCGGAGGGGCCGGGGTCCCGAGCTGGTGGCTCCTACCGGTCGCCGTGGGGATCCTGCTTCCGCTGAGCCTGTGGCGGGTCGCGAGGGGTTCCCGGGGCGACGGCACGGCGGGCAGCAATACCCGATGACCCGCCAGACCGCTTCATGCAAAACCGTGATCGGCTCGCTGCGCGGGGCTGCACCGAGCATCGCACTCAGGGACCGGGAAACTGTACGGGTGGCCGAGCCCGATGAGTCTCCCGAGACGCCGACCGGTTCGTCGACGCCCTCAGGTTGGCTACTCCTGATCTACCGGGTCCCCTCGGAGCCGACGAGGCTGCGCGCCACGGTCTGGCGGCGACTGAAGGGCCTCGGCGCGATCTACCTGCAGAACTCTGCCGCCGCACTACCAGCCACGCCGGCCGCTGAGCGCGCCCTGCGGCTGCTGCGCCGCGAGATTCTCGAGATGTCGGGCAGCGCCTCGCTGCTCGCGTGCTCGGCGATCGCGGGTGAACAGGAGATTCGCTCCGCATTCCAGGCAGCGCGCGACGACGAGTACGAGGAGATCGTCGACAAGTGCCAGGACTTCATCGCCGGCCTGCGCAAGGAGTACCGCGAGGACCACTTCACCTACGCGGAGCTCGAGGAGAACGATGAGGATCTCATCAAGCTCCGGAACTGGTTCGCCAAGATCAAGGACCGCGATGTCTTCGGCGCGCCAGGGCGACGGGCCTGCGCGGAGTACCTCGAGGTCTGCGAACGCGCACTCGAGGCCTACGCGGCATGGGTGTACGCCGGAGAGTCCGACAACGCTTGATCACGAGTAGCGCGCGCGTCTGCCGTCGGCTCTCCGGCAGCTGTCACCGCGACTCGAAGCCGGGACGAGGCTCGGCTCTGATATCGACGGCCGGCGGGTCCTGGTTCTCCGGGAGCCGCATCGCGCTCCGCTTGTGCTCGACGACGGTCTGGTACACCACGAGCCCGACGAGCACTGCAGCGAGAACGGCCGACGCACCGAAGGTCCCCAGATTGAGACCGCCCTCCGCGTAGGTCTTGCTCAGCGTGTTACCCGCGTTCGCTCCGAACGGCCGCGTGAGCACGTAGGCGAGCCAGAACAGCAGTGTGCCCGAGATGGGCGTGAAGTAGTGTGCGGCCACGATCACGAGCAACGCTGCGGTGATGACGAGCGTGCTGGTCTGGAAGCCGATACCTGTGTCATGGGCGAGCCAGTCCCCTGTAGAAGTACCCAAGGTGTTGGAGATCAGGGTGGCAATCCAGTACAGCAGCTCACCCCTGACCGTATTGATCTGTTCGACCTTGAGCGTCTGGCCACTGAGTCGCCAGACCACGAACACGATGACAAGACACGTGATCAGCACCATCGCGCCGGCGGCGTAGCCGAGGCCGGCTGTGCGGTTCATGAAGTCGGACAGCGTGGTCCCTGCTGTGCTGGTGGTGACGATCACAGCCCAGAACAATGCCGGGTGAAACTTCTTCGCTCGTAGTTGCGCGATGAGGCTGACGATGAACAGCCCCACGAACAGAAACGAGCTGGCGAGGTATCCGACGTTGAGGGTCTGCGCCACCAGGTCCCCGCCCGTTTCACCCAGCGTGGTGGCGGCGATCTTCATGATCCAGAAGACCGCGGTAATGGCTGGAAGCTTGTTCATGCTTACCCTTCGACGGCGATAGGATGGGCATTTCGGCCGCACGGGTCGTATGTCCGAAAAGGGACTCCTGTCGTATCTGGCGGCAGCATCGAAAAACCTACTCGACCCTGAGTTAGCCAATGGCAAAACAGCGTTACGCCTAGGCCAGATCGGAGCTTCCCACGCCGCCGGCGGAGCGCTTTATCGGCCATAGTGGGAGGGGCTTTCCCGATAGCTAACCGTCGGCTGGCGCAGCGCGCACAGACGCCTTTCTAGGGTCGAAAGCATGACGACCTGGCCGCCGACGACTTCTCCTCAACCACCCGCGGGGTCCCCGATACCTCCGACCGGACATCCCGCCGACAGGCGGCGAAGGCGACATGGTTCCGGAGGAGGGAAATGGCGCCGGCGCATCGCTGTACTCCTGGTCGTCGCACTGATCCCGGTCGGCGTCTCCTACGGCCGAGCCCTGGTCTACCCAGGAAACGCCTCGTTCCTCGTGCGCACGGTCGAGTGGGTGCGCGACCACGGTGGAGCTCCTGCGGTCGACCTTGCCGAGAACATCTACTACCGCCTCAACGCGCCGTCCAACGGAGCTCCGGCGCCGTCGGCACTGCCGCAGGCCTCGGGAACCCCAACAGCCCAAGCCCCGGCTCCCCTGTCGACTCTGCCCGGCACCACAGCACTTCCTGGCGAAGGTGTCTGGCAGGCCGGACCTCACACCGCAGGCCGCGCATCCGGTCTGTACACCACCTTCATCAGGCCCGACCCGCTGCACAGCAGCGTCGTCGCAGGAGTCGCCCGCTTCGACCAGCGCCTGGTAGCAGCGCATCTGATCGCAGGCACGAAGGAGCCCTCTGGTCTGGGCTGGCCCGAAGGAGGGCAGGTCCCGCCCGAGCTCCGGTCCGCACTCGTCGCGACCATGAACTCCGGCTTCAAGATGAAGGATGCCAACGGCGGTTTCCTCGCCGATGGACGCACGGCGGTGCCGCTGCGCCAGGGCGCAGCCTCGCTGGTCATCGACAGCTCCGGCCGCGTGACGATCGGGGCGTGGGGCCGGGACGTCGGCCCTGGTGCTGACGTTGCCGCGGTACGTCAGAACCTCGAGTTGATCATCGATCATGGTCAGCTCGTCCCAGGCCTGGACATCAACGCCGGCGGCCGATGGGGAACGGCCAACAACCAACTGCAGTACACCTGGAGATCCGGTGTAGGCACCGACGCGCAGGGCAACCTGATCTACGTCGGCGGCGCCGGAATGACACTGCGCACCCTGGCCCAGGCGCTCTCCCAGGCCGGGGCGGTGACCGCAATGCAACTCGACATCCACAACCAGATGGTCGACATGTTCTCCTATGCGCACAGCTCCGCCGATCAGCTCACCAGTACGCCGCTCTTGCCGAACATGCCCGGCCCACTGGACCGTTATCTGCGCCCGGACCAGCGAGACTTCATCGCGATTACCGCGCGGTGAACTCGAGAATCCGACTGGTCGATTTTCGGGAGGTGGGTTGAGCAAGCGGCGGCCGTGTCATCTGCAGACCCGGACGCCGTGGCCTGGAATCGGCGGTAGCCCCTCCAGAGCGCCCAGCAGGTCGACCGCTGCTGGGACCTCTCGACAGCCCGCCTCCCGCGATGTTGGTGACAGTGCCCCTGGAGCTGTCATGGCATTCAACAGGACGTAACGGCGCAGGCACCCGAAGATAAGCGCTCGGCAATATCTCTTGGCGAGCCTTTCCCGCGATGGGGGGCATCGCAGCCGCCCTGCACACACCGAAGCCGGCCAGCGTTCTTCAATATCACCCGGCCGCGATCAACGCCCTAATCCGAGACCCTGGTCAACGGGAACCGTCCCAGTACTCCGGACCATCGCCGACGACGCCGTGCAGCACGAACACGATCATCGCGATGACGAAGAGGAGCACGGCAAGGCCTGCAGCGGCGAGCACCACTCGCCGCAATCGGCTGCTTCCGCCCTCCGCCGGACGAACGGTCAGTGCCGCGATGTCGTCC
>JAODNO010000067.1 GCA_025465235.1 Pseudonocardia sp.
AGGATGACCACGGTCCACGCGGTTACCGTGATCGATGTGAGCGAGGACAATCTGCTCGGTGGCTACTTACGGGCCCGCCGCGAGCTCGTCCAGCCCGGCAGCGTCGGCCTGGCCGTCAACGGGGTGCGACGCGTCGCCGGATTACGGCGTGAAGAGGTCGCGATGCTCGCTGGTATTAGCTCCGACTACTACCTCCGACTTGAGCAGGGCCGCGACCGTAATCCCTCGATCCAGGTCCTCGAGGCTCTTGCCCGGGTCCTGCGCCTCGACCGAGCGGCGACCGACCACCTACTAGGCCTGGCCGCGCCACGACCCCGTCATCGGCGACGCCGTCCCAGGCGCGAGACCGTACCCACCGGTATCCGGCAACTGCTCGACGTCGTGGGCCTACCGGCCTTCGTCGAGGGCCGGTACTTCGACGTCCTCGCCGCCAACAGCCTCGCCCGCTCCCTGTCGCCCAACCTGCAGGTCGGCCAGAACCGGCTCCGCGCGGTGTTCCTCGACCCGGCCGAGAAAGCGCTGTATCCGGACTGGGAGCACGCCACCGCCCGGCTGGTTGCCGGCTTCCGCGAGTCCGTGGGAAGCGATGCCGACGACCCGGGTTTCGACTTGCCTCCCTGGCCGGCCCGGCCGCTACGGTCGCCCACGACGCGATCCCAGGGCACCCCGACATCGCTGCGACCTGACAGCGGCACGGCGCCATCTGATCGCCTGGGTGGGTTCGCCTATCCAGTGCAGCGCCGGCCGGTAGTGGTTAGCAGCCGGTTCGCGCGGCAGGCCCGGACGCGTACCCGAGCCGGGCGCTGAGGCTGCTCGCCGCCTCACTCACCGCGATGCCGTAGGCCGCTTCGGCTTCCTCGGTCAAGCGGCTCATCGGGATGTTCGCGCTGAGGCTCGCGATCGGCTTCTCGGGGCCTCCCATGACGGCTGCGGCGACCGAGCCGACGTCGGATCTCCACTCGCCGTGGTTGACCGCGAACCCCCGTTCTCGGATCGCTGCCAGCTCGGCGAGCAGTTGGTCCGGATCGGTGATCGTGGTGTCGGTATAGCGCGGGAGCTCGTTGACCAGCAGCAGGCTGACGATCTCCGAACCGCTGTTCGCCAGTACCGCCTTGCCGTTGGCGGAGGCGTGCAGGGGAAGCGCGTGCCCCAGGGCCATGCTGATTCGTACCGGTTTGGGCGTTTCGAGCCGCTCGATCAGGACGACCTTGTCGTCTTCGGGAACCGTGAGGTGGATGGTCTCCTCGGTCCGCCTGCGCAGGTCCTCCATGATCGGCACCGCCGCGTCGCGCAGGCCGAGATCCCCGCTGGCATGGCCGCCGACCGCGAGCGCTTTGGTGGTCATCACCCACCGGGTGATTTCGCCCGAATTGGGACGTATCCACCCGGCAGCGCTCAGCGTCACTAATGCCCGCTGTACCGAGCTTTTGGGCATTTCCAGCAGGCGAGCCAACTCGCCGACGCCGATCGGCTGTCGCGATGCGACCTCTTCCAGTACCCGGAGCGTGTTCAGGACGTTCCGCATTGTCTTGACTCCTTGATCGCGCGTACCTAGCATCGCTGGACCTTCCCACAGCACAGTGTGCCATGTCATGGCACAGAATAGGATCTGAGTGTAGTGACCGCTCACAGTGGACGGCATTTCCTGCAGATTCCCGGGCCGACGAACGTCCCCGACCGGGTGTTGCAGGCCATCGCGCAACCCACGATCGACCACCGCGGACCGGACTTCGCCGAGCTCGCACTCGAACTTCTGCAACGGGTCAAACCGGCCTTCGGCACCAGTGGTCCCGTCGTCATCTATCCCTCTTCGGGCACCGGGGCCTGGGAGGCGGCACTCGTCAATACCCTCTCGCCCGGGGATCGTGTGCTGTCATTCGAAACCGGTCATTTCGCCACTCTGTGGCGAGACATGGCGGAACGCCTCGGGTTGGTCATCGACTTCGTTCCCGGAGACTGGCGGCGGGGTGTCGACCCGCGGGTTGTCGCCGAACGGTTGGCCGCCGACAAGGCACACAGCATCGCGGCGGTGATGGTCGTCCACAACGAGACGTCGACCGGGGTCACCAGCCGGGTGCCGGAAATTCGGGCGGCCATCGACGAGGCGGACCATCCAGCGCTACTGCTGGTCGACACGATCTCCTCGCTGGCGTCCATCGACTACCGGCACGAAGAGTGGGGCGTCGACGTCACGGTCAGCTGCTCGCAGAAAGGGCTGATGCTGCCCCCAGGCCTGGGCTTCAACGCGGTCAGTGAGAAAGCACTTGCGGCCACTGCGAGTGCGCGGCTGCCGAAGTCCTACTGGGACTGGGCGCCGATCCTCGAGGCCAACGAGCGCGGCTACTACCCCTACACCCCGCCAACCAACCGGTTCTATGGCCTGCGGGAGGCCTTGCTCCTCCTCGAAGAGGAGGGGCTGCCCAACGTGTTCGCGCGGCACAACCGCCACGCCGAGGCCACCAGGGCCGCCGTGCGGGGCTGGGGCCTCGAGGTCCTGTGCGCCGACGAACGCGAGTACTCCAGTTCTCTGACCGCCGTGCTGATGGGCGAGGAACACGACGCGGACAAGGTCCGTCGGATCATCCTGGAGCGGTTCGACATGTCGCTGGGCGCCGGCTTGGGCAAGCTCGCCGGACGCGTGTTCCGGATCGGCCACCTCGGTGACTTCAACGACCTGACGCTGGCCGGAACCCTCTCGGGCGTCCAGATGGGGCTCGAACTGGCCGGTGTGCCCGTCGACCCGGCAGGCCTCCAAGCCGCCCTCGAGGTGCTGCGTGCCGGGTGAGACCGCCGTGGAGCCGGTGTTCCGAGACGGGAGAAAGTGATCGTCTGGCCACAGCACATTCCGTCGAACTCATTCGCTCCGCGTTCCAGGGTCACGAATCGTGCGTCATCGGCGAAAGCCCGCGCTGACGGCATGGGCCTCAAGGCTGCCCGCACCAGGTGATCCCCAGGCCCGTGCCGGCACACGGTGCCGGCCTCCAGATTCAACGCGCAACGCACAAGTCGGTGCCAACCACGCCGGCCATCTACAAGGAGGTAGGTCGTTGATTCAGCGGATGTCGTCT
>JAODNO010000074.1 GCA_025465235.1 Pseudonocardia sp.
CTCGTTCCTCGGCCAGGTCGTCACGTCCCGCCCGTGCCCCAGCTGCCGCGGTTTCGGTGAGGTCATCCCCGAGCCCTGCCGGCAGTGCGGGGGCGACGGGCGGGTCCGCTCGCGGCGTTCGGTCGGGGTGCGGATCCCGGCGGGTGTGGCCGACGGCATGCGCGTCCGGCTGGCCGGGCAGGGTGAGGTCGGGCCCGGTGGCGGCCCGGCGGGCGACCTGTACGTGGAGGTCGAGGAGGAGCCGCACGAGCTGTTCACCCGTGACGGCGCCGACCTGCACTGCACCGTGCAGCTGCCGATGACCGCGGCCGCCCTCGGCACCACACTGCCGTTGCCCACCCTCGACGGCACTGATGAGCTGCACGTCGAGCCGGGCACGCAGGCCGGCACGGTGCGCACCCTGCGCGGCAAGGGGATGCCGCGGCTGCGGTCCACCGGCCGGGTGGACGGGCGCGGTGACCTCATGGTGCACGTCGACGTCGTGGTGCCCACCAAGCTCGACGCCAAGCAGACCGAGCTGCTGCGCCAGCTTGCCGAGCTTCGCGGGGAGGAGCAGCCCGACCTTGCAGGCGGCAACCGCAACGGGCACGGCATCTTCTCCCGCCTGCGCGACTCGTTCGGCCGCTGAGCGCCGCGCGCACTCCCGAGGGGATCGACTCGTGAGCACCGCGCCCCTGTTCCTCGTCGACGCGCTGCCGGCAGGGGACCGCGCGGTGCTGGACGGTCCCGAGGGGCGCCACGCCGCCACCGTGAAGCGGCTGCGCGCCGGGGAGGCCGTGCTGCTGGCCGACGGCCGAGGTGGGCTTGCGCACGCCGAGGTCGACGTGGCCGGCCGCGACACCGTCGAGCTGACGATCGGTGACCGCACCGTCCTCGCTCCGCCCGCCCCGCGCGTGCTGCTCGCCCAGGCGCTGGTGAAGGGCGACCGCGGCGAGCTCGCCGTCGAGATGGCCACCGAGGCCGGGGTGGACGGGATCCTGCCGTGGCGTGCGTCGCGGTGTGTGGTGCGGTGGGACGACGGGCCGCGCGGGGACAAGGCGCTGGCCCGCTGGCGCAGCACGGTCCGCGAGGCGACCAAGCAGGCCCGTCGTCCGTGGCTGCCGGTCGTCGAGGAGCCGGTGACGACGGAGGCACTGGCACGGCGGGTGGCCGGCGCCGCGGGTGCACTGGTGCTGCACGAGGGGGCCACGACACGACTGGCGGAACTCGCGGGCGAGCTGCCGACCGCCGGGGACCTCCTGCTCGTCGTCGGTCCGGAAGGCGGCGTCAGCGACGCCGAGGTCGAGGTGCTCACAGCCGCGGGAGCGCGGCCGGTGCGGCTCGGCCACGAGGTGCTGCGCGCCTCCACCGCGGGCGCCGTCGCACTCGGGGCGCTGGGCGTGCTGACCGGTCGCTGGCACTGACGCCACCAGCGCCGGGCTCGGTACTGGCGGCCCGCACGGCCCATCTGGGGTACCGGCCGGAGCGGGGTTGTCGCCCGAGCGGCCGGACTCCCTCGTCATCCGGGTGAGGTGGCAGCCCGTCCGCGGTGGGCCGGGCTATCGTCTGACGCTCCGGTCGCTGCGGATGACCGGCCAGGCCGCGGGTGTTCGCACCCACGGGGCCGCCGGGGAGTCCCCCTCAGCCGGCGGAGCCACGCCGCGGTGGGTGTCCCCCCACGTCCACCGCGGCGTGGCGACCTGGCGCCGCTTGGCCCACCGGCATCGTGTCAGGATGCGGCAGGTGACTGCTTCTCGCGCCTCGGGCCGCGGGCCATGGCGGATCAGCTACGGCACCCACCCGAGTCAGTTCGGCGAGCTGACCCTGCCGGCGGACGAAACGCCCGTGCGCGGGGTGGCCGTCGTCGTGCACGGCGGGTTCTGGCGGCAGGCGTACGGGCTGGAGCTGGGCCGGCCGCTGGCCGCCGACCTCGCACGCGCCGGGCTCGCGGCGTGGAACGTCGAGTACCGGCGGGTGCCTCCGGACGGTGCTGCCCGCACACCCTCCACCATCGGGGACGCCGACGGCTGGACGGCCACGTTCGACGACGTCGCCGCCGCGCTGGACCTGCTCGCCGGTCCGGTGCAGGACGCCGCAGGCGGCCGGCTCCCGCTGGACGAGGTCGTCGCCGTCGGGCACTCCGCCGGTGGTCACCTGGCCACCTGGCTCGCCGCCCGTCCCGGGCTTCCGGACGGCGCGCCCGGCGCCGCCCCTGCCGTGCTGCTGCGCGGAGCCGTCAGCCAGGCCGGCGTGCTGGACCTCGTCGACGCCGCGGAACGCGGGGTCGGCAACGGCGCCGTGGAGCGCCTGCTCGGTGGGACGCCGTCCGCCGTTCCGGACCGGTACGCGCTCGCCTCCCCGGTCGCCCGCCTCCCGATCGGCGTGCCTGTGGTGTGCGTGCACGGCACGTCGGACACCCATGTTCCGATCCGGCAGAGCGAACGCTTCGTGGAGGCGGCGGGAACCGCGGCGGAGCTCATCACGCTGCCTGGCGTCGACCACATGGCGATGATCGACCTGTCGAGCGACGCGTGGCGCGCCAGCCGGGACGCGGTGGAGCGCCTGCTCCCACAGTGAGCAGCGCCGCCCGACCTGGGCGGGTCGTCCGCTGCACGCGCTGGGCGGAGCCGAACCGATGGGCCAGGATTGCAGGGTCCCCGCCGAACCCCGCCGAACCCCGAGGAGCCCGCCATGCCGGTGCTGCAGGACCTGCTCGACGCGTTGCGCGCCCGCACCGTGGAGGTCGTCGACCTCACCGCTCCGCTGCACAGCGGCACCCCGATCCTGCAGCTGCCGCCACCGTTCGCCAACGCGTCGCCGTTCGGGCTCACCGAGATCAGCCGCTACGACGAGCGCGGCCCCGCCTGGTACTGGAACGACATCCAGACCTCCGAGCACTCCGGCACGCACTTCGATGCGCCGGTGCACTGGGTGACCGGGAAGGACCGCGAGGACATCGCGCAGGTGCCGCCCGCACGGCTGCTGGCCCCGGCAGCGGTGCTGGACTTCTCCGCAGAGAGCGCGAAAGACCCCGACTTCCTGCTCGAGGTCGAGCACGTCCGTGCCTGGGAAGCCGAGCACGGTGCGCTCCCGGATGGCGGTTGGCTGCTCTACCGGACGGGCTGGGACGCCCGCAGCGAGGACGCCGCAGCATTCCTGAACGCCGACGACACGGGTCCCCACACGCCCGGCATCTCCCCGGAGTGTGCGAAGTGGCTCGCCGAGGAGGCGCCGGTGCTCGGTCTCGGCGTCGAGACGGTGGGTACGGACGCGGGCGGGGCGCACTCGTTCGACCCACCGTTCCCGTGCCATTCCTCCTTGCTCGGGGCGGGCAAGTACGGGCTGACCCAGCTGCAGAACCTGGCCCGTCTCCCCGCCACCGGCGCGGTGGTGATCGCCGGGCCGTTGCCGATCGTGGGCGGATCGGGCAGTCCGGCGCGGGTACTGGCGTTGGTGGAGTCGTGATGCACGAGATCACCTGTGGGGCAGGCCGGTGATCGTCGCGGAGGAGGTCGGCCGCGCGCTCGCCGAGCTGGGAGTCGGGCACGCGTTCGGGGTGGTGGGCAGCGGCAACTTCCACGTGACCAACGCACTGCGCGCGGGCCACGTCCCGTTCGTCGCGGCGCGGCACGAAGGCGGAGCCGCGACGATGGCCGACGCCTACGCCCGGACGAGCGGGCGGGTCGGCGTGCTGTCGGTTCATCAGGGCTGCGGGCTCACCAACGCGATGACCGGGATCACAGAGGCGGCGAAGAGCCGTACGCCGATGCTCGTGCTGGCGGCCGACACCGGTGCCGCCGCCGTTCGCTCGAACTTCCGCATCGACCAGGACGCTCTGGTCGAGGCGGTCGGCGCGGTGGCGGAACGCGTGCACTCGCCCGCGTCGGCGCTTGCCGACACCGTCCGGGCCTATCGCACGGCCGTCGAGCAGCGGCGCACCGTGGTGCTCAACCTGCCGCTCGACGTGCAGGCGGCGGAAGTGCCCGAGGGCCGGCAGGTGCCGATGGTGCCCGCGCTGGCCCCGGTGCGGCCGGCCGCGACGGCGGTGGCGGAGCTCGCCGCGCTGCTGGCGGCGGCGCAGCGCCCGGTGTTCGTGGCCGGGCGGGGCGCGCGCGGAGCGCGGGAGGAGCTGCGGGCGCTGGCCGAGGCGTCCGGAGCACTGCTGGCCACGTCGGCCGTCGCAAACGGGCTGTTCCACGACGACCCGTGGTCGCTGGGCATCTCGGGCGGGTTCGCCTCGCCGCTGGCCGCCGAGCTGATCACGGGGGCCGACCTCGTGGTCGGCTGGGGCTGCACGCTGAACATGTGGACCATGCGCCACGGCACCCTGATCGGGCCCGGGGCCCGGGTGGCGCAGGTGGACCTGGACGCGGACGCGATAGGTGCGAACCGCCCGGTGGACCTCGGTGTGCTGGGTGAGGTCGCCGCGACGGCGGTCGACGTGCTGGCCGTGCTCGCAGAGCACCGCCGCGGCTACCGCACCGCCGAGGTGGGGGCGGCGATCGTCGAACGCGGTCGCTGGCACACCGTCGCCTACGACGATCTCACCGGGTCGGACGGGATCGACCCCAGAACGCTGTCGATCGCGCTGGACGAGCTGCTGCCCACGGAGCGGACGGTGGCCGTCGACTCCGGCAACTTCATGGGCTATCCGAGTGCCTATCTCCGGGTGCCCGACGAGCACGGGTTCTGTTTCACGCAGGGGTTCCAGTCGATCGGGTTGGGGCTGTCCACGGCGATCGGGGCCGCGCTCGCCCGCCCCGACCGGCTCGCCGTCGCAGCGCTGGGCGACGGCGGTGCGCTGATGGCGGCCGCGGAGCTGGAGACCGTGGCGCGGCTCGGGCTGCCGATGGTCGTGGTGGTCTACGACGACCGCGGCTACGGCGCCGAGGTGCACCATTTCGCGGGCCAGGACCATGCCACCGTGGTGTTCCCGGACACCGACATCGCCGCAATCGGCCGCGGGTTCGGCTTCGACGCCGTCACCGTCCGTGCGCCGGACGACCTGAAGGCCGTGGCCGAGTGGGTGGCCGGCCCCCGCACCGCCCCGCTGCTGATCGACGCCGAGATCGCCTCCGACGGGGGCGCCTGGTGGCTCGCGGAGGCTTTCCGCGGACACTGAGGTCCGTGCCCGATCACCTCGGAGAACGGGCGAGGGCTCTGCGGCCGTGCAGCGTCCAGTCCCGCGTTCTCAGCTGGCTATGGCTGTTGCGGACACCGACGCCTGCGGCGGCCACGGTGTGCGGTCGACGACGAGCTGGCGCAGTGTGCGTAGCTCGCGGGGGCTGTTCCAGCCGAGTACCCCGACCATCGTGCCGTGGTGGCCGTAGCCGGCGACGAACTTGCGGCTGGTCGGTTGCCCGTGCAGCACCGTGATCTCCGCGTCCGCGGGGAAGATGCCGTACGCCTGGATTCGGGCGTCGTACTGGTCGGTCCAGAAGTACGGGACCGGGGCGAACGGTCGGTCGGCGCCGAGCAGGTTGCCGGCAGCGGCCATGGCTTGCTCCGTGGCGTTCATCCGATGCTCCAGTCGCATCCTGGTGTCGAAATGGTTGTTGTGCCAGGACGCGATGTCCCCGGCCGCGTAGATCCCCGGGGCCACTTGGCAATGCGTGTCGCATTCGACCCCGTTGCCGAGCGGTAGGCCGGAGCCGGCCAGCCAGTCGATGGCGGGGGCGGCGCCGACGGCGACCACGACGAGGTCGGCGTCCATCGACGAACCGTCGGTCAGTTCGACCCCGATGACCCGCCCGGCCGCGCCGAGGAACCGGCGTACGCCGGTGCCGCAGCGCAGCGACACGCCGTGATCGGTGTGCAGCCGGCCGACCAGTTCGCCGATGCGGTGACCGAACTGGCGGTACATGGGCACCGGCTGCGGATCGATCAAGGTCACGTCCAAGCTCATTCCGCGGGCGACGGCGGCCACTTCGGCCCCGAGGAAACCGGCGCCGACCACCACTACGGCCGGCCCGTCCAGCAGGTGAGCGCGCAGGGAGAGCGCGTCGTCGAGGGTCCGCAGCAGGTGTATTCCGGCGATATCGGCGCCGGGCAGGCTGCGCGGGGTCACACCGGTGGCGATGACCAGGCCGTCGAAGTCGATCCGGTCGCCGCCGCCCAGCAGGACCTGCCGGGTCGCCATGTCCAGGCCGACGGCGGAACGGCCGAGCAGCAGGTCCGCGTCAAGCTTGGCCAGCGGGTCGTTGCCCCGCAACGCTATCCGGTCCGGTTCCCAGGTTCCGGCGAGGATCTGTTTGGACAGCGGCGGCCGGTCGTAGGGAAGGTGCTGCTCGTCCCCGATCAGGGTCAACGTGCCGTCGTAGCCCCGGTTGCGCAGGGCTTCGGCCGCGGTGAGTCCGGCGGCGCCGGCTCCGACGACGACAATCCGGTTCGGCCCCGTCACGACTCTTCCACCGTGATGGCCAGTGCCGGGCAGACCGCGGCGGCCTGGCGGACGTCCTCGTGCAGCTCCGCCGGCGGATTGTCGTTGAGCAGCACCACGATGCCGTCTTCGTCGCGCTGGTCGAACACGCCCGCCGCGGCCAGCACGCACTGGCCCGAGGCGACGCACTTGTCCTGGTCGATGATCACTCGCATGATGTTCTCCCCGTTCCGATTGTTGACCGATCACCAGGTCACGGGCAGCTCGTACACGCCGTAGACCAGCGCGTCGTGCTTGAACGGCACCTGGTCCACATTCACGGCCAGCCGCAGGTTGGGGATGCGCCGGTAGAGCGTGCTGTATACGACCTGCAGCTCCACCCTCGCCAGCGGTTGACCGAGGCACTGATGCACGCCGAAACCGAAGGCCACGTGCCTGCGCGCGTCCCGGTGGACGTCCAGCCGGTCGGGGTCGGCGAACGCCTGCTCGT
>JAODNO010000090.1 GCA_025465235.1 Pseudonocardia sp.
TGTGCATGGCGTTAAGCCAGGGTGTGGGGGCGACCGTGATGAATAACTGCGAGCCGATGGTGCCGGTACCGGCGTTCGCCATGGACAGAAGGTAGGGCCGGTCGAAGCGCAGGTCCGGGTGGAACTCGTCGCCGAACTGGTAGCCGGGGCCGCCTCGACCGGTGCCCGTGGGATCACCGCCCTGGATCATGAACCCGGTGATGACCCGGTGGAACACCGAGCCGTCGTAGAACGGGCCGGAGTCGCCCCCGCTGGCGTTGGGCTGCGAATAGCTCTTCTGGCCCGTCGCGAGCCCGACGAAGTTGTCCACCGTCTTCGGAGCGTGGTCAGGGAACAGGGTGATCCGGATGTCGCCCTGGTTCGTCCGCAACGTCGCGGTGTTCTTCGAGTTACCTGGTTCCGTCACGACTACATGGTGCCAGCCCACTTCTCCCGCGTCAGCGCAGCACGTCAGGATGGCAGCACTTCGGCCAGGAACGACGTTACGGCACGCTCGTACGCGGCCGGGTCGGCGTTCCAGGACCCGGTGTGTTCGACATCGGGCACCTCGAGATATCGCATCGGCCAGTCGATGGACGGCGCCGCGGTCACGAGGGCACGGCTTGGTGCCACCGGAACGACCGTGTCGCCGGTGCTGTGCACGACAAGCGTCGGCGGGCGGCGGGCGGGTGGTCGGCGGAGCAGGTCGAAGCGGTCGAAGTCGATGCCGATCCGCCTGCTGGTCACGACCGTCGCAAGCTGGGTCAGCACCGGCGGCAGCCTGCGGTTGCGGGCCTGCTGCCGCAGCGTCGCGCGCCAGTCCACCAGCGGCGCGTCCCATACGATCGCTGACACCGCGGACGCCTCGGGCGAGCGGTCCAGCAATGCTGCGATGATTGCCGCCCCCATGGACCATCCGAACAGGACGATGCGCCGGGCACCGCGGCCGCGGGCGAACCGAACTGCAGCCTCGAGGTCTGCCCACTCCGTGTCACCCAGGTGGTAATAGCCGTCCGGGCTGGCCGGAGCGCCCTCGTCGTTGCGGTAGGTCACGACCAGCGAAGGGTGTCCGCGCTCGTGCAGGGCGGGCAGGACGCGCAGCGCCTCCCGCCGCGAACCGCCGCGGCCGTGGACCATCACCACCCAGGTGTCACCGGCGGCCGGGACGAGCCACGCGGGGCACGGGCCGAGTGGCGCGGGAACCTCGACGTCCTCGAAGAGCAGGCCCCGTGCCAGGGGGTCGGGGTCGTAGGGGCCGGCGTCGAGCACCGCGGCGGTGCCGGGCGCCGGGACCGGGCCGGCGAGCATCGCACGGACGACCTCGCCTCGCCGGATCTCGACGACGGGACCGAGCACTGCTAGGGCGGCGCCCGCCGCGCCGTCAACCCGGGCATCGGGGCCCGGCCAGCGCAGTCCCCACGTCCCCGGCTGGGCAGTCAGCCGGGACGCCGCCAGCGTGACGGTCCCGTTGTCGACGGCGAGCACGCGCTCCGGGTACAGCGGGCGTTCCGACGTGTCGAGCAGCAGCGAGGAGTAGAACCAACCCATCCCGGCCGCACCTGCGCCGAGCCCGACGCCGAGCCCGGCCCCGACTCGTGCGAGTAGCGCCATTCCGGTGATGATGCCCGGGCTGGCGACGTGATCGTTCAGCGGGCCCACACGGTCAAGCAGCGGATCATCACCCGTTCTCGTGAAGATGTCCACGTCTCGGAGTTTTTTACCACCGGAACGAGTGAACCGTAGTCACATATGAGTGGACCGCACACCCACTCCGCTCACCCTTCGTTGTCCCCGTTGATCATCGTCGCTACCGACGTCACACGAAGGGAACCACCCAACATGAGCAGCTTCGCCCGGCGCAGCCTGCGCACCACCGCCGCCGCGGCCGGAATTGCCGCCCTCGGGGTCGGCTTTGCCGGTCAGGCCTTTGCCGCCACCCCCGAGCTCCCGGCCCTGCCCGGGCTCGACGCTCTCGGCGCGGTGCCGGCACTGCCGGACGCCGCTGCCCTTCCGGACGTCCTCGGCAGCGTCCCCGCAGCGCCGACCAGCGACCTGGCGGCCCTGCCGGATGCCTTCAGCTTCGAGGCTCCGACGTTCTCCGCAGCGGGACTCGACACCCCGGCGCTGCCCGACCTGTCCGCGCTGTCGGCGGTGCAACTTCCGGCAGCCCCCGACGCCAGCAGCCTCCCCGGTCTGCCGTCCCTCCCGGCCCTCCCCACCGATCTGACCCAGCTGCCGGCGGCCCCGAGCGTCGATGCGCTGAGCACCGTCACGGATGCTGCCTCGGGCAGCACCCAGTTCGACGCCGCATCGTTTGCCGGCAACATCTTCGGCTGACGCGTACGCCACGGACGGCCCGAGCCGCACGACCTTCGGGTTGCGCGGTACGGGCCGTTCTCTTCTCCCGGCCTGACCTGCTCCCCCTGGCGTCATCGACCGACTATCAGGACAGGGCCAGTCCGAGTTTGAGCCCGCGGTGGGAGCCGACGAATCCCAGGCGTTCGTAGAACCGGTGCGCGTCGATGCGGGAGCGGTCCGACGTGAGCTGTACCAGCTCACAGCCCCGGGCCCGGCATTCGTCGATCGCCCACTGGATGAACAGCCCGCCCAGCCCGCGGTCCCGGCACGAGCGGTGCACCCGCACCGCCTCGAGCTGGCCACGTAGTGCCCCGCCGCGGGACAACCCGCGGATGAAGGTGAGCTGCAGGGTTCCGACAACGGCGCCAGAGCTCGCCGTGAGGCAGGCCAGCAGCTGCTCCTCGGACGCGTCGATCTCACTGAACGCGGCGTCGTAGGCGCTCTGCTCGGCGCCCTCCCTGTCCCGTCCGAGCGGGTCGTCCGCGAGCAGGCCCACCATGTCCGGCACATCCGCACGCCGGGCCCGGCGAACGGAAAACTCCTCGCCGCCCACAGTGAGCACCCTCAATATGGTCATGCCGATGATCGTCGCACGCGGCCGCGCGCGGCCTGTTCCACGTGGAACAACGGCGGCTCGCTGGTCGCCCCGAACCTGATGAGGCGGCCGGGAGCGGCCAGAAATGACGATCGCCGAGCCCGGTTGCGGCGGTGCCGTCCACGGGTGATCAACGTCGCGGGCGAGCAGGCCGGCGCTGGTGTCGGAGGCACCCTGCCCTCGCGGCAGCCGGCAGCGTGGGGTTGGCTCGGCGCCCAACCTCGTATGGCAGGTCGCGAACGGGTTCCCGCAACTGGAGCTCTCCGGCGCCATCCCTGCGGGCAGCTCGGGCACCAGCGAGCCCTGGTACGTGTTCCTGCCGTTCCAGCTGATCCTGGTGAGCCCGCTGCTCGTTCCCGTCTGGGCGCTGGGCTGGTGGCGACTCGCCCGCGATCCGGAGCTCTGCGTGTGGCGCGCCTTCGCCGTGGCATATGTGGTGCTCGCAGTGGTGTTCACCGCCACCGGTGGCAAGCCCTACTACCTCGCAGGTCTCTACCCCGTGCTGCTCGCCGCCGGAACCACACCGGTGCTGGCGTGGGTCCGCTCCCGGGCGTGGCGGTCCGTCACTGTGGGAGCGGCGCTCGTACTGAGCCTGGCCGTGTCAAGTGTCCTGATGCTGCCGCTGGTGCCCACCGACCGGCTCGCCGCGACGCCGATCGTCGACATCAACTACGACGCAGGCGAGACCGTCGGCTGGCCGCAGTTCACGGCGACCGTCGCCGCGGCGGGCACCACCGTCCCCACATCAGAACGGGTCCACTACCTGCCAGCGCTCCGCCCCGCCTACAGCGGCCACAACGCCTACTGGGGCTGGGGCCCGCCCCCCGCCGACACGACGGCCGTGATCGCCGTCGGGTTCCGGCAGGAGGAGCTGCGCAGCTGGTTCGGCCGGGTGGAGCTCGCCGGGCGCGTCGACAACGGAGTCGGGCTGGAGAACGACGAGCAGGCCACGCCCGTGTGGGTGGCGCGCGATCAGCTGGTGCCGTGGGCGCAGCTCTGGCCGCAGCTACGCAGGCTCGGCTGAGGACCGCAGGCCGGCACCATCACAAAGGCAGCGACCCGCGATCAGGCTGCGCCCATGTGGCCCGGCTTTGCCGAGCCGGGCGCAGTGTCGAGTGCGACGAACGCCATGGTCAGCGCTTACGCAATGGCGGGCCCCGCGCCGGCAGGTTCACGAGTTGGCCGATTCTGCTTCCTGTCTGTGGTGTCCGCGACCGGCTACCAAGCGGTTGTGCTGATTCCTGACATTCTCGCCGAACTGCGGAAATCAGACCTTTTCGTGCAAAAGCCGTGCCGCCTCCCCGCGTCGGCACCCTCGGGTTTCCGGTCGTTTAGGGTGCGGAGCGAGCGACCCATTCGCGAGGAGGAGACACTGCGGTGAGCACCCTGAGCTGGCTGGAAGCGATCGTGATCGGTGGCCTGCAGGGGGTCGCGGAACTCTTTCCCGTATCCAGTCTCGGGCACAGCGTGCTGATTCCCGCAGTCATCGGCGGGAGCTGGGCCCGGGATCTCGACGTCAGCTCGCCGGAATCGCCGTACCTGGCGTTCGTCGTCGGGTTGCACGTGGCCACCGCCATTGCCCTGCTCGTGTACTTCTGGCGCGACTGGGTCCGTATCGTGCGGGGCCTCGTCACGAGCATCGTCCGCCGGGAGGTGACCGAACCCGACCAGCGCCTGGGCTGGCTGCTCGTGGTGTCGACCATTCCAGTGGGGCTCGCCGGCCTCGCCCTGGAGCATGTGTTCCGCGTCTACCTGAGCAAACCTGTACCCACGGCGGCGTTCCTCGTCCTCAACGGGGTGCTCCTGCTCGTCGGAGAACGGCTGCGACAGCGGTCGGAGCGACGTGACCCCGATCCGGCCACCGTCCCGTTGGCTCCGGTCGGGGCGGTGGCCGCCCACGGCGCAGCCACTCATCGTGCGACCGCACCGCCGACCGCCGAGGAGATGTCCGACCAGCGACTCGCACAGCTTCCGATGAGCCGCGCCGTGCTCATCGGCGCGGCCCAGATCGCCGCGCTGGCTCCCGGCATCAGCCGATCCGGCTCGGCCATGGTCGCGGGCCTGGTCAAGGGCCTCTCCCACGCCGACGCAGCACGCTTCTCCTTTCTTCTCGCCACCCCGGTCATCCTCGCCGCAGGCCTGCTCAAGCTGGGCGATCTCGCCGGACCGCTCGGCGACGGGATCCGCCCACAGATCCTGGTGGGCAGCCTGTTGTCCGGAATTGGCGCATATGTGTCGGTGCGCTTCCTGACGCGCTACTTCGAGACCCGCTCGCTCCGCCCGTTCGGGGTCTACTGCATCGTCGCCGGCCTGGGCTGTCTGGTGTGGTTCTGGCTGCGCTGAGCCGCGGGTTGCCGATATTGCGGACACATCGCCGAAACAATGATTGATCCGCACGTCTTTTCCGCGCACGGTACATGCACGTATGATCAAGACTCCGAACTCGACAAGTAAACATGGACTTTACGCATTAGGCCGTCCAATGAGGGGCTCCCCATCATGACCGACACTTCCACCGGACAAGTGGGCGCGCCCACGCCCGGCCTGCGCCGCGTCGTCGGCCCGATGCCGTTGATGTTCATCTCCCTCGGCTCCATCATCGGCTCCGGCTGGCTGTTGGGCGCTCTCACCGCGGCCAGTGCTGCCGGCGGTGCATCAGTGCTGTCGTGGCTACTGGCGGGTGTGGTGATGGTGCTCCTCGCCCTCGTGCACGCGGAACTGGCAGCCGCCTATCCCTTCGCCGGCGGCACCGCCCGCTACCCGCGGCTCGCGTTCGGCGCATTGGCCGGGTTCGCCGCCGGGTGGGTGGGCTGGCTGCAGGCGGTGACGCTCGCGCCGATCGAGGTGGAGGCGGCGCTGAGCTATCTCAACCACGCGTGGCCAGGGCTGGTCAACGCCGACGGCGCACTCACCGGACGCGGGCTCTGGATCGCCGTCGCACTGATCGCCCTGTTCACCGTCGTGAACATCATGGGCGTCCGGTGGCTCGCCGAGTCCAACCGGATCACGGTTCTGTGGAAGACGGCCGTGCCCGTCCTGACCATCATCGTGCTGATGGTGGTGTCGTTCCACGCCAGCAACTTCACCGCCGGGGGCGGCTTCGCGCCCTTCGGCGCGCACGGCGTGTTCGCCGCACTGCCGCTCGGCGTGGTGTTCGCACTGCAGGGCTTCGAGCAGGCAGTACAGCTTGGGGGCGAGTCCCGCAACCCTCAGCGCGACCTCCCGCGCGCCGTGATCGGCGCGGTGCTCATCGGCACGGTCATCTACATCGGTCTCGAGTTCGCGTTCATCGGTGCGCTCGACCCGGCGAACCTCCTGCACGGGTGGTCGGCTCCGGTCGGCAAGGGCGACTTCGGCCCCTACGCCACCCTGGCCACCACCCTCGGGCTGGGCTGGCTCGCCGTCATCCTCTACATCGATGCGGTCATTTCGCCGGCCGGAACGGGCCTGGTCTACCTCGGCACCACAGCCCGGCTGTCCTATGCACTCGGCCACGCCGGGCACGTGCCTCGCGCAACGGCAAAGCTCAACCGAGCAGGCGTGCCGTGGGTGTCGCTACTGCTGGCGTTCGTGGTCGGGATCATCTGCTTCCTCCCGTTCCCGAGCTGGCAGAGTTTCGTCGGTCTGGTCACCTCGGCCACGGTGATGATGTACGGCTTCGCGCCGGTGACGCTCATAGCGCTGCGTCGTTCCGACCCGGACCGCCATCGGCCCTACCGGCTCAAGGGCGCGTCCGTCATCGCACCACTAGCGTTCATCGCCGCCAGCGAGATCATCTACTGGACCTCGTGGCCCACAGTGGAGAAGTTGCTGATCCTCATCGCCGTCGGCTTGGTGGTGTTCGCGATCTCCCACCTGCTCGGCAAGAAGTCGAAGGACGAGCCGCTCGACGCCCGGGCCTTGCTCTGGCTCCTGCCGTGGTTCGTCGGACTCGGGCTGATCTCGTACCTCGGACAGTACGACGGCATCGGGGTGATTCCGCCCTGGGTGGACCTCGGCGTGGTGGCGGTGTTCGCCCTGGCGATCTTCTACCTCGGGGTTCGGCTCTCTCTCCCAGCGTCCCGGGTGGCCGAGGCGCTGGTGATCGAGGAGGCGGAGGCAGCCACGGAGCCTGCGTCGCTGTAGCAGAGGGTCAGACCCCACCCGCGAGCAGCCGCTCCAGCGCCACACGGGCGGCTGCGTGACGGGCCGCGACCCGGGTGAGGTCCTCGGCGAGGGCCTGCAACCACTGCTCGATGCCGACCGTGCGGCGGCTGATCACGACGTCCCGCACGACCTGGCGTACCTCGGGCTCCACAGTGCCGTGTGGGCCCTCGCGCAGCGCCAGCTGCCGGTCCTCGCCGTGCACCAGCACCGCGACCGCGCGACCGCTCCGCCCGGCCACCCGGTCGGCCAGCCCGCGCCGGAACTCCACCTCGACCATCCCGGGCGGGAGCGCGTCGGCGAGCGCTCCGGAGAGCACCCTCGCATAGGAGGCGACGTCGGTTCGGTCGGAGCGGAGCGTGGCGGCAAGCAGCTGCACGTCGCCCATCGGCCCGAGGCCGCTCGGTTCCATCGTCATCGGGCGCTCACCGGTCCGTCAGCGGCAGTACCAGCTGCGGGGTCGGGATGCGGTGGTCAGGACGCAGCGGGCGCACGGCGGTGCCGATCGCGAAGAACTCCGTGGTGTGCCCGCCCCACCGGTGCCCGTGCGAGAGCAGCTGTACGCCGACGATCCCCTCGGCGTGGAGCTGCTCGGCCTCCGCCTGCATCCGGCTCATCGCCAGCTCCCGGGCGTCGTAGAGCGCCTCGGTGAACTGCGGTAGCTCCACGTTCTGCCCGACGTTGCCCATCGCCTGCCAGAACCGCTGGTGGGCGATGTGGTAGACGCACGAGCCCATCACCATGCCCAGGGGGGCGTACCCGGCCTGCACGAGCGTCCAGAAGTCCTGTCCGGACAGGTCCGAGGTGAAGGGTTGATTGCGGTTGTTGCGCCACGACATCCCCTCAGGGGTACGTGGCTCGTCGGCCGTCACCGCGGTGCCGACGGCGATGAACTCGGCCAGGTCGGCACCGAACTCCTTGAACTCGATCTGCAGCCGGACCCCGACGATCCCGTCCGCTCCCAACTGGTCGGCCTCGGCCTCCATACGGGTCATCGCGAGCTCCCGGGCGTGGTACATCGCCTGCGACAGCGTGGTGAGCTCCTGGTTACGGCTCCACCGCCCCATCTGGAAGCCGACGTGGTAGATGCTCGATCCGAGCACCAACCCCACCGGCCGGAACCCGGCCTCCCGGACGAGCAGGAACTCGTTGACCGACAGGTCGGAGGTGAACAGGCTGGTCGCCTGGCCGGGCCGCATCTCGGCGAGGCGGCGCATGGCGTCCTCGGGGACGCCCATCTGGGTCGGGTCGGCGGTCACGGGATCTCCAGGGTGGTCAACGGAGCGGCAGGAAGGTCAAGGTCCGCGTCGGCGCGGCGGTGTCGGTGTGGAAATGCAGCAGTGCAGTGCCGAAGACCGTGGCCTCGGCGACGTGGTCGCGGTGGTTCTCCCCCGGCTCGATCTCCCAGACCCGCAGGTCCATCGACGACACGATCGCGCCGTCGGCACCCGACTCGTGCACGTGCCTGCCGAAGCGGCGCCGGGCATCGGCGCGGGTGTGGATGATCAGCTCCGTGTAGCCGGACACCTCGATGTTTCCCGCACCCCATGACGCCTGCTGGCGGGTCTGCCAGTCGTCGTGCCGGATGGCCACCGATATGCCGTAGACGAGGTCCGTCGGCATCCATCCACCCGCCACGAGTTTCGCGACGTCCTGCCCCGGCAGGTGGGTGCTGAAGATGCGATGCGGCCGCGTGCCGCCAGGCCCCCGTACCGCCGTGCCCAGCGCGGTGAACTCCCGAGTGCCGGTGTCGAGGTGGGACATCGTGAGTGCGACCCCGACGACTCCGTCGGCACCGATCGTCGCGGCCTCCTGCGCCATCCGGCTCATCGCCGTGCCGTAACCGCGGTCGAGCGCATCGACGTAGGGCCGGAAGCCCGCGAACCGCGTGGGATCGGATGAGGTGATCGTCGGGGCAGCCCACCCGCCGTAGCCGCCACAGCCGCGGTATCCGCTCCAGCCGATCTGCTGGACCATCGATCCCATCACCTCGCCGACGGGCTCGAACCCGGCCACCCGCAACCCGGCCGCTGCCGGCGCCGAGAGCAGCGACGTCCACGCTCCGCCGGCCGCCGCTCGCCGCGCCCGCTCGGCAGCTACCGGCGGCAGCCCCCGCCCGTCCCATTCGGCCACGTCGCTCCTCCGCCTCATTCCCCGCTTCGGACATTAGTCCTCGCACATGAGCAATGTGGGGCGACAAAAGGGCACGTGCGGGACGGTCCGGACGGCGGTGACTATTCGGCGGGCCGAGGATGCGCGAAATTGATAAATGCCGCAACTTCGTTGCCGGCAGGTACCACCAGCACCTGCCGTCGCGGGGCCGGACATCAGTCCTGCCCCTCGTCGGTCTCGTAGACATCGGGCACGCCGTCGGCGTCGGTATCGCGCTCCTCCTCCGCGCGCAACAGTCGGTAGCGGCGATTGCGCAGGCGCAGCACGACAGTGGCGAGGAGCGCCGAGATGAGCGAACCCGTGAGAACCCCGATCTTGACGTGCTGGTTGCGCGCGCTGTCTGCGCCGAACGCGAGCTCCCCGATCAGCAGCGACACCGTGAACCCCACCCCGGCCAGCAGTGCCAGCCCGAGCACGTCCCACCAGCTCAGCCCTTCCGCGAGCTGGGCGTGGGTGAACCGCTGCACCAGCCAGGTGGAGCCGAGCACGCCCGCGGTCTTGCCGACCACCAGCCCGACGAGGACGCCCAGGGTGACCGAGTCCCTGAGGCTCGCCCCGAGCCCGCCGGTGCCCACCACGGACACACCGGCGGCGAAGAACGCGAACACCGGGACCGCGACTCCGGCAGACAGGGGCCGGAACCGGTGCTCGAAGTGCTCGGCCAACCCCGGCCCCGGCCCTGCGGCGCGCCGGGCGACCGGCACGGCGAACCCGAGCAGCACCCCCGCGACCGTGGCGTGCACCCCCGACTCGTGCACCAGCACCCACGTGGCGAGCGCGAGCGGCAGCAGCAGCCACCACGACCGCACGCGGCGCTGCACCAGCACTGCGAACAGCCCCAGCGGAACGAGCGCCAGCACCAGCGGGACCAACGCCAACGAGCTCGTGTAGAACACGGCGATGATCAGGATCGCCAGCAGGTCGTCGACCACGGCGAGAGTGAGCAGGAAGGTCCGCAACGCGTCAGGCAGGTGGGTGCTGATCACCGCGAGGACCGCCAGCGCGAAAGCTATGTCTGTGGCGGTCGGAATGGCCCAGCCGGCGAGCGCGCCGTCGCCGACGCCGGCGTTGAACACCACGTAGATCAGCGCGGGCACCACCATCCCGCCGACGGCGGCGGCCACCGGCAGGGCCGCGCGTCGCGGATCGCGCAGGTCTCCCGCGACGAACTCCCGCTTCAGCTCGAGTCCCGCGACGAAGAAGAAGATCGCGAGCAGCCCGTCTGCCGCCCATTGCGCCAGCGTCAGGTCCAGATCCAACGCCGACGGGCCGACCCGCAGCGCGCCGAGCGCCCTGTAGACGTCACGCCACGGCGAGTTCGCCCACACCAGCGCGGCAGCCGCCGCGGCGACCAGCAGCACGCCGCCGAACGTCTCCAGCCTGAGGATGTCGCCGATCCGGCGGACCTCGAGCCAGCTGCCCCGGCCGAGCAAGGACCGGCCGGTGCGACCGGGAGGTGCCCCCATGGCTCTCCTTGGTGGAGGGTCGACAACGAGTTCGCCGACCAGCCTTCCCGGCACACCGCTGCGAACTCTAGCCGCGCCGGCCGTTCCGGATCCGGGTGAGCGTGACGGCGTCGTCCTCATTCGCTTCTCATCTCTGGTTCATGACACCTCGGCCAAGGTGTCGGTCATGAGCAACGAGCAGGCGCGCCATCCGGCCGACCCGTCGATCGACTGTCGGCGATCGGGCCGATCCGGGTCCCGGGACCGGCCCGCAGCCGGCCGCCGACGCGGGATCCCGACCGCTCTGGCGGTGCTGGGCGCTGTCGTGGTGATCGCCGGGTGCGGTGCGTCCTCAGGCGGGGGGACGGGGGCACCTCCCTCGGCGGCCCCGTCTGGGCAGGGGTCGGCGGTAGCGGGCACGCCGAGCCCGAACGCGGCTGCACCGGACCCGAACGCGCCCGAGATCGGCGCCGCAGGCGACATCCCCGACAACCAGGTCTACGTGTCGTTCACCCCGCCGCGTGCGACGTTCACGGTGTCGGTGCCGCAGGGCTGGGCCCAGTCGAGTGCGGGTACCGCGACGCTGTTCACCGACAAGTTCAACAGCGTCCGAATCGACATGCAGCCCCGCCCGGCTGCCCCGGATGTCGCGTCCGTACGGGCGCAGGAGGTTCCGCAGCTGCAGGGATCGGTGCCCGGGTTCGCGCTCGGGGATGTGCAGTCGGTGCAGCGGTCGGCGGGTACGGGAGTTCTGCTCACCTACGGGGCGACGTCGGCACCGAACGCTGTGACCGGGAAGTCGGTCACCGAGGCAGTGGAGCGCTACGAGTTCTGGCGCGGCGGCCAGGACGTGATGCTGACGTTGTCGGGTCCGAAGGGCGCGGACAACGTGGACCCCTGGCGGAAGATCACCGACTCGCTCCGGTGGCAGCAGTGACCACACAGGGCGGTACGTCCCCGGTCACGGGGGTGGCAGCACCGCCGGTGGTGGCGGTCGAGGCTCGGTCGCTGTACCGGTTTTACCGGGCGGGTGACGAGGAGACCCTTGCGCTGCAGGGCGTGTCGTTGGCAGTGGACGCGGGTGAGCTCGTCGTGGTCGTTGGCCCTTCCGGTTCGGGCAAGTCCACGCTGTTGTCCTGTCTCGCAGGCCTGGACGACCCGGACGGGGGCACCGTGCTGGTCGAGGGCAGGCGAATGAGCCACCAGCCTGAACCGGTCCGTGCTCGGATGCGGGCGCGCAGGATCGGGCTACTGGCTCAGTCGGCGAATCTGTTCGAGCACCTCACCGTGGACGGCAACCTCGCGTTCGTGCAGACCATGGCCGCCTCCCCGGGCCGGGCGTCGCGGCGGGATCTCCTGGGGTTGGTGGGGCTGGACGAGCGGGCGAGGGCTTATCCCGGCGAGCTGTCGGGTGGGGAAGCCGTACGGGCGGGGATGGCGGTAGCGCTGGCCAACGATCCGGCGGTGGTGCTGGCCGACGAGCCGACCGGTGAGCTCGACAGCGGCACGGAGGCCCACATCCTCGAATTGCTGGTCACGGCTGCGCGGCGCGGAGCAGCGGTGGTGGTGGCCAGCCACAGCCCGGCGGTCGCTGCGATCGCAGACCGGCTGGTCCGCCTGCACGACGGGCGTGTGGTCGCGTGAGCGCGGAGAAAGTCGACGCCGGCGTGGCGGGCCTCGCCGCCCCGGTCCGGGCGGGCGCCCTCGTCGTGTGCGACGCGGTGAGTCGGACCTTCCGCCGTGGAGGGGTCGAGGTGGCCGCGGTCCGGGCGGCGAGCTGTCGCGTGGAGTCCGGGATGCGGGTTGCGCTGACCGGGCCGTCGGGGTCGGGCAAGTCGACGCTGCTGCACCTGCTGGCCGGCCTGGACACCCCGACCGGAGGCCACCTCTCCTGGCCTGGCCTGGGCGGCCTGCCACGAGAGCGGCCGGGCACGGTGGGCATGGTGTTCCAAGGACCGAGCTTGATCCCCGCGCTGGACGTGGTGGAGAACGTCGCGCTGCCCCTCCTGTTGGCCGGACTCGGTGAGACCGAGGCCGTCGAGCGGGCGTGCGCGGCGCTGGACCGGCTGCGGATCGGTGAGCTGGGAGTCAGGCTCCCCCACGAGATCTCGGGCGGGCAGGCACAGCGCGTCGCCGTGGCCCGGGTGCTGGCCAGTCGTCCGCGGATGATCCTGGCAGACGAACCGACCGGGCAGCTCGACCACGACACCGGTGACCGAGTCGTGTCGGTGCTGCTGGAGACCGCCGACGAGCTGGGTGCGGCGCTGGTGGTGTCCACCCACGACGCGCAGGTGGCGCGACGGCTTTCCCGCTGTTGGCGGATGGATGACGGCCGGCTGGGCATCGAGGCCGCATCATGAATCGAATCTGGCTGCACGGCCTGCTGCGTCGTCGCGCCGGCCGGCTGGGCATGGCGGCCGCCGGAGTGGCGGTCGCGGTCGCGCTGCTCGCGTCGCTGGGAGCGTTCTTGGCCTCGTCGCAGGCCTCGATGACGGCCCGGGCGGTTCGGGACGTGCCCGTGGACTGGCAGGTTCAGGTCCAACCCGGCGCCGACCCGGCCGCGGTGCTGGCGACGGTGCGCGCGACACCGGGCACGATGGCGGCACTGCCGGTGGGGTTCGGACGTGCCGACGGGTTGACCGCGACCACCGGCGCCACAACGCAGACCACTGGGGCTGCTGTCGTGCTCGGGTTGCCCGACTCCTACCGCGCCACTTTCCCTGGCGAGCTGCGCACCCTCGCCGGGACCGACCATGGGGTGCTGCTGGCTCAACAGACCGCCGCCAACCTCGGCGTCTCGCCCGGGGACACGATCACGGCGAACCTGCTCGGCGGGGCCGCAGCGACTTTCCGTGTGGACGGGGTCGTCGAGCTGCCGGCGGCGAACTCGCTGTTCCAAGCCGTCGGTGCGCCGCCGGGCAGCCAACCCGCAGCGCCGCCGGACAACGTGGTGCTCTTACCCGAAGCCCGGTGGCAGGCCCTGTTCGCCCCGCTCGCCTCCACCGCAGCCGCCCCAGATCTGGTGCGCACCCAGATCCACACGGTCCGCGGCCACGTCCTGCCGCCCGACCCCGCATCGGCTTTCACCCAGGAGACGGGTGCGGCTCGCAACCTGGAGGCCCAAAGCTCCGGTTCGGCGGTGGTGGGAGACAACCTCGGCGCGGCCCTCGACGCCGCACGCAGCGACGCGGCCTACGCCCAGGTGCTGTTCGTGTTTCTCGGGCTGCCGGGTGCGGTGCTGGCCGGGTTGCTGACCGCGATGGTTGCGGCTGCGGGTGCCGACCGGCGCCGTCAGGAGCAGGCGTTGGCCCGCTCGCGGGGCGTGAGCAACGCCCAGGCAATGCGGCTTGCCGCGGTCGAGGCCGGATCGGTAGCGCTCGCCGGTGCACTGATCGGACTGGGAGTTGCTGCGGTGGTCGGGTGGCTGGCGTTCGGGTCGGTGAACTTCGGCGCCACCACGGTGAGTGCAGTGGCGTGGACTGCGGGTGCCGCGCTGGTCGGGGTACTCATCGCCGCGGCGAGCATCCTGGCCCCGGCCAACAAGGATCTGCGCTGGGCCACGGTGGCGGCGGTGCGGCGGAGCGCGGAGCCGGCGAGCGCGCGGGAGCGGGGACCGTGGTGGTCCCGCTACGGGGTGGACGTGCTGCTGTTGGCCGGCGGCGGGCTGGCGGTGTGGGCGTCCAGCGGCAACGGTTACCAGCTGGTTCTGGCCCCGGAGGGGGTGCCGACGATCTCGGTGTCCTACTGGGCGTTCGCCGGGCCTGCGCTGCTGTGGGCCGGGGCAGGCCTGCTGGTATGGCGACTGGCCGACCTGGCGCTGCGGCGCCGGCAGCTGGTCAGGCGCGCGCTGCGCCCCGTCGCGGGCGGGTTGGCCCCGACGGCAGCGGCGATGATGGCGCGTCGGCGCCGCCCTGTGGCGCGGGCGATCGTGCTGCTCGGGCTCGCGCTGGCCTTCGCCGCGTCAACGGCCACGTTCAACGCTACCTACCAGGCGCAGGCCGAGGCCGACGCCCAACTGACCAACGGCGCCGATGTCACCGTCTCCGAGTCCCCGGGGGTGCGGGTCGGACCCGACGCTGCCGCTGCGCTGGCCGGGGTAGCGGGGGTTCGGGCGGTGGAGCCACTGCAGCACCGTTTCGCCTACGTCGGGGCTGACCTGCAGGATCTCTACGGGGTGGCGCCGGCGACGATCACGGGGGTCACCGCTCTGCAAGACACCTACTTCCAGGGCGGGAGCGCCCGCGCGCTGATGAACACCCTGGCCGCGTCGCCCGACTCGATCCTGGTCAGCGCGGAGACCGTGAAGGACTACCAGCTGCATCCTGGCGATGTGGTCAACCTGCGCTTGCAGGACTCCGCGACCAAGCAACTGACCACGGTGCCATTCCATTACGCGGGCATCGTCAACGAGTTCCCGACCGCGCCCAAGGACAGCTTCTTCGTCGCCAACGCCTCCTACGTCGCGGCGCAGACCGGCAGCAACGCGGTGGGTGCGTTCCTGATCGACACAGGTGGGCAGAACGTCACCTCGGTCGCCCAAGCGGTCCAGGCCCGGCTCGGCGCGTCCGCAACGGTCACCGACATCGCACACACCCGCTCCCGGGTGGGGTCCAGCCTGACCGCGGTCGACCTGGCCGGGCTGACCCGGGTCGAGTTGGCATTCGCGCTGGTGCTGGCCGCCGCGGCGGGCGGGCTGGTGCTGTTCCTCGGGCTGACCGAGCGGCGTCGCACCTTCGCCATCGCCACCGCGCTGGGCGCCACCCGCCGGCAGCTGCGCGGCTTGGTCGCCGCAGAGGCCGTGCTGCTCACAGCCGGTGGCCTCGCCGCGGGCGTCGCTGTGGGCTGGTTGTTGTCGCAGGTCCTGGTGGCGGTACTCACCGGGGTGTTCGACCCGCCACCGGCCGCCCTCACCATCCCCTGGCCTTACCTGGCAGGCACGGCGCTGATCACCGTCGCCGCGCTCGGTGCCGCCGCGGCAGGTGCATTGGGACAAGGACACCGGCCACCGGCCCGTGAACTGCGACAGCTCTGACCGGATGAAACCAGATCCGACATCAGGACCCCGTAGTAGGCCACGCCCAGGTGCTACCCGTCCGTGCGCTGCGTGCTCATCGGAAGATCGATGATCACCGCTGCGCCGCCGTCGGGGCGGTTGGTCGCCACGGCGTGGCCCCCGTGCGCTTGTGCGATGGCGTGGACGATGGACAGACCCAGCCCCGTCCCACCGCCGTCGCGGGTGCGAGCGGCCTCCGCACGGCGGAACCGTTCGAACGCGTGCGGCAGAAACTCGGGTGGAAATCCGGGCCCACGGTCTGCCACCTCGATGGTGACGACTTCGGGCCGAGGAGACGAGGCGGTGACGTCGACGACGCTGCCCCGCGGGGCATGGCGGATCGCGTTGTCGAGCAGGTTGTCCACCGCCTGACGCAGCCGGTCCGGATCGGCCTCGACGATGAGGTCGGCGGGGCTGTGCACGGTTATCGTGACAGCCCGGTCGGCCGCGCCGGCCCCGCCGCGCCGCGCCGCGACGCCGAGCAGCGCGGGCAACGACAGGGGCTCCGGGCGCAGAAAAGGTTGCTGGTTGTCCGCCCGCGCCAGCAGGAGCAGATCTTCTGCCAGCCGGATCAGCCGATCGGTTTCCTGCCCTGCGTGGCTGATCGCCTCGGCAAGGGCGTCGCGGCTGCGGCCAGGCCGAGCAGCCAGCTCGAGTTCGGCGCGCAGGATCGCCAGCGGAGTACGCAGCTCGTGTCCGGCGTCGGCGACGAACCCCCGTTCGCGTTGCAACGCCTCCTGCAGCCGAGCCAGCAGCGCGTTCATCGTGGTGCCCAGCGCGGCGATTTCGTCGCGGGTCGAGGGCACGGGGAGCCTGCGGTCCAGGTCCTGGTCACTGATCTCCGCGGCCTGCCGACGCATCCGCTCCACCGGCCGGAGCACCCCTCCGGCCAGTAGCCACGCCCCGGCCGCCGCCAGCAGCACTGCGGGTGGGCCCCCGAGGACGAGGGTGGACGCCGCACGGTCCACGGCGCCGTCAGACACGTCGGTTCCGGTGCCCACCACCACCACAGCCTGCCCGCCACGGACGGGGGCCGTGCTCGCCAGGATCCGGCTGCGGTCCCCGTTGACCGTCGCGGTGAACGACACCTCATTGGCCATCGCCTGCCGACGCTGCGCGGGGTCGAGCAACGGTTGGGCCCCGGCCTGCGGTGAGAAAGCGATGATCTGCCCGTCCGGAGTGCTGACCTGCACGATTGCGTCGATCGTGCCCGACAGCGGGAGCCTGCCTTTTGTGGTCAGCTCGTCGGCCACCTCCGCGACGCGCGCCCGCAGGCCCGGGTCAAGGGAGGCATCCACGCTGACCCGAAGCTGCAGCACGAACGCCACCCCTGCTGCGGTGATCAGCACCGCGGTGGCCAGGGCGAACAGCAGCGCCAGCCGCAACCGCAACGGCATCCCGCGATCTCCCTAGCCGCGGTTGGCGGTGGTCACGACCACCCGGCCGCAGTCGGTTCGACCCGCAGCCGGTACCCCGCACCACGGACCGTCTCCAGCTGTTCCACCTCGAACGGCC
>JAODNO010000127.1 GCA_025465235.1 Pseudonocardia sp.
ACAAGCGCTGGATCGGCAACGCGACCTTCGCCGACTACACGATCATCTGGGCCCGCGGGGAGGATGGGCACGTCGGCGGGTACGTGGTGGAGAAGGGCACGCCGGGGTTCGAGCCGAAGTTCATCGCCGGCAAGACGGCGCTGCGCTGCGTGCAGAATGCGCAGATCTCGCTGACCGATGTCCGCGTGCCGGCGGAGAACCGGCTGGCGGGCTCCCACACCTTCCGCGACACGGAGGAGGTGCTGCTGGCCTCGCGTTTCTGCGTGGCCTGGGAGGCGGTCGGCGCCGCGGTCGCCGGTTATGAGACCGCGCTGGCCTACGCCCAGCAGCGCCGCCAGTTCGGTATGCCTCTGACGAGCTTCCAGCTCGTCCAGTACCGGCTGTCGCAGATGCTGGCTGACATCACCGCCATGTTGTTCATGACTCTGCGGCTCAGCCAGCTCCTGGACGAGGGCAAGGTGACGATGCCCGAGGTGGCGCTGGCCAAGATGCACAACACGCAGCGGGCGCGGGCCATCCTCGCCGACGCCCGCGATCTGCTCGGCGGCAACGGCATCGTGCTCGACTACCACGTGGCCCGGCACCTGTGCGACATCGAGGCGATCGACACCTACGAGGGCACAGACACGGTGCAGGCGCTGATCGTCGGCCGCGACATCACCGGGAAGAACGCCTTCGTTCCCGTTCCCTCCGCCCACTAGCCCAGGGCACCGCCCTTCCTTCTGCAACAGACACCCACCCGGCGGCCTTGGAGGCTGCCGGGCCACGTCCTGCGCGAGCCGTCCGCGGCCCCTGCCCCGGTGGGGTTCGGGCCGCGGCGGCCGGGGCTAGGACACACAGCGAAAAGGAATCCCGATGGAGAACACCTCGGAGAACACGCCCCTGCTGGCCGGGCTGCGCGTTGTCGATCTCGCCAGCTGGATCGCCGGGCCCGCCGCGGCCACCGTGCTCGGCGACTTCGGCGCCGACGTGGTCAAGGTGGAACCGCCGGTCGTCGGCGACGCCTACCGCGCCTTCACCCACATTCCCCCGAACCCGCAGGTCGACGGGATCAACTACCTCTGGCAGCTGGAGAACCGCAACAAGCGCAGCCTCGAGCTGAACCTGAAGTCGCCCAACGCCCGGGCGGTGCTCGAGCGGCTCGTGCGGTGGGCCGACGTGCTGGTGACGAACTTCCCGCCGCCGGCCCGAGCCAGGCTGGGCCTGGACTACGAGGAGCTGGCAGCGCTCAATCCCCGGCTGATCTACGCCGACATCACCGGCTTCGGCGAGACGGGACCGGACGCGGACAAGCCCGGCTTCGACGTCACGGCGTACTGGGCGCGCAGCGGCCTGATGGACATGACCCGCCAAGGCACGGCCGCGCCGGCTCTCAACGTGTTCGGGGCGGGTGACCACGCGACGGCGGTCAGCCTGTTCGCCGGGGTCATGACCGCGCTCTACCGCCGGGAGAAGACCGGCCGGGGCGCGCGGGTCACCGCGTCACTGATCGCCGAAGGAGCCTGGGGGGCGAGCTGCTGGCTGTCGGGGGTGCTGGCCGGGGCGAGTAATCCCCGACCGGTCGACCGGCTCAACCCGCCCAACGCGCTGGGCAACACCTACCGCACCGCGGATGACCGCTGGTTGTTGCTGGCCTTCGCCAACGAGAACAAGGAGGTGCCCCTGTTCCTCGAGGCCATCGGCCACCCCGAGGCGGCCGAGAACCCGCATTTCAAGGACTCCGCGAGCCGCCACGCGCACGCCGCCGAGATCGTCGCGCTGCTGGACAAGACGTTCGCCACCCGCCCGCTGGCCGAGTGGCGTGAGGTGCTGGATGGCGCCGGCCTCACCTACGGGGTCGTCCAGACTCTCGAGGAGGCCGCCCACGACCCCCAGTTCGTCGCCGACGGGGTGTTCGTTCCCGTCGACGACGGCGGCACCGAGCCCTATCTGACCATCGACAGCCCCGTGCGGCTGGACCAGGAGCAGAAGGTCCGCCCACGCCGCGCCCCCGAGCTGGGCGAACACACCCAGGCCGTGCTGGGCGAGATCGGTTTCGACACCGCCGAGATCAAGGACCTGGCGAGTGCCGGGACGATTCGACTGCGAGGAGACGCATGAGCGACCCACAGGCCACCGGCGCGGTGTCGACCTTCGACGACGGCACGGTGCAGACCCGCGAACTCGACGGCATCCTCGTGATCACTATCAACCGGCCGAAGGTGCGCAACGCCGTCGACGGTGCCACCGCCCGGGCGCTGGCCGAGGCGTTCGACCAGCTCGACTCCCGCGACGACCTCGTGGTCGGCGTGCTCACGGGCGCGGGCGGCTCGTTCAGCGCGGGGATGGACCTCAAGGCCTATGCGGCGGGAGACACCCCGGTCGTCCCCGGCCGCGGTTTCGCCGGCCTCACCCGGGCTCGCCCGCAGGCACTGCTCATCGCCGCCGTCGAGGGCTGGGCGATCGGTGGTGGCACCGAGATGGCGCTTGCCTGCGACCTGATCGTGGCCGCGCAGGACGCCAGGTTCGGCCTGTTCGAGGTCACCCACGGCCTGGTCCCTCCCGAGGGGGGCATCGTGCGCCTGCCCGAACGCATCCCCCGCAACATCGCGATGGAACTGCTGGTCACCGGTGACGTCCTGCCCGCCGTGCGAGCCGAGCAGCTCGGCCTGGTGAACCACCTCGCCACGCCCGGCCAAGCCCTCGACCGTGCCGTGGAACTGGCCACCCGGATCGCGCGCAACGCGCCGCTCGCCGTACGGGCCGTCAAACGGGCCGTGACCGAGCGCAGCGCCTTCGACGACCAGGACGCCTTCGCTCAGCAGGACCGGATCGTCGCCCCGGTCCTAGCGTCCCAGGACGCGCAGGAGGGAGCCCGCGCGTTCGCGGAGAAGCGCCCGCCCCGCTGGCAGGGCCGCTGACGGGGACGACACCGCGCGGCGATTCGACGCCGCGCAGTGTCGTCGAACCAGCCCGAACAACTCGATATGCCCAACCACCCCCGCCGAAATAGAGCAAACGATCGCATGAGCACGCAGAGGGAGCAGCTCATGCCCCCTGCTGGACCCCGGCCACGGGCCGCCGCGAGGTCGGAGTCCGGGAACCGTCCCTGAAGCTCACCGAGGCGCTGGAGTGCCGAAACCGCGGCGGTCGTGGTGGTGACGGCCTCGTTCCCGATCCACGGCGCCGAACCGGGCACCGAAGTCTCAGTGGACGTCGCGAAGTTCCCCGCGGTCTTCGCCGCAGACGTCGACGGGGACCTCGCGAAGGTCATCGCGGTGTCCCAGCGGCCGCGTTCGCCGAGCACGCCTCGGCGGCGGCGTGGAAGGCCACGCCCTCCTGGGGCTTGGTGTCCTCGTCGGACCACAGCCTCAAGCCGGACATCGAGCGGTTCGGCTACCAGCGGGCGGGAGCGACGACGGTCGAGATCGACTCCTCGCACCTGGTGATGCTCTCGCACCCCAAGGAGGTCGCCGACCTCATCCGAGAGGCGCTGCGCGCCGTGGGTTCGTGACCGGGAGCGACCCGGAACGGGAGCCCGATCACCCGGATCGTCCAGCGGCCCACCGCGCCGACAATGCCGCTCGGCTTCTCTACCGCGGCCGTCGCAAGCGTGCTGGTGTCGAGCCCCCGCAGGCGGAGATCCCGCCGGCGGCCGCGGGCCCCGCGGTCGGGCTGCACCTCGTCGTCACGGTGGTCGCGCTGCTGGACCGGGACACCACCACCATGGAGCCCGGCCCGGGCGGCCGTCGAGGGACACTCGACGGCCAGCGCCGGCACCGAGGCCGGCATCCGCCGAACCCTCCGACCCGAGGAAGGACGATCCGACGATGACGACGGAACCGCGCACGGATCCGGAGGCACCGGTCCTGGTGCTGGGCGCGACTGGGGGACAGGGTGGTGCGGTGCTACGGGCGCTGCGGGAGCGCGGCCGCCCGGTGCGCGCACTGGTGCGGGACCCGACGGCCCCATCGGCACGCCGGTTCGCTGCGGAGGGCATCGAGCTCGCCGCCGGCGGGTTCACCGACCGCGACGCGCTCGCCGTGGCGATGAACGGCGTTGTCGCGGCGTTCGCGCTGACCACCCCGTTCGAGTCCGGTGTGGATGCCGAGCTCGTGCAGGGCCGGGCGATCCTCGGTGCCGCTGCCGACGCCGGCCTGCCGCACCTGGTGTTCGCGTCGGTGGCGGGGGCGACGTCGGGCTCTGGGGTGCCGCACTTCGAGAGCAAGGCGGTAGTGGAGTCGGAGCTGGCCGCCGGGGATGTCTCGTACACGGTCGTTGCGCCGACCTACTTCTTCGACAACGCGCTGGGTGGTGAGCGTGAGATCCGGGAGGGGGTGCTCGCGCTCCCCCTCCCGGCCGCCCATCGGCTGCAGCAGCTCGCCCGCGGCGATCTGGGCCGGTTCGTCGCCGAGGTCCTCGACGCTCCGGCCCGGTTCGCCGGGCGGCGCATCGAGCTGGCGAGCGACGACCCCAGCCCGCGGGAGATGGCGGCCTCGCTGTCCGCGGCGTTGAACCGGCCTGTGCGGCACGAGGAGGTACCGATGGCCGCCGTCCGGCGGGGCAGCGCGGACATGGCCGCGATGTGGGATTTCCTGCGCGGCAGTGGCTATCAGGTGGATATCGGCGCCCTACGCCGCGAGCATCCCGGCGTCGAATGGACCCGGTTCGCCACCTGGGCCGGGCAGACGTTCACCGGAGGCACCAACTGATGGAGCTGTTCCCGCCGATCCGGTACGCGGGCTGGTCGGACCCGATCCGCACGCTGCAGAAGGCGCCCCGGTCCTTGCGGAGGGACGTGTCTGGGGCGCGATCCTGGCGAGTTCGACGGGGCCGAGGCCGCTTGCCGGGGACGCCGAGTCGCTGCTCATGGGGTTCGCAGAGCTCGTCGCGATGGCGATCTCGAATGCCGTCGCCCGCGCAGAGCTCAACGCTTCGCGTGCCCGGATCGTCGCGGCCGCAGACGACAGCCGATGCCGCATTGAGCGGGACTTGCACGACGGCGCCCAACAGCGGCTGATGGCCCTGCGGCTGCGCATCGCGCAGGCCGCGGTACCACCCGAGGCCGACGCGTTGGCACAGCATCTGGAGATCGAATCGCGCCCTGATCGCGCGGCGACCGGGGGATGGTCGCACCCAGCGGATGCCCTTTTTCTCGCGACACAGGGACCCTCGACAGTCCTATCGTCCCAGCTCAGGAGGGCATTCGTGTGTTATGACCCACCCCGCCAGCGCAATCATCGGTGCATCCAGGCTCAGAGGTCGACGACGGCCGCCATGGGCGCCTCGATTGCGCATTCATGGCGAACCGCTCAAGCTCGGGCACTGCGTAGGCGCGTCGAGGATCCGCAGGATCCTCAAGCTGGGGCGGATACCGCCGACACCATCCCGGCCCATCGATACGACATGGCGACGGTTCCTGCGGACGCAGGCCTCGACCATGCCGGCCGTGGACCTCTTCCACGTCGACTGCGCCGTAACCCTGAAACGGATCTACGTCTACCTCGCCCCGAAGCCGGTAGCCACTACGTACACATCCTGGGACGACCAGCCATCCGACCGGAGCGTGGACCACCCCAGCAGGCCCGCAACCTCCTGACGGACCTCCACGACCGCACCACCGCATTCCGATTCCTCGTCCGCGCCCGGGCCGGTCAGTTCACCACGTCGTTCGACGCTGTCCTGACCGGTGCGGGCATCGACACCGTGAGCGGGCCGTGAGCGGGTGGCTCCGGGGCGAGCAGAGCCGTGCTCTGGTGTGCGCCTCGACTCGTGCCGATCACCACGTCCCGGGCAGGAACACCCGGGCCCATGTGGCGCACCGCGACGCTTGCCGCCGAGCCGTCGATGATGAACGGGCTGAGCACGAACGGCACCTGCGCGGTGACCTGCTGCCCGGATTCTTGATCGCGGAACGACATCGTGATGCGGTCGGATTCGATCCGGTGTTGCAGGACCAGTGGCGATGAGCGGGCGGCATCGATAACAGCTGACCAGTCCTGCTCCGACGTCTGGTTTCCGAACAACACAGCATTGCCGGACTTGCCGACGGCGGGCTTTGCGACCAACCGGTCACGCTCACCGGTCGCCATGCGCCGCAGTTTCTGGTGCGCGGCCGAATCCCCGTCCAAGCCCACGCACACCGTCCACGGAACGTGGGTGCGCACCAACGCCTCGTCGGCCCTGGAGAGCAAGCCCGCATCACAGTCCTCGTGCAGCCAGGACAGGACCGCCTTCGAGGAGATGAGGGTCGATTCGGTGCGCGGGAACAGTTCGATGGTTCGGGCTCGGTCAGCGTTGCGCAGCGCGGCGAGACCGCCGCCGTCGTCCACGATGCGGTCGCTGCCCCACTGGAGCAGCACAAGGTCGATCGGCACGTCCGCGGCGAGCAGTCGACCAGCGGCGTCGAGGCGCAGGTCGACGAGATCGGCCTGCACCACCTCGATGCCCACCCGCTGGGTATCGGCCAGGATGGGCGGCTTGACCGTCTCCTGGCGCCGGAGCGTGCCGGTGTTGTCGATCGCCCAGTACGCGGGAATGAGTACTCGGCCTGAGTTGCCCTGCCCGAGCTCGGCGCGGAGCGTGCGCGCCAGCGCCGCGGAACGCGCAGTCACCGTGGAGGGCGGCGGGTGCAGACCGCTCCTCGGACACAATCGGGCATAGGCCTCGGCGAGCCGCGGCGTCACCGTGTCGCCGCCGAGCCGGGTGCTGTTGTTGAACTCGAGAAGGCGGGGCCGGCCCTGCTCGATCAGGAAGTCGGGACGGGCATACCGGGTGAGCTCTGCGGCCACCAGCGACCGATCAGGATCCATCAGCGGTAGATCATGGGGAAACCGGAGAACTCGATGTAATTCGCCCAGGGTGGAGGCACGGCGCCAGCAGGCGTCCACGGCCAGGCGCAACAGCCGGGCTGTGAGCGACTCGAGGCGACGGTAGGCGCGTTCTCCGATGACTACCGGCCGGAGTGGTTCCCAGCATCTACCGTCCGATTCCTGGCGGGACCCCCATCCGTTCGAAACCGCACGGCGGGTGAGGAACTCCTGGCGGAGCTCGGCGGGTAGCGCATCCCAGGCATCGTGGATCAGGAGGTCGACAAGTTCGTCATCGGGCATGTTGCCTCATCTCCCGCAGGGAGGACGACGTCGGCGGGACGGAGTTCGCCGAGTGGCAAGGCTACCGTACGTGCTCGAACGCCCTCTCGCGTCATCTGCTATCCGGCTACGTCGAAAGACCATAACGATCGCGTGCTCTGCTATACAGTGAGAGCAGGAGTGAGTCGCGTATCCGGCCACGCTGGAAGTGTGACCGGAAGCGCGAATCGTATTCCTTGAACCATTGCTCAGAGTGATGCAGAAAAAGGATGTCATGCGGCGCCATGTGCCGTATTGCGAGCATCGCGATCGGGGCGATAGAGACTCTGAAGCCTGAGTTTCGGACCGCTCTCTCGTCACAACCAGGATGGAATTGCCCGATCATTAATCCTAATTCTGCAGCGTAGTTCTTCAAGTACGCATGCACCGCATCGAGGCGCTCCCAGCCCTCAGGGTCCATGCGCGGCATGACTATCAACCGACTTTCAAGTAGTACTCCGGCATTGTGCGGTGGCCGGCCCTTTTTACCAAACTTGCTGATCTCGGCTCGCAGCTTATCGCGTAATTCCGGGCCACTGGATCCGTCGATGTCGTATCGTATGGCGGTCTCCACAGCGTGCTGAGCGAGCGCGCGGGGGATAAACGGGCACACAGGTCCAGACCGTCCGATTCTTCGGTCGCCAACGGAAATAAACTCTCGCAGCCAAGCATCTACTAGCCTGCGGCACGCGTCAGAATGGTTCTCATCTATCATGGCGCAGCTGTCACCAGAACACGACGTATCGCGAGCACGTCGCCCCTGCCCGAAATTCCGCACGCAGCTAATCCAATCTGGCGATGCCTCCACCCCATTCGCGTAAACAGGCGGTGCGCACGGGCTGACGCTCCGATAAAGATTTTCGGTACAGTCGAGTTGTTGGCCACTTCCTCGGTCACGAGCACACCTCCATGTTCTAGGCGTACTGCAAGAGAAACGAATCGCCAGTCCACGGACAGCAGCACCGTGGCGAAGCCGATGAGGGACAGCAGGCCCGGCAGCAGCGTGGAGAACGGGTCCACCAGGCCGTCCTCGATGCGGTCGGTGTCGATGGAGATCCGGCTGGTCAGTTCGCCGACGGCTTGGCGG
>JAODNO010000405.1 GCA_025465235.1 Pseudonocardia sp.
CCGGTCTGGATCCTCGCGGCCATGGCCCTCGGGCTCGGTGCCGGTCGGCTGATCCCGGGCCTGGGTGCGGTGCTGGATACCATCGCGATCCAGGGCGTCTCGCTGCCGATCGCCCTGGGCCTGCTGGTGATGATGTACCCGGTCCTGGCGAAGGTCCGCTACGACCGGCTCGACACCGTCACCGCCGACCGCCGCCTGCTGGTGTCCTCGCTGGTCCTCAACTGGGTGATCGGGCCCGCGCTGATGTTCACCCTCGCCTGGCTGCTGCTGCCCGACCTGCCCGAGTACCGCACCGGGTTGATCATCGTCGGCCTCGCCCGCTGCATCGCCATGGTGATCATCTGGAACGACCTCGCCTGCGGCGACCGGGAGGCCGCTGCGGTGCTCGTCGCGCTCAACTCGGTGTTCCAGGTGATCGCCTTCGCCGGCCTGGGCTGGTTCTACCTGAACGTACTGCCCGGCTGGCTCGGGCTGCCCCAGGCCGCGCTCAACATCTCCCCGTGGGAGATCGCCATTTCGGTACTGACCTTCCTCGGCATCCCGCTCCTTGCCGGTTACCTGTCCCGTCGCCTCGGCGAGCGGGCGAAGGGCCGCGACTGGTACGAATCCCGATTCCTGCCCCGAGTCGGGCCGTTCGCCCTCTACGGGCTGCTTTTCACCATCGTGATCCTCTTCGCCCTGCAGGGCGACGCGATCACCTCCCGCCCCCTCGACGTCGCCCGGATCGCGCTGCCGCTGCTGGCCTACTTCGCGATCATGTGGGCAGGCTCCTACGCGCTGGGCAAGGCGGTCGGTCTCAGCTACGAGCGGACGACCACGCTGGCGTTCACCGCCGCGGGTAACAACTTCGAGCTCGCCATCGCCGTCGCCGTCGCCACCTTCGGCGTCACCTCCGGCCAGGCCCTGGCCGGCGTGGTCGGACCGCTCATCGAGGTACCGGTACTCGTCGGGCTCGTCTACGTCTCGCTCGCGGCCCGCCGTAGGTGGTTCCGCAGCAGGACAGTCATAGCGACGGCTCAACCAGCCCAGGAGTCCTGATGGCCGACGTCCCCACCGTCCTGTTCGTCTGCGTGCACAACGCCGGCCGCTCACAGATGGCCGCCGCCCTCCTCGCCCACCACGCCGCCGGCGCCGTCGAAGTGCGCTCGGCCGGCTCCGAACCCGCCGACGCCGTCAACCCCGCCGTGCGCGAGGTGATGGCCGAGCTCGGCATCGACCTGTCCGCCGAGAGCCCCAAGGGGCTCACCACCGACACCGTCGAGGCATCCGACGTGGTCATCACCATGGGATGCGGGGACGCCTGCCCGATCTTCCCCGGCAAGCGCTACCTCGACTGGGACCTCACCGACCCGGCCGGCAAGACCATGGAGGAGATCCGCCCGATCCGCGACGACATCGACGGCCGGGTCCGGTCACTCCTCACCGAACTGGTTCCCAGCCCCATCCACTGACGCCTCCTCGGCGCCGACAACCTCATCTCGCCCGCGAAGCGGCGACGGATCGGGGCGGAACCCCCTGGCGTAGAACTTGGCGTAGGGGCATGGCAGCTGCCACCCCGCGGGGTCCTGCCGACGTGTCTCAGAAGGTGCACCGATGAACAAGTTTTCTTTGACTGCCCTCGCCCGTGAGCAGCTCGAGATCGCCAGGCAAGCATCCAGCGGGCGGAGCGCTGCGACCGTGTACGGCGGACATGAGCACGTGCTGCGACAGACCCTCATCGCGCTGACTGCTGGCAGCATGCTGGACGAGCACGAGAACCCTGGCGAAGCCACGCTGCACGTACTGCGCGGTCGCGTACAACTCGCTTCCGGAGACGTCGCGTGGGAGGGCACCCCCGGGGATCTCCTGATCGTGCCCGACGCGCGACATTCGCTCAATGCGATCGCAGACTCTGCCGTGCTGCTCACTGTGGCCAAGAGCCGTTGACGGCGCACCACCACCGACCCCACACTGCCATCGAGCCCGACCGCTTATCAGCCGATTGACCAACCTCTCCGGGCAGTACACCTAGCTCATCGACCCGATCACGCCGAGCGTGTTCTGGCCACGATCTGCCACTTGTACCGTTGCCCCCAGCACGATGTGGCGTAGCGGCGAGGTGCCGCCCTCGATGCGCTCGTGCACCAGGCAGGCGGCCTGCTCCCCCATCTCGCGCGTCGGCAGCCGGGCCGAGACCACGGCGAGCGGCGACACGTCGTAGGGCAGGGACTGGTCCATGCTGGCCAGCTCCACCGAGCCCGGAAAGCCGGTTTCCATGGCCAGCAGATCGGAGACTGCCAGCGCGAGAGTCGGAGCGTTTCCGCAGATCAGGGCGGTGAGACGCTCGGGAGACTCCAGCATCGACCGCAGCCGCTGCCGACGGGCCGCGGGGTCGAGCGGGTCGTAGCCTCGCAGCGCCGACCGTTCGGGCAGCTCCGGCAGCCCACGGTCGCGCAGAGCTCGATAGTGGCCGGACAACCGATCGCGGACGCTTGTCACGTCGGACTCGCTCCACAGCATCGCCGGCGCCCGGTGCCCGCGGTCGAGCATCGCCGCCGTGACCTCGTAGCCCACGGCGAAGTCGTCGAACAGCACCGCGTCGGTAGGCAGGCCGGGAAGGTAACGGTCGACCACGACCACCGGCACTCCCCTGCGCTGCATGTCCTCCACGGCACCGACCGCCATCGAACGATCTCGGGGGAAGAGGACCACGCCCTGCGTCCCGCTCGCCGCGATGCGGCGCAGCACCTCCTCCTCGTGCGCAACGCTGCGGGTGTGCTCGATCGCGAGCTGATAACCGAGCGACGCGCTCTCGGCGGCGAGGCCGGACAGCAGGTCGGACTCGTGCACCCCGGCGGCGCCCGGGCTCACGTACCTGACCACGCGCTGGCCGGAGGTGGCGACGGGCGGGGGCGCGCGTTCAGCGACGAAGGTGCCGCGGCCGCGGCGTCGCACGACGACGCCGTCGGCCACCAGCTCGCCCAGCGCGCGCACCGCCGTAGTGGTGGACACCCCAAAGCGCTCGACGATCTCCCGCTGGGTGATGAACGGCTCGTCCGCGGAGAACTCACCACGGGCGATGGAATCGAGGAGCTCCTGCTTGACCCACGCGAACAGGGCTACCCCCGGCGCCGGCTGCGGTGGGGTCGCAGAGCGTCCCTTCGGATGTGGCACCGCTGTCCCTCTCGTCCCGTACGACCAAAGGAGACCTTACGACCAAACGTCCCTCCAGCATTGACGCTTTAAAGCGTTGAACCTACGGTCCTAGCTCGATGGTGGGCGTGATCGACTGCGGTCGGCTCGCCCTGCTGCCATCGCCAGCGACGAGCTCATCGAGGAGCCCGAATGCACGACGATCGCGAGCTTGTCGAGCAGCGCATCGCCCGCATCCTGCGTGAACGGCTGCGGCCGGCCATCTACGGCGAAACCGAACCGCTCTCGGTGGGGGTCTGGCACGCGCCGGGCGAGCCGCCGGAGGTCGCCGAGGGTCTTGCTGCCGGCTACCGCCCGCTTCAGCCCAACGAGCAGTGGGGTCCCGCATGGGGCACCAGCTGGTTCCACATCACCGGAGCCGTGCCCGCCGAATGGTCAGGCCGCGCCGTGGAGGCGGTGGTCGACCTCGGGTTCACCCAGGCGCGTGCGGGCTTCTCCGCGGAGGCACTCGTCCATCGAGCGGACGGCTCAGCGATCAAGGGGCTCAACCCGCTCAACATCTGGGTCCGCATCGCGGACAAGGCCGAGGGCGGCGAGCCGATCGACCTGTACGTCGAGGCTGCGGCCAACCCGCTCATCGGGGAAAACGGCGTGCTCGGCACGCTGCTCGGCGACACGCTCACCGCGGGTGACGAGCCGCTCTACCGTGTCCGCCGGATCGCGCTGTCCTTGTTCGACGAGCAGGTGTGGGAGCTCGTGCAGGACACCGAGGTGCTCGTCCAGCTCATGGACGAGCTGAGCATCGGCGACCCCCGCCGGTGGAACCTGCTGCGCGCGCTGGAACGCGCGCTCGACGCCACGCTGGATCTGAAGGACATCTCCGGCACCGCCGCCGC
>JAODNO010000173.1 GCA_025465235.1 Pseudonocardia sp.
TCCAGAACTGGTCGAACAACGTCTACAACCTCGTGACCAAGCGGGCCGTGGCGCACGAGGGCGCGACGATGGAGTGGGTCGACGGCAACCTCGGCTCCAAGGTCACCATGAAGTACCCCGCCGTGTGGCTGATGGGCGAGCACGCGAAGGGCGAGGTCCTGTCGATCGCGTTCGCCGGCGAGGGCCAGCACCAGGACGCCGGGGCGAAGATGGTGCACCTCGCACCGCACACGTCCTCGACGATCATCTCGAAGTCGGTGGCGCGCGGCGGTGGTCGCACGTCCTACCGGGGCCTGGTCCAGGTGAACCCACGGGCGCACCACTCGCGCTCCACCGTGAAGTGCGACGCGCTGCTGGTCGACACGATCAGCCGGTCCGACACCTATCCCTACGTGGACGTCCGCAACGACGAGGTCTCGATGGGCCACGAGGCCACGGTCTCGAAGGTCAGCGGCGACCAGCTCTTCTACCTGATGAGCCGCGGGCTGACCGAGGACGAGGCCATGGCGATGGTGGTGCGCGGGTTCGTGGAGCCCATCGCACGCGAGCTGCCCATGGAGTACGCGCTGGAGCTGAACCGGCTCATCGAGCTGCAGATGGAGGGCTCGGTCGGATGACCGGGAATCTTCGTAGCCTGTGGAAAAGGATTCACGAATCATGACGGTGCCGAATACCGCACCCGAGGTCGCCGGCCTCGCACCCGAGCTGGCCGGCGCCAAGAAGGGGCAAGGCGAGACGCCGATCGCGTCGGCGAGCGAGCGCTTCACCTCCTACGACGTCGAGGCCTTCGAGGTCCCCGGCGGCCGGGAGGAGAACTGGCGCTTCACTCCGATGCGGCGGCTGCGTGGCCTGCACGACGGCACAGCGAGGTTCGACGGCACCGCGGCGATCGAGGTCAGCGCGGCCGGCAGTGCCGATGCCGGCGCCACTGGCGTTCCGCGCGGCGTGTCGGTCGAGACCGTCGCACGTGACGACGCGCGGATCGGCGCGGGCGGCGTGCCCGCCGACCGCGTCGCCGCCGCGGCGTGGTCGGCGTTCCGCGAGGCCACCCTCGTCACGTTCGACGGCACACCGGAGCCGGTCACGATCACGGTGACGGGTCCGGGGGAGGGCACCACTGCGGTGGGTCACCTGCAGCTGCGCACCACCCCCAACACCTCGGCCACCGTCGTGGTCGAGTACCGCGGGTCGGGTGCGCTGGCAGACAACGTCGAGGTGGTGCTGGCCGACGGATCGCGGCTCACGCTGGTCGTCACCGGCGAGTGGGCCGACGACGCGGTGCACGTGGGCGCGCAGCACATGTCGATCGGGCGGGACGCGGTCCTGCGGGGCACCTCGGTGTCTTTGGGTGGCGACGTGGTGCGGATCAGCCCGACCGTGAAATACCGCGGGCCCGGCGGCGACGCCGAGCTGGCCGGGCTCGGGTTCGCCGACGCGGGCCAGCACCTGGAGCAGCGGCTGCTGGTCGATCACGCGGTGCCGAACTGCACGTCCAACGTGATCTACAAGAACGCGCTGCAGAGCGTCAAGGGCCTCACCGCCCACACCGTATGGATCGGTGACGTGCTGATCCGCGCGGCCGCGGAGAACACGCGGACGTTCGAGTACAACCGCAACCTCGTGCTCACCGAGCACGCCCGGGCCGACTCGGTGCCGAACCTGGAGATCGAGACCGGCGAGATCGCCGGTGCCGGTCACGCGAGCGCCACCGGCCGGTTCGACGACGAGCAACTGTTCTACCTGCAGAGCCGCGGTATCCCCGAGGACGTCGCCCGGAGGCTCGTCGTCCGTGGCTTCTTCGGCGAAATCCTCAACCGGGTCACCCTTCCCGAGCTGCGCGAGCGCCTGGAATCGGCGATCGAGGCCGAGCTCGCCGTCACCGGCGCCTGACGCGCACACAACCACACGGAGCACAGACACCAATGTCCACCTTGGAGATCAAGGACCTGCACGTCTCGGTCGCGACCGAGGACGGCGCCAAGGAGATCCTGAATGGCGTCGACCACACGATCCGCGCCGGTGAAACCCACGCGATCATGGGCCCGAACGGGTCCGGCAAGTCCACGCTCGCCTACGCCATCGCGGGGCACCCGAAGTACGAGATCACCTCGGGAGAGGTCAACCTGGACGGCGAGGATGTCCTCGCGATGACCGTCGACGAGCGCGCCCGTGCCGGCCTGTTCCTCGCCATGCAGTACCCGGTCGAGGTCCCAGGCGTCTCGACGTCCAACTTCCTGCGCGCGGCGGCCACGGCCGTCCGTGGCGAGGCGCCGAAGCTGCGCACCTGGGTCAAGGAGGTCAAGTCCGCCATGAGCGACCTCGACATCGACCCGGACTTCGCCGAGCGCAACGTCAACGAGGGCTTCTCCGGCGGCGAGAAGAAGCGGCACGAGGTGCTGCAGCTCGCGCTGCTCAAGCCGAAGATCGCGGTGCTCGACGAGACCGACTCCGGCCTGGACGTCGACGCGCTGCGCGTCGTGTCCGAGGGGGTCAACCGTTACCGCGAGGGCGGCGAGACCGGTGTCCTGCTGATCACGCACTACACCCGGATCCTGCAGCACATCACGCCCGATGTGGTGCACGTCTTCGCGGGCGGGCGCATCGTCGAGTCCGGTGGGCCGGAGCTGGCCGATGAGCTGGAGAAGTCCGGGTACGTGCGGTTCACGGGATCGGCCGTCGACGCGGCGGTGGCCGGGGCAGCGGTCTGATGACCACCCTCGAGGGTGTGAACGTCCAGAAGCTGCGGGCGGACTTCCCGATTCTGGCGCGCACCGTCCGCGAGGGGCGGCCGCTGGTCTACCTGGACTCGGGGGCCACCTCGCAGCGGCCGCGCCAGGTGCTCGACGCCGAGCGCGCATTCCTCGAGCAGCACAACGCGGCCGTGCACCGTGGCGCGCACCAGCTCGCCGAGGAGGCGACCGACGCCTACGAGTCGGCGCGGGCGCGGATCGCCGCGTTCATCGGCGCTGACGCAGGCGAGGTGGTGTTCACGAAGAACGCCACCGAGGGCATCAACCTGGTCGCATACGCGATGGGCAACTCGAGCATCCGCACGGGCCTCGGCCCCGAGTCGGAGCGCTTCGCGCTCGGGCCGGGGGACGAGATCGTGATCACCGAGCTCGAGCATCACGCCAACCTGGTGCCGTGGCAGGAGCTCTGCCGCCGCACCGGCGCCACCCTGCGCTGGTACTCGATCACGGATGAGGGCCGGGTGGACCTCGACTCGATCGAGCTCACCGAGCGCACCAAGCTGGTCGCGTTCGCCCACCAGTCCAACGTGCTGGGCACGATCCTGCCGGTGGCGGAGCTGGTGCGCCGGGCCCGCGCGGTCGGCGCTCTGGTGCTGCTCGACGCGTGCCAGTCGGTGCCGCACATGCCGGTGCACCTCGGCGAGCTCGGCGTCGACTTCGCCGGGTTCTCCGGGCACAAGATGCTCGGACCGTCCGGCATCGGCGTGCTCTACGGGCGTGCGGAGCTGCTCGCGGCGATGCCGCCGTTCCTCACCGGTGGCTCGATGATCGAGCTGGTGCGGATGGAACGCACCACCTACGCCCCGCCGCCGCAGCGGTTCGAGGCGGGCGTGCCGATGACGTCGCAGGTCGTGGGCCTCGGTGCGGCCGTCGACTATGTGGGCGACATCGGCATGGACGCCATCCACTCCCACGAGATGGCGCTGGTCCAGCAGACGCTCAACGGGCTGGCGAGCGTGCCGGGTGTCCGGGTCATCGGCCCGCGCGACCTCGTCGACCGTGGTGGTGCGGTCGCCTTCGTCGTCGACGGGGTGCACGCCCACGACGTGGGCCAGGTCCTCGACGACCGGGGCATCGCCGTTCGGGTGGGCCACCACTGCGCCTGGCCGCTGCACCGCCGGTTCGGCGTGGCTGCCACGGTACGGGCGTCGTTCCACGTCTACAGCACACCTGACGAGGTCACCGCCCTGGTCGAGGGTGTGCAGGCCGCGCGCGAGTTCTTCGGAGTGGTGAGCTAGCCGTGCAGCTGGAGCAGATGTACCAGGAGATCATCCTGGACCACTACCGCACGCCCCACGGCGCCGGCCTACGAGAGCCGTTCGACGCCGAGTCGTTCCAGATCAACCCCACCTGCGGCGACGAGATCACGCTGCGCGTCAAGCTCGACGGCGACAAGGTGTCGGACGTGTCCTACGAGACGCTGGGCTGCTCGATCAGCCAGGCGTCGGCGTCCGTGCTCACCGACCTCGTCGTCGGCCGCTCGGTCGAAGAGTCGCTGCGGGTGCTGGCAGCGTTCCAGGAGATGGCCCAGGGACGCGGGCAGGTGGAGCCGGACGAGGACGTGCTCGGGGACGGCGTCGCGTTCGCGGGCGTGGCAAGATATCCGGCTCGGGTGAAATGCGCCCTGCTCGGGTGGATGGCGTTCAAGGACGCGGTGGTCCGGACCCCGCAGAGCAGCGGCGGAGCGCGCACCGACACCCGGGATTCCGAGGAGGCACAGTCATGAGTGACACCACCGAGACCACCGAGAGCCTTGACGACGTGGTGCGCGGCGCAGCGGGCATGCCCGAGCCCCCTGCCCAGCGCGCCGAGGAGCCGTCGATCGACGACCTCGAGGAGGCCATGCGTGACGTGGTCGACCCCGAGCTGGGCATCAACGTCGTCGACCTCGGCCTGGTGTACGGCATCCAGGCCCAAGGCGGGGTGGCCACCATCGACATGACGCTCACGTCGGCGGCATGCCCGTTGACCGACGTGATCGAGGAGCAGACGCGGGCCGCTCTCACCGGCAGCGCGGGCCTGGTCGACGACATCAAGATCAACTGGGTCTGGATGCCGCCGTGGGGCCCCGACAAGATCACGGAGGACGGGCGCGAGCAGCTCCGGGCGCTGGGTTTCCGCGTCTGACCGCGGTCCCTCCGCCAACGAACGGCGTCCTCGTCCGGTAGGTCCGGACGAGGACGCCGTTCGTCGTTTCGTTGCTGCTTCGCCGTCTGCTTCGAGGCGCCGCGCAACCGGCCGTCCAGGTCAGCCTGCCGACTCGGCGGTCGCGTGACACGGGCGCCCATGGCGAGCAGGTGGTCCCGCAGCTCCGGTGGCTCGTGTCGGGAGAGTGCGATCCGGGCGCGCCGATCCGGTCGAGGTAGGCGGTGACATCGATCCTGGTATCGGTGGGGCCTGTGTCGGTGGCGGCGCTCACGCAGCCCAGCCTGGGGTCTGTACCCGGGTTCAGGTCAAGATGCTGACTCGATCAGCCACGGGTGGAGGTTCCGGTACCCGCGCACGGCGAGCGGCCGCAGCGGCCGCAGCGCGAAGCGCGGGTCGTCCACCAGCGTCTCGGCGACCGTCCGGTCAACGAGCACGGAGTCCGGGCGGGCGTGCGTGGTGAGCCGCGCCGCGATGTTGACGACCTCGCCGTAGACGTCCCCGTACCGGACGAGGACCGGGCCCGCGGCCAACCCGATCCGCAACGGGGGGAGGGCCGGCTCGGCGCGCACGCGCTCTCGCAGGCCCAACGCGATGGCCGCGCCGTCGGCGACCTCGTCCGCCACGAACAGCACCTCGTCGCCGACCGTCTTCACGATCCGGCCTCGCCCGTTGGCGATCACCTCGGTGGTGGTGGAGCCGAACCGCTCGATCATCTCGCCGAGCTCCGCAGTGGAGCGCCGCCGGGTCGTGCGGGTGAAGCCCACCATGTCCGCGAAGCCGACAACCAGTGGCCAGGTGTCGGGCGCGCCGTCCACCGTTCCGGAGTTCACCAGCAGGCGGTGGACGGTGGCGGCCAGGTGCCGGCGCCACACGTAGGTCTGCAGCTCCTCCATGGCAGGCAGCACCGCGGCGGTGATCTCCAGCGACTGCTGGGCCGTGACCTCCTCCGGACCGTTCTCGACCAGCCGTCTGACCAGCCCGACCTGCCACTCCGCGAGCCGCGACATCTGCTGTGCCACGGCTCTGGCGACCGCCTCCCGGACCTCGGGTTCGAGCACGCCGGCGTCCGTGAGGCCGGACATCAGGCGGACGGCGTCGATGTCGCGCTGCGTGAACAGGACGGCGTCGTCAGCCACCTCGGCGAAGCCGAGCGAGCGCCACAACCGGCGTCCCTCGTCCTGGTCGAGCCCGGCCGCCTCGCTCACCTGCAGCCGGGTGAAGCGGCGGGGTGCCCCGAGCACGACCTCCTCGAGGGCCACGTCGAGCGGGCCGTCGGCGCGGCCGACCGGCTGGGCCCCGCGGAGCAGCCTGGCGATGCCGGCCAGCCAGCCGCCATCGGCTCCGGCCACCTCAGGTGGTGTGGACGATGAGCACGTCCACGCCCGCGCGGCGCGCTGCGTCGGATGGGACGGAGCCGAGCAGCCGCCCGCTCAGCGTGTTGAGCCCGCGGTTGCCGACGACGAGCAGATCGGCGTTCGCGTCGGCGACGACCTTGCGCAGCACCTCGACAGGTGCGCCGTCGGCGGCCACCGTGCGGACTCTGCCTGCGCCTGCGGCGAGGGCGCGCTCCTCGGCCGTGCGCAACGTCTCCTCCGCGGGCGTCCAGCCACGCACGAGGTATGCCTCGTCCTTGAGGGCGTCCTCGGCTTCCGCGGTGTCATCACTGCCCGCTGGGGTGTAGGCGCAGACGATGACGAGCTCGGCGTTGCTGTCGCCCGCGACAGCAGCGGCCCGGTCCACGGCGGCGAATGAGGTGGCGGAGCCGTCGGTGCCGACGACGATGGTGCGGTAGGCGGACATGGAAGCCTCCGGCTCGGGGGAAGGTTGTCCGGAGGTTACCGGCGGTAGGGAGAGACGTCGCCAGCCGGTGCCTGTTACGGGAGGCTCGGGGTCACCCCTGCGGCGCGGCCTGCGCGGGCGGGCGCAGCGCGGGCAGGACCAGCCTGGCACGCAGCCGCCAGTCGGACCGCGCGAACAGCGCATTCATGGCGGCCACGGTGCCGCGAAGATCGTCGCGTGCGGCGAGGTAGCACCACCGGTGCTGCTCGGGCAACGCGAGGAAGACCTCGAAGAAATTCGGCACCTCCCCGGGTGGCATGCGCAATAGGGCCTCCAGCCCGATGCGGCGGAAGCGGTGCACCGCGCGGGCCGCCGCGGGCCACACCGCAGCCTCGGCCGCCGCGAGCGCGGCGCGGGG
>JAODNO010000194.1 GCA_025465235.1 Pseudonocardia sp.
GCGAGCACGTCGTCGACGGCCGTGACCAGCCCGGTGGCGCCCGCCTCCAGCGCGGCGGCGACGTCCGACGGCAGCGTGACGCGGCTGAGCACCTCGCACTCCGCCGCGCGTGCCGCCACCGCCAGCAGCGACGACAGCGCACCGGTCGCCGCCGCAGGCGTCGAGGTGGCGAAGGCGCCGGAGAACAGCTCGCCGGTGGCCCCGTCGAGGGAGACGTGATCGCCCTCGCGGAGGGTCTGCCCGTCGATCGTGAGCGTGCGCGCGCCGAGATCGACCTTCATCGCCGACGCCCCGACCACGCAGGCCGTGCCGAGCGCCCGCGCCACGACCGCGGCATGGCTGGTCGAACCGCCGGTGGCGGTGACGATGCCCTGGGCGGCGATCATGCCGTGCAGGTCGGCCGGGCTCGTGATCGGCCGGGCCAGCACCACCTTCGTGCCGGCGTCGGACTGCTCCTTCGCCCGATCGGGATCGAGCACCAGCGCGCCGCTGACCTGCCCCGGACAGGCTCCGATCCCGGTTGTGAGCAACCGGTCGGACCGCCGTGCCGCGTCGAGATCGGCGTCGTCGAACCCGGGGCGCTGGACCTGGCGGACCTGCCCCGAGGAGACGGCGCGCAGGGCCGCCGCCGGAGTGACGGCTCCCTCGGCGAGAAGGTCGGCGGCGATCCGGACGGCCGCCTCCGGCGTGCGCTTGGCGCTGCGCACCTGCAGGAAGTAAAGGGCGGAGCGCTCGACCGTGAACTCGATGTCGAGCACGTCGCCGTGGGAGCGCTCCAGGTCGGCACAGGTCCGGCGGAGCTCCTCGAGCACGGTGGGCGCCAGCGCCTCGACGACCGGGTCAGGCGTGCGGGTGCCCGCGACGACGTCCTCGCCCTGACTGTGCGCCAGGTACTCGCCGAACAGTCCCGGCTCGCCCGTGACCGGGTTGCGGGTGAACACGACCCCCGAGCCGGACTCGACGTCCAGGTTGCCGAACACCATGGACTGAACGACGACGGCGGTGCCGAGATCGTGCGGGATCGCGTGGTGGTCGCGGTACGTGCGGGCCCGGCGGGTGTTCCAGGAGCGGAAGACGGCCTCCACCGCCCCGGCCAGCTGCGCGCGGGGATCGGCGGGCACGGAGACGTCGGGGTCGCCGGAGTCGTCGGCCAGCGCCTTCTCGCACGCGGACCAGATCAGGTCGTAGGTTTCCCCCGGGTCGGCGTCGACGGCGGTCTCCGCCACCAGCTCGTCGATGCCGTGGCCGGGATCGAGAGCGTCGAGGACGGTCTCGGAGTACATCGCGTGGAACCGCGCGACCAGGTCGGCCATGAACCGCGTGTCCCCCGAGGCCCGCGCCAGCGCGACCGCGGCGTCCCGGCCCAGCCCGAGGTTGAGGATCGTGTCCATCATCCCGGGCATCGAGATCGGGGCGCCCGAGCGCACGGAGAGCAGCAGCGGCAGCGGGCCGCCGCCGAAGGTCTTACCGGTGCGCTCCTCCAGGTCGCCGAGCTGGGCGAGCACCTCGTCGGTGAGCCCCGCCGGGACGGCCCCGTCGGCCAGGTAGCGCCGGCAGGCGTCGGTGGAGATGATGTAGCCCGGTGGGACGCGCAGACCGCTCTGCGTCATCCGGGCGAGGCCGGCGCCCTTGCCGCCCAGCTGGTCGACGGCGTCGGGATCGGCGGCTTCGAACGTGAGCGTGTAGCCGGTCATTCCGTCCGTTCCCGGCCCAGGGTGCGCAGCAGGTCCTCGTGGAACTCGAACCAGACGTTGTGCAGCGAGTCCTGCGTCGGGGAGGAGACCAGCTCGTGGCGCCCCTCGTCGATCCCTCTCACCGCGGCCGCGAAACGCCGCGGGTAGGCGCCGAAGCGGGCGTCGTGCCCGGCGAGCGCGTCGAGCAGCGGGCCCAGCCTGGCCACGAGCTTGTCGAGGCGGCCGATCACCTTGTCGTCGTAGGCGGAGTCGCTGTGATCGTTCGCGACCTTGCGGCCGCCCACATCGACCTGCTGCCACGACGACATGGTCGTGAGGAACTGGGCGTTGACGGTCTCGAACCGCTCGACTAGGTCGACGACACCCGCGTCGGTACGCACCTGTGCGTAGTAGTGGGCGGCTGCGGCCGCCAGCGCGGGCTCGGCCGCGTCGGTCGGGAGTGCAGATCCGGCTGCGACGACGACGAGGCCCTGATCGACCAGCCCGGTCAGCACCGTCTCGACGTCATCCTCAGCGAGGCCGCTCTGCTCGGCGATCGTCGGCGCGGACGCCATCTTCTTGAGCGCCACGACGTTCAGCACGTCGTAGTCGGTTTTGTCCAGGACCGTGGCGGTCATAGGTGTTCCTTCAGAAGCGGGCCGGGCGACGCGGCGGGCCGCGCCGCCCGGCAGGTGGCCGGCGGATTGAGGAGCGGACGCCCCTACAGCCCCCAGCGGTACTTCGAGCGCCGCACGTCGGCGCCGTCGGAGAACGGCAGGTACCCGGCACCGGAGAAGATCTTGCTGGGTACCGTCTCCTGCGCGAAGCCGCGCTTGGTGATGTCGTAGTAGTAATTCGAGACCCGCTGGTCGATCTCCCACAGGTCGTAGTCCTGACACGCCTTGTCGTAGGTGCCGGCCTTGCGCAGGTGCGGAAGGATCATGTCCACGTAGTAGACGTACTGGCCGTTCCAGATCAGGTCGCGGCGGTGCATCTTCGACGTCTTCGTGTAGAGCTTCAGCGTGGCGGTCTGGACCCGGCCAAGGTGCTCCCCGAGGTCGTCGATCTTGATCGGATACACCTCCCCCATCGGGGTGTCCCACTTCTCGCGGGCGAACACCGCACCGCCGACGATCGCCTCGATGTAGTTCTTGGGCCGCGTGAACGTCGTCGAGATGTCGTTGACCCGGATCTCGTTGAGGCCCATCCTCTCGGGGTCGATCACCAGCGCGAGGGTGTAGCAGTGCGGGAGCTTGGCGTCCTCACACACGTCGCTCCAGTGGAAGACCTCCTCGTTGACGAAGAGGTCACGCAGGATGAGCAGGTTCCCGTCCGGGAGCTCGTAGGGACCGGTGTCCCCCAGACCCAGCCGGCAGTCGTAGTGATCGAGAAACGACAGCAGCTCCGCGGCCGCGTTGAACTGCGTGAACGCCGAGTGCTTCGGGCTGCCGTGCTCCAGGGGTTCGACCTGGCTCGTCAGCTGGGCGAGGAAGTCGGGCTCGTGGATCTGACAGCGGTAGCGATCCTGGGAGTTGAGGAGGTAACCGTCCTGGCGCTTGCCCCACAGCACCCGCTGCATGAACTTGAGGATCTCGTTGGACTCCTCGATGTAGTCGTCGGGCCCGATCGCCTCAAGCGCCAGCAGCCCGCAGCGCCCCATGCCGAACCCGACGGCACCGATCGCCCAGTCGTGCACCGAGTTGATCTTGGTGCCGATCTCGCGCCGCGCGCTCGCACCGATGTCCATGACGCCCTGGGCGCCGATCTCGTCGGTGGTCATCCGCAGAAGCTCCGGCCAGCGGTAGAACTCATGCATGAAGGCCAGGATCTCGTACTCCTGGCGGGGGATCATGCCCGAGACACCCTCGGTGGCCCGCATGACCAGCACGTCCCAGATGTTCCAGGCCAGGTAGTTGTTGAGGTCGTTGAGCTCATCGATGGTGAACTGGTTCTTCAGGACCTCCTCCTTGGAGACCTTCTCCAGCACCCCGCTCTTCGCGCGGGACTTCATCATCTGATCGCCCTTGATCCCGTCGGTGACGGGCTCCATACCGACGAAGTTGCCGGTGTAGGTGAGCTCCTGGAAGCGGAGGCCCTCGTCCCCGTCCTGGTACCGCTGCTTGTAGGTCGCGCGCTTGCCCTGAGTCGTCGTCACTGACGTGTGCTCCTGTCCGGTCGGCGGGATGTCGGGATCAGTCGTCGGCCACGACGCGGCCGACCTCGTGGTCGGTGCAGTCCAGGCGCACGCGCTTGCCGTCGAGCTCCTTCGCGATCTCCACGAAGTGCGCCTCGTCGGTGTTGCCGACGACGTAGCGGGAATCGCTGCCCGTCAGGTGCGCAGTCATGACGCAGGGGGTCTGGAACTCCCGCGAGAGGATGCCCAAGTGCGACTCCGGAGCGCCGGACATCGTGATCACGCCGATCGCGCCCATGCTCAACGCCGGGGCGAGGAAGGTCGTGGTGCCACCCCGGACCAGGAGGATGTGCTCCTGCAGCTTCCCGGACTGGATCAAACCGATCACGTCAGCCGGCGAGGCCAGGTACTTGATGGTCCCGCTAGGTGACTTGCTGGTGTCGAAGACGTTGTAGCCCTCTGCCAGGACGTCTGCCACTGGAGTTCCTCCTTGAACTGATGGATCGGTGTCGCCCGGCGGCGCGACCACAGGAGCGGCCCCGTGCAGCGGCGTTGCCGTCGTCACAGTGCCGTGCGTCACGTCGATGGCCGATGGTCGGCGTAGATAGAAGTCGTCCACCCCGTTGTCCGGCCCGGACAAGCAACCGGACCGACCACGACGCTCCCTGGCGGATCGGTGCCGCACAAGATCCCTTCGGGGTGCGCTGCGAGCCGGAGCCGGCGCCTGAGGTCACGTCGTCGATCAGCCCCACGAGAGTGCGGGTCGCGCACCGAGCGGAGTCCCGGTGAGGGTCGGGTGCAGGGTGCCGCGGCTGGGGGTGAGGAGCACCGAATCCGTGATGTCGGGAGGCAGAGGCTGCCCTGACGCGGCCAAGCGGCTCGGGCCTCCCGAGTCGATCCACGCGCTGAAAAGGCGCCTCTCCGATGTCGACTACCGCGCGCTACTCGCCGCCACCACCTCAGCGCATCCGCCCGCAACGACCACCAAGGCAGCTTGACAGAGGAGCAGGAGGACGCAGCCTCAGCGCGTGTCGATCCACACCGCGTTTCCCTGACCTCATTCAGCACAGCCGGCCATGTCCGGAACATGCCCCTGCTTGTGCTGGCTGAAGGAGTAGGTGTCGTCCTTGCACTTCGCGGTCGCGCCAGGCGGTGCCGCTGGCGCACTGACGGGACTGGGTACGCAGTTGCCACTGGAGTTGACATAGTGCGTCGCCTCGTGACATGACGGGCCGCGACCTGATCGGGCGCCGGAGGGGTACGAGCCGGTGCGGGCGCAGCAGCCGGGGCGGGTGCCGGAGAGAAAGCAGGAGCCAAAACCGCGGCAGGGGGCGCGGCAGGTGCCGGCGAAAGGTCAGGCCCGGGAGCCGGCGCCGCGCTGGACGTGGGCGACTGCTGAAGCGCCGGCATACCGGCCGAGCCTTGGATCGGTGTGGTGGTTCCGGCGTTAGTGATGGTGGGTGGAGGCGCCGTAGCTCCGACGACACTGGCGGCCACGATGAAGAACACGGGGGGCCACGACGAGCGCGGCCAACGACAGGCGGCGGTTGGTCGCCGTGCCCTTGCGGACCCGACGGAACGCGAAGATGGCCGGGACGATCGCGAACAAGCACAGCAGGA
>JAODNO010000129.1 GCA_025465235.1 Pseudonocardia sp.
ACCGAGCACCGAGCACCGAGCACCGAGCAGCCTGCCGAGAGGGCGGCCGCGAGCAGGGCGTCGGCGCGCTCCACCGGCAGCGCGCCCGCCCGGCCGGTGTGGTCGGCGACGAGCATCCCGGCGCCGCGGGCGCTCTGGGCCTCGAGACGGGCGTCCAGTGCCGCGGCCGCCGACGCGTCCAGGCCCGACCACGGCTCGTCGAGCACCAGGAGGTCCGCCCGACAGCTCAACGCCTGCGCGAGGCCCACCTTCTGCGCGTTCCCCGTCGAGAGCAGGGCGACCGGGGCGCTGGGGTCGCCGGTGAAACCGAGGGCGTCGAGCAGGTCGTCGGCGTCACGCACGGCGTCCGCGCGGCACGCCGTGCAGCGCGGCCAGGTGGCGCAGGTAGGCCCGCACGGGCATCCGCGTCGAGGCCGGAAATCGGCCGGGCAGGAACCCGACGACGCGCGGCCGCCCCGAGACCGTGCCGGCCGCTCGGGGCCGCGAAGCGCACCCCCGCGAGCCGGATCACCTCGGTCCGCAGCACCCGGGCATGGTGCCGCAACCGGTTGCGGGCGCGCGGTGGGCCCTCGGAGCCGGTTCAGATGTCGGCGCGCCGCTCGACGAGCGTCTGAGCCACCTTCGACAGCTTGATGTTGAGCGCCTGTGATGCCGCGCGCAGCGTGTCGAACGCCTCGCCTGCGGAGATCTTCCGGCGCTCCATGAGGATGCCCTTCGCCTGACCGATGACGTCACGGCTGCTCAGGGCCTGGCGCAGCTGGGCCGACTCCAGGTCAGCGGCCGTGCTCGCCATCGTGGCGGAGAGCGCCGTGGACGCATGCGCCGACAGCACGAATGCGATGTCGCGGTCCAGCTCGTCGAGGCCGTCGACCTTGCGCGAGTAGACGTTCAGGGCGCCCATCCGCGGCGTGTCGCCACCGTGCGGGAACAGGCCGACGGCGAGCACGCTACCGACACCCAGACGAGCGGCGGCCGGACCGAACCGGGGGTACTCGCGGCCGGCACCGAGGTCGGCGCTGAACGTCATGCCGAGCCCCGCTGTGCGGGTGGCCTCGACGCACGGGCCCTCGTCCAGCTCGTACTGCACCTCGTCCAGCCGCGTTGCAAGCGCATCCGTCTCGACCGGGGTGTGGAAGCCACCTGGGGTGCGCAGTGTGACGCTGACGACGTCGGCGCCCGGCACCGCAATGCGTGCGGCGTCCACCACCCGCTGCAGCACGCCCCGCACCGTCGACTCGACCGCGAGCATCTCGGCCAGGTGCACGAACTCGTACGCCAACGGACCGATCGCCCCATTTAGCTCCGCCGGGTGGTCGGACCCCGGCCCGAGCGCGAAGTGCAACCGGTCCTCCGACCACTCCTGCTCCGTCGCCACATCCACCTCGATCACTCCACTTCAACCGGCGCGGAAGCTTGACCCAGAACGCGCCGTCGAGCAAGCCGACAGGACTGATCGGCGGCAACCGGGGGAAGCCCGTCCCGCCGAACGGGGGATCTGCGGGCTCAGACGGTGACGGAGCGCGAGCGAAGCCGACGCACCACGAGGATCACCAAACCGACGACGACGAGCCCGACGACCACGTAGCTGACCGGTCCGAGCCAGCCCTGGACGCTGTCCCAGTTCTCGCCGAGGACCCACCCGAGCGCGATGAACGCCGCATTCCACACACCGCTGCCGATCGTGGTGAGCACCGCGAACCTGACCAAGGGCATCCCCGCGATGCCCGCCGGGATGGACACGACGCTCCGCAGGAAGGGCACACAGCGCGCGAGCAGCACCACCTTGCCACCGTGCCGGTCGAACAGTTCCCGGCCGCGTTCGAGGTCCTTCTGGCTGGCGAGCACGAACCAGCGGCGACCGGCCAGGCGATGCAACCGCTCGTAGCCGAGCCACGCCCCGAGGCCGTGGAGCACCAGCGCCCCCAGCAGCGAACCTGCGGTGGCGGCGACCCACACGGCGAGGACGTTCAACGTTCCGGTGCGGGCCCGGAACCCCGCGAGCGGCAGGATCACCTCGGACGGGATCGGCGGGATCAGGTTCTCCAGCAGGATGAGCAGCCCGACACCCACTGCTCCGAGACGGTCGACGATCGCGAACACCCAGTCGGCCACGGGTCCAGAGTGCCCCAGCATCCGAAATCGAACCGCTTGCGCTCGCCGCCATACTCCTGTGGGTGGAGGTACGGACGGTGGGCGTCGAGGAGGAGTTCCTGCTGGTCGACCCCGCGACGGGCCGGCCGAGGGCAGTGGGCCACGCGGTGCTCGCCACCTCAGCGGCCGAGGTCGCGGAGGACGACCTGGCTGCCGAGCTGCACCGGGAGCAACTGGAGACCGGCACGAAGCCCTGCCACACGCTCGACGAGCTCAGCGCCGAGCTGCGCTCGTCGCGGGCGACCGGAGCAGCGGCAGCCGGTGACGTCGGCGTCGCGCTCGCTCCGCTGGCAACGTCCCCGCTGGCCGTCGAACCGACCGTGTCGCCGTCACGCCGCTACGAGGAGATGGCCCGCCGTTTCGGACGCACGGCGTCCGAGCAGCTCACCTGCGGCTGCCATGTGCACGTGGCGATCGACTCCGCCGAGGAGGGCGTCGCTGTCCTGGACCGCATCCGCCCGTGGCTGGCTCCCCTGGCCGCCCTGAGCACCAACTCACCGTTCTGGCTGGGCGAGGACTCCGGCTACGCCAGCTTCCGCAGCCAGGTGTGGCAGCGGTGGCCGTCGGCGGGGCCGTACGGGCCGTTCGGATCGATCGAGGGCTACCGGGCGTTCATCGACTCCGTGCTCGGCACCGGGACCGTGCTGGACGAGGGGATGGTCTACCTCGACGCCCGGCTGTCGCGCCAGTACCCGACCGTCGAGGTGCGTGTCGCGGACGTGTGCCGGGAACCCGACGACGCCGTGCTGATCGCGGCGCTCACCCGCGCACTCGTCCAGACCGCCGTGGACGCGTGGCACGCGGGCGACGAGCCCGACCCGGTGCGGACCGAGGTGCTCCGGCTCGCGGCCTGGCGGGCGGGCCGGTCCGGGCTGGAGGGCGACCTGCTCGACCCGGGGACCTGGCGCCCTGCCCCGGCCACCGAGGTCGTGGGACAGCTGGTCGAGCACGTCCGGCCTGCCCTGGAGCAGGCGGGCGACCTCGACACCGTCCGTGAGCTGCTAGCAGCGGTCCAGGCGCGCGGCACAGGCACGAGACGGCAGCGCGAGGTGTACTCGAACACGGGCACGTTAGCCGCGGTCGTCCGCGACGCGACGGACGGCACTCTCGTCCACTAGAGGTGGACGAGAGTGCCGTTCGTACGACGGGTCAGGCCGCTGCCGTGGCGCCTGCGGCGCGGGTTCGGAGGCTCTCCGGCACCTGGAACCGGTCGCCGTACTTGCGCGCGAACTCGTCGGCCCGGGCGACGAAGCCGGCCGGGCCACCGGGGTAGCCCTCGACGTACTGCACCACGCCACCGGTCCATGCCGGGAAGCCGATCCCGAAGATCGAGCCGATGTTGGCGTCCGGCACCGAGGTGAGCACTCCCTCGTCGAGACACTTCTGCGTCTCGATCGCCTCGACGAAGAGCATCCGCTCGGCGAGCTCCTGCAGGTCGACCTCGTGGTTCGTCGCCCCGAGCTCCGAGCGCAGGCCCGGCCACAACCGCAC
>JAODNO010000215.1 GCA_025465235.1 Pseudonocardia sp.
GGGTCGATGAGCGGAGCCCGCCTACGCTGCGCCGCACCCCGTGAGCCGTTTCGGCCACGTCGAGCTCCAGGACATGCCCGACGATCTGCGCCGACGGATCGGGGCGATCACCGAGAAGTCCGGGTTCGTGCCCAATGTGTTCCTTGCCCTCGCCCGCAGGCCGGCTGAGCTCCGCGCGTTCCTGGACTATCACGACGCGTTGATGGATTCCGACGAGGGCCTGAGCAGGGCGGAGCGCGAGCTGGTGGTGGTCGCGACCTCGGGGGCCAACCACTGCACCTACTGCGTGGTCGCGCACGGCGCCATTCTGCGCGTGCGTTCCAAGGACGCCGAGATCGCCGACCGCGTGGCGACGAACCCGTGGGGAGTCGAGCTGAGCCCGCGGGAGCGTGCGATCGTCGACCTGGCGCTGCTGATCGCCACCGACTCCGCCTCGCTGACGGAGGCAGAGCTGGACGACGCCCGGATGGCAGGCCTGTCCGAGGAGGAGATCTGGGACGTCGGGGCGATCACGGCGCTGTTCGCGATGTCCAACCGCCTCGCGCATCTCACGGCCCTGCGGCCCAACCCCGAGTTCTTCCTGATGGGCCGCCTGCCGAGATCATGAACGCGGACGCGCACCTGGGCGCAACCGCCACGACATGCTGTGGTGATGCAGTCCATGGACGATGCGCCAATGTCGAACCTTTTCGGGCAGCGGGTGGCGATCGTCTCCTACCGCCTCGGGATGGCAGACGGTGTGTCGGTCACCGCGGCGCAGTGGGCGACGGCGCTTCGACGGATCGGGATGCGGGTGCGCATGGTCGCGGGCGACGGCCAGGCCGACGTACTCCTGCCGGGTCTCGCGTTGGACGCGCCACAGCCGCCATCGCAGCGCTTGCTGGGGGCGGCGCTGGACGACGCCGACGTGGTGATCGCCGACAACGTGTGCTCGCTGCCGATGAACCGGGCGGCGGGCGAGGCGGTGGCCGAGTACCTGCGGGGCCGGCCGGCCGTGCTGCGCCACCACGACCTGCCCTGGGAGCGCGAGCGGTACGCCGCGGTGACGACTTGGCCGCCGGACGACCCGTCCTGGCGGCACGTCACCGTCAACGAACTGGCGCGGCGCTCGCTCGCCGCCCGCAGGGGCATCGCCGCCACCACCGTCTACCACGGCTTCGACGAGGACCCCCGGCCCGAGGAACGCGACGTCCTGCGGAAGCGGCTCGACGTGGGGGACGGGCCGCTCGTGCTGCAGCCGACCCGCGCGATCGCCCGTAAGAACGTCGACGTCGGGCTCGCACTCGCCGAGTCGCTCGGCGGAACGTTCTGGCTCACCGGTCCCGCGGAGGACGGGTTCGCGATCGAGCTCGGCCGGCTGCTCCAGGAGGCCCACATCCCGGTCCGCCGCAGGCTCCCGGACGACACCGAGATGGCCGCGGCCTACGCGGCGTGTGACGCCGTGGTGCTCCCATCGTCGTGGGAGGGCTTCGGGCTGCCGCTGATCGAGTCGGCGCTGCACCGCAAACCGATCGCGGTCGGCGACTTCCCGGTGGCACGGGAGCTCGCCGCGTTCGGTTTCCGCTGGTTCCCCGCTACCGACCCGGAGCCGTTGCGGGCCTGGCTCGCGGCTCCCGACCCCTCGCTGCTCGACCACAACGAGGCGATCGCGCGCACCCACTTCGGGATCGACGCGCTCGCCACGAGGCTCGAACTGCTGCTTGCCGGCACGCCCGTGTGCCACCATGCCGACACCGACAAGGACGCCGGAGGTTCGCCCGCATGCGACTGCTTGACCGCTTGATCACCCGCGTCCTGCGCGGCCCACTCGATGCGCTGGTGGCGGACCAGGTGGCCAAACAGGTCCAGGAGCTCAAGCTCGACGCCCTGTACTCCTATCGCTGGCACGGCGACCGATCGCGGTTGCACATCCCGGACACCGCCATCGTCAACAACGCACTGTTCAACATGTCCGGCGGCACCATCTCCCTCGGCGAGCACGCCTTCTTCGGTCACGACGTCGCGGTGCTGACCGGCACGCACGACATCAACCAGTTCGGGCGGGCCCGGCAGCTCGCCTTCCCGCGGTCCGGCCGTGACGTGGTGATCGGCCAGGGCGTCTGGCTTGCCAGCCACGTCCTCGTGCTCGGCCCCGTCACGATCGGCGAGCACGCGGTCGTCGCGGCCGGATCGCTGGTACGCGAGGACGTGGAGCCCTACACGGTCGTGGCGGGGCGCCCAGCGAAGGTCATCAAGAAGATCACCCCGCCGACCGCATGAGACTGGAGATCGGCGCCGGAGAGAAGCCACACCCCGACTACGACCTGCACGTCGACCTGCTCGCGCTGCCCGACATCGAGGTGCGCTGCGCGATCGACCGCCTGCCCTTCGCCACCGGTTCGGTCGAGGCGCTGCGCGCCAACCACGTGCTCGAGCACCAGAGCTACGAGCTGATCTCCGAGACACTGCGGGAGTGGGCACGGGTGCTGCGGCCCGGTGGGCGGGTCGACATCGGCGTTCCGGACGCGCGGTTCGTCGCGGCCCAGTGGGTGAACGGCGAGATCGACACCGCGGAGGCGAACCACTGGATCCTCGGTGGCCACTCCGAGCGGGACGCGCACCAGGGCGTGGACGACCGCGGGGTGCCGCTCTGGATCTGGAACGCGCACCACACGATGTTCGACGCCCAGTCGCTGCGCGCCGCCGTGGCGGAGTTCTTCACGGTCGACGAGCTGTTCACCTACGACATCCGCAACCTGCGGCTCTACGGCCGCCGAGGCGGATAGCTGGCCCTCGGCCCGTCAGGCGATCGACCGGTTGCTGTCGCCCTGGAGCAGCAACTCGGGGATCTGGTGGAACGACCAGCCCGCGCCGGTCGGGGCCAGAGCCCAGATCAGGTCGAAGCGGTCGTCCGGCCAGGAGGTCGGCGGGGCCGGGGTCACGGTCGCCAGTGCGCTGGCGATGGCCGGAAGCTCGCCGTGTTGCCAGCAGATCAGGGTCGGTTCGGTGCGGCTCGCCACGTGCCGGGCCAGCGCGGACTCATGGCCCTTGCTGAAGCTGGTGTCGACCGGTACCCGCAGGTAGGCCGCGAGCGGGGTGACGGTCTGTCGTGTTCGTCGGCCCTCCCCGCCGTCGCCCCCGGATGCGTAGATCGCGGTGGGGCGGGTCATGCGGGGACCCGCTGCCCCGGCCACGGGCGCGAACAGCTGCACCAGCGCACGGGCTCGGGTCCAGCCGCGGGTGGTCAGTGAGTGGGAATCGTGCTTCCCAGTGCCGTCCATCCCCGGTGATCCGTCGGAGTCCGACGGCTTCTCGCCGTGGCGAATGATCATGATGAGGGCGCCGGGGTGCGGGAGCAGCGCGGGAGTCGCCGCCAGTGCTTCCGCGCCGTGCCCGGTGAGCAGAGCCGCCGAGGCGGTGACTACTCCGGCGGCGGTCAGCGTCCGCAGCGCCTCCCGGCGCGTCCGGCGTGGTGGACTGCTCACGGTTCTCCTCATCGACGTGGACCACATCACCACACCTAAGCTACGGCCGCCATGTCAATGTAGTAGGCTCGCTACAGTAGAAGTGCTATCTAGTAGAAGTGTCAGCCACCAGAACGATCTGGGCGAGTTCTGGGTCGGCCCCGCATCGGAGCGGGCTACCGCGAGTCCTGACAGTCGTCAATTGTCGCGGTCCATTTGTTATTCCCGGTTAATGTCACCCGCGTTCTTCGGGACGGCCACGAGCTATTCTCAGCAATTCTCAGAGACACTTATTCAGTTCTAATTTTCACCTGTCAGGATCATCCAATGCCCAAGCCTGATGCTGATCAGATATTGATCACGAGTCGGACGTCACAGGTTGTGTCCAAGGTACCGGACGCAACGGTGGCCTTCTGGATCGCCAAACTATTGAGCACCGCAATGGGGGAGTCGGTCTCAGATGCGCTCGGTCACGCGATCGGGCATGTTCCGGCGGTGCTGGCCGGAGCCACCGCGTTCGCTGTTGCGCTGGTGATTCAGCTCCGTTGTCGCAGGTATTCGACCTGGGCGTACTGGATTACCGTAGCGATGGTCGGCATCTTCGGTACCATGGCCGCCGACGTGGTGCATGGCCTCGGCGTCCCGCTGCCGATTTCGACAGCGC
>JAODNO010000223.1 GCA_025465235.1 Pseudonocardia sp.
CACGTCGACGAGTGGTCGTTGTGGCTGACCAGCGAGAAACGGTTGGCGGCGTCCACGGTTCGGGGTTACCAGGGCAGCCTTCGGCTGTTCAGCGAGTTCCTCATCGACGGCCGCTACGGTTGGGCGACGGAGTGCGAGAAGGCTTTCGGCACGTACCCGGTGCCGATCTGTCACGAGTGGAACACCATCGCTCACCTTAACAGCTACGAGGGTCGCCCGGAGGAGAGGCCGTTTTCCAGGGACGAGTTGCAGAGATTCTTCGACTACGCCGATGACCAGGTCGAGCGTGCGCAACGGGCCAAACGCAAAGGAGCTTTGGCGGCCTATCGTGACGCCACGCTGTTCAAGGTGATCTACGGGTGCGGGCTTCGGCGCACGGAGGCGTCGAAGCTGGACCTGGTCGACTTCGGCCGAAATCCGAAGGCGCCGCAGCTCGGGCGCTTCGGATGCTCAATGTCCGCTACGGGAAGGCGAAGAAGGGACAGCCTCCTCGGCGCCGCAACGTGTTGTCGGTGATGGATTGGGCGGTGGAGGCCGTCGCCGACTACGTGGACAACGTGCGACCGATGTTCGGGTTCGACGATCACCCGGCTCTGTGGATCACAGAGCGCGGCGGCCGGATCAAGCCGGTGGAGATCAACGCCCGGTTCGTCGCCTACCGCGATGCACTGAAACTGCCGAAAGCACTGGTGCCCCATTCGATTCGGCATTCCTACGTGACCCACCTCACCGAGGATGGGGTTGATCGACGGTTCATCCAGTCCCAGGTCGGTCACGAGTGCGACAGTTCCACGGCGATCTACACCCACGTCAGCGACGACTACATGAATACCGCCCTGCTGAAGGCGCTTTCACCTGTGCTGACCCCGCCCACGACATAGGCAAGGACTGATATGGCACCGAAGCTGGACTATCGCTGGAACCTGCGAACAGTGATGGCCGAGCGCGGCATGTTCCAGACCACGGACCTCATCGACCCCTTGGCGCGGCGCGACATCGAACTGTCGTCGAGCCAGGTCTACCGGTTGGTGGTCGAACGACCGGAGCGATTGAGCCTCACGGTGCTCATGGCGCTGCTCGACATCCTCGATTGCACCATGGACGACCTGATCGAGCCGGTCGCCGCGGCCTCGGCGACAACGCGTCGGAAGAAGGCCGTCGGCGCCGCAGACAGCGTCGGGGACCTGCGACCGAAGCGAGCACGCATCCGCGGTGTCGAGTAGTCGTGACCCCAGTCGAGCAGGACCGGGCGATCGGTGACCCGGTCGGCCTGATCACGGACCTGATCGCCGCCGCGGACCCGGGCCTGGCACCAGACCGGATCCGCTCGGTCGTTGTCACGGTCGCCGGAGGGCGGGCGAAATCGCGTCGGCTGGCCGCCGCCCTGGCCTCGCGACCCGCAGTCTTGCTCGACGGTCGATCCCCGGCGCCACGCGCGGTCGGCGAGTTGCTGGGGGCCTTACGCGCGGCCGGCGCAACGGTCATCTCGCCGCCGTGCTGCGCCGCATGCGGCAAGCATCTGCAGACCTTCACCCGCAAAGGGCAAGACTGGTATTGCGGCCCTTGCGAACACCGACGGGCGCCCTGCGCCGGCTGCGGGCAGACCCAGCGCGTGAAGGCTCTCGACCGCAACGGACAGCCACGATGCGCTCAATGCTGCGACGTCGACAACCGTGATCCGATATCGGTGCTCCATTCCGTTGTCGCCGAACTCGATCCCCAGGTCGACAGGGACACGATCGCGGCAGCAGTCGACCAATCCTGCCGCCAGCGCGCCTATCAGCAGAAACTGGCTTGGGCCATCGAGTCCGATCCCGCATTACTCACCGGCGAAGGGCATCGGGCGCCGCTGCGGATGATCCCAAGGTTCGTCGAACGTCTGCACGCCGCTGGCATCGCCGGCATTGTCCTACCGACGTGTCCCGGCTGCCACCGCGTTGTCCGTATCGACAAGCCGCTCAGCGGAGTTCGAGTCTGCCGCACCTGCATCGCGCACTCCCGCATCGAGGAATGCTCACGCTGCCGCGCCCGCCGCGAACCGGTGACCCGCGATCAGGACGGCGGCCCGATCTGCGCCAACTGCTTCATCACCGACCCCGCGAATCTGGAGACTTGCGTCGGATGCGGGCGACGCCGCTCCGTGAGCCGCCGCACCGCCGACGGGCCGCTCTGCCCGACCTGCCACGCACTACCGGTGCTGACCTGCTTCCTTTGCGGCGACACCACACCATGCGGAATCTCCCGCACGACAGGCCGCCCCTGGTGCCCTGCCTGCCAACGCCGAACGGCGAGCTGCTCGAACTGCACCCACCCCGCTGCGATCGCCGCGGGAACCCTGACGCATCCGCTCTGCGCCGACTGCGCACCACCACCAGCCTGGCTCGACTGCCCCACCTGCAGTGACCCCGACCACCCGAAACCAGGACAGTGCGAACGCTGCCTGATCAACAGACGCCTGGACAACATCATGGGCCCAGCCGGCGCCGACCTGCCCGCCGGGTTGTTGGCCCTGCGTCACGACATCGCCACCGCCGAACACTCCATCACCGCCAACCGGTGGCTCACCAAACAACCCGCCGTCTCGGTCCTGGCCGACCTCGCAGCCGGACGAATGCCCCTGACCCACGAAGCATTCGACAAACTGCCAAAACGCCAAATCCTCGAGCACCTGCGCCTGACACTGGTCGCTGTCGGCGCATTGCCCGAGCGCGACGAGGAACTCATCCGCCTCGAACAGGCGCTCACCGACTTCCTCGCCGCGCAACAGGACCCGAACCGCCGCAAGATCCTGCACCGCTACTTGATCTGGAACCTGCTCAGACGCCTCCGCAGCCGAAACAACGGACGCCGCACCACTCGACAACAAGCCCTGCGCATCCGCCTGCACCGACGCGCAGCCGAGGCATTCCTCGACTGGCTCGACGTCCACAACCTCACCCTGGACACCTTCGGACAGCCCGAACTCGAACGCTGGCAGGGCGATCCCGCCGGCGGCTACCGCTACGAGGCCGCCACCTTCATCCGATGGGCACACGCCAACAAGCTCACCACCACCTACCCCAGACCCAGCGCTGGCGCGGCCCGGTCAGCGCGCTCAACGACGACCAACGATGGGCGATCGCCCGCCAACTGCTGCACGACACCACGATCGACACCGAGGACCGCCTGGCCGGCCTGCTCCTGCTCCTCTACGCCCAACGCCCAACGGCAATCGGCCTGCTGACCACCGACCAGATCACGATCTCCGATGACTCAGCCAGCATCAGCTTCGGCCGCACCCCCATCCGCCTGCCCCACCCCGTCGACGAACTGGCCCGCAGCCTCGTCGCCACCCGCAAAGGCCACGCCACCATCGGCGCAGCCACCCCGTCACGCTGGCTGTTCCCCGGAGGCCAGCCCGGCCGCCCGATAAGCACCGAACGACTCAAGCTGCGACTGAACCGGCTCGACATCCGACCAAACCAGGCCCGCAGCACAGCACTGTTCCAACTCGCCACCGAAATCCCCGCGGCAATCCTGGCCCGCACACTCGGAATCAGTGTCAACTCCGCCGTCCGCTGGCAACAGATCTCCGCCGGCGACTGGGCCAGCTACGCCGCCGACGTCAGCAGCCGACCACGTCCACAACGAACTGAGCCCACCGACCGACGTTGACGAGAGCGTGATTCTGACGGTCTTCAGCCGCCCCGCTCGGTCGGCTGATCTGGCCCCATCGGTCGGGTGAATCGGGTTTTGTGACAGCTTGATCTGGCACCACTGGCTCCACGGCTGGGAGTATCGACGCTACGTAGTCGTCCTTGCCGCAGATGGTGGCCCGTGCTGCCCGCGACGGCTGGCGCCTACCCCAGGCCGGGAGGCTGTTCAGCTCGTCCGGGCGACACGTTGGAAGCTCCCATTTATTAGGCGGCGTCGACCCTTCCCGCGAAGCCGAGAATGGCCTTCGCCAATTCTTCGGGGGCCTCCATCGCGGCGTAGTGGCCCACGCCGTCGAGGGACACCGCGCTGATATCCGTCGACGTGACCTGGGACATGGTGCCGGACGTGAAGGGGCCTCCGCCGGCGCCGACCGCGAGCACAGGTACCCGCAGCCCTCGATTCTCCGCGAGAGTCTTGATCTCGGCGCCTTCCCGCAGCATCGACCGATACAGACCGATCGCTCCGCGCCAGCCATCAGGGCGTGAGTAGGTGCGGGCGAACTCCTCGATGTCGGTCGCGGTGATCGCTCCCTGGACTGCGGTCATGGCTGGGAAGGCGTATTGCCCGAGGAATTCGCGTTCGCGGCCGGCGAGCAGCATCTCGGGGATGCCGGGCGCGGCGAGGACGCCGATGTGCCAGGCTCCGCCGTGGGCGAGGTCGGCCAGTCGTCCTTCCAGCCCGAACCCGGCCAGGCCCATCTCGATGGCGGTGAAGCTGAGCACGTCCTGCGGGTGGGTCGCGGCTAGGCGGAAAACAGTCCCCCCGCTGATGTCCTGGCCAGTCAGGTGCACGGGGCCGACATTGAGGTGCGCGATCAGCTGGTGCAGGTCCTCAGACGAGGATGTGCTGTTGTACTCGCCCGGCTTGTTGTCCGAGTCGCCGAAGCCGCGCAGGTCGACAGCGAAGACGCGGTGGCCGGTCGCGAGCAGCGGGATGAGCTTGTGGAAGGCCCACCAGGTCTCCGGGAACCCGTGGACCAGAAGGATCGGAGACCCGGTGGTCCCCGCGGCGACATAGTGCAGAGTCGTGCCGTTGACCTCGGCGCGGTGGTGGGTGATCCCCGCAACTGTGCGGCCGGCTGGTGTGACGGTCATGTCTCTCTCCTAAATTCGACACCCTGACTGTCTAATAATAGACACCCTGGCTGTCGTTTGTCCAGGTGGTGTCGTAGCCTTCTCGCATGTCTCGCTCTGGCGCCGATCTCGCGCTGCTGTTGCTCGGGGGCTTCCGCGCACTCGTGGACGCCGCGACCGCCGAACTGGCCCGGCGCGGCCATGAGGACGTGCGCCCCGTCCATGACTTCGCCATCCGGGCAATCGCCGCGGGCGCCGACACCGCTTCGGAACTAGGCCGTCGCCTGTCGATCACCAAGCAGTCAGCGGCGAAGACCATCGCGGTGCTGCAGGAACGCGGCTACGTGGCCCGCGACACGGACCCGCTCGATGCCCGCCGCAAACGCCTGCAAGTCACTGCACTCGGCCTTGACATGCTGCGACAAGGCGAGACGATATTCGACGAGCTGCGCGATCAGTGGGCCCAGCAGATCGGCATCGCCGAACTCGAGAACCTCGAGACGCAGCTGGCAGCGATGGTGGGTGCGCAGCCCGTGCGCTTCGATACGCCCGGGTGGCTTACCCATGACCTCGGCGAGCCGGTTTAAGCGAGGTGACGGCGTCGCCTGTCGCCCCGCCAGCAAGATTCGTCTGCGGGTAGTCAAGAGCGGCATCCCGATCCAGACACATCGCCTACGGCAGGTATTCAGACAGTTCCAATAACCGACGGTGCCATTTTCTTCGAGGAGGACCTGGTCCGGCACTACCAGGAGTTCCTCGACCACCGCCGCGCCCTGCGCCCGACCGGTGAGTACCGCGCGTCCACCGAGACGGAGATGGCCGAGTTCGAGGAACACTTCGACAAGGGCTAGTAGTACTTTGTTACGTGTGTCGTTGCCGGTGATCCGGCTTGCCGTGTGATCTTGTTACGGCTGTGACGCCGGAGGAGATGGACCAGGTCAGGCCGCGTCTGGAGGCGTTCGCGGCCGAGATGCTTGGTGGGCTGGCGCGGTCGGACCAGCGAGCCAAGGGTGAGCTGTATCTGCGCGGGTTGATGCTGGATGGCAAGCGTAAGTCGATGCAGCCGATGGCGGCTCGGCTCGGTGTGGATCATCAGCAGCTCCAGCAGTTCGTCACCTCCTCCACCTGGGATCATGTGGAGGTTCGGAAACGGGTCGCCCGGTGGGCTGATGAGTTCATCGAGCCCGAGGCCTACGTCATCGACGACAGCGGTTTCCCCAAAGACGGATCCGACTCGCCCGGTGTGGCACGCATGTATTCCGGGACCTTGGGGAAAGTCGGGAACTGCCAGATCGGCGTCAGCGTGCACGCGGTGACCGACTGGGCCTCGGCAGCGATCGACTGGCAGTTGTTCCTACCGAAGTCCTGGGACGACACCACGCCCACGGACGCCGACACCGTCGCTGAGATCAAGCGGCGCCGGGCTCGGTGCAAGATCCCCGAGCAGGTGCGGCATCGGGAGAAATGGCGACTGGCTCTGGACATGCTCGACCGGGTCCTCACCGCGGAACGTGACGGCGGCTGGGGCCTGCCCGGGCGGACCGTCGTCGCCGACGCCGGCTACGGCGACAGCACCGAGTTCCGCCTCGGCCTGGCCCACCGTGACTTGCCCTACGTGCTCGCGGTCAAGGGCACAACCAGCGCCTATCCGGGCGACGCTGCGCCCACCGCGCCGCCGTATGCGGGTCGAGGCCGCCCACCGGTGCCGCGGTATCGCGACGACCCGGACAGCCTCACCGGCCTCGCCGTCGCCGCCGGCCGCCGCGCGCTGCGCCGCGTCACCTGGCGCCACGGCTCGCGGCGCAACGCTCGCAATCCCACCGCCGCGATGCGCTCACGATTCATGGCGTTGCGGGTACGACCGGCCAACCGCGACATTCCCCGCCACCCCGACGGCAGCGTCCCCGAATGCTGGCTGATCGTCGAATGGCCACCCGGCAAGCCCGAACCCACCGACTACTGGCTGTCCACCCTGCCCGCTGAGACTCCCCTGCGCGAACTGGTCCGACTAGCCAAGATCCGCTGGCGCATCGAGCACGACTACCGCGAACTGAAAGACGGCCTCGGCCTGGACCATTTCGAAGGCCGCAGCTACATCGGCTGGCACCGCCACGTCACCCTCACCACGCTGGCTCAAGCATTCTGCACCCAATTACGCTACGACCCAAAAGCCCCTGCGCCGGCCTAACCCTCTACGCCGTACTCCGCGAACTCCAGACCCTGCTCGGCATCTGGACCGGCGCCTGCCGCACCTGCCTACAGCCCTACCCGACTC
>JAODNO010000233.1 GCA_025465235.1 Pseudonocardia sp.
CCTGGTGGAGCCTCGGCGCGCTCGTGTCGGCGTCGATCGTCGTGGGGCAGCTGCTGCGGTTGGGACCGCATCTCGTGGAGGTGCCGATCAGCGCGATGCTCGTACTCGGCGTGGGCTTCGTGTCCGACGCCGAGAGCGTGGCGGCTGGTCGCACGCTGGAGACGCTCGTCGGGGCGGCGGTGGGCGTGCTGGTCAACATCGTCTTCCCACCCGCCGTGCAGGTGCGTTCCGCGGCGGCGGCCGTGCAGCGGCTCGCCGAGGAGATCGCCGCGCTGTTGGAGGAGGCGGCGGCGGGAATGGAGTCCACGCCGTCCGTCGAGCTCGCCCACCGCTGGCTGGACGACGCCCGGCGGCTCAACAGGCACGTGCCCCGGGTGGACCGGGCGCTGGAACACGTGGAGGAGAGCCGTCAGCTCAACGTGCGGGCGGCGCTGGACCCGCAGGCGACCGGCCCAGGGCTGCGCGACGGACTCGACGTGCTGGAGCACTGCTCGGTGACGGTGCGGGGGTTGTTCCGCACCGTCTTCGACACCGTGCGTTCGGCGAGCCCCGACCTGGAGGGTTTCGGTGCGGAGTCACGGCGGGTCCACGTGGAACTGCTGCGCGAGCTGGCGGCCGTCGTCCGGGCCTTCGGGCGGCTCCTCGACTCGGAGTCGACCGGGTTGGGTCCCCAGCAGGAGGAGGCCGACCTCGCCGCGGCGCTGCAGCGGCTGCGCGCGTCCCGGAGCCGGGCGGGCGACCTGCTGGTGGCCGACCCGAAGGATCATCCCGCGGTCTGGGACCTCAACAGCGCGTTCGCGATGGCCGCGGACCGGATGCTGGCCGAGCTGGACGTCGTCGAGCACACCCGGCTGCGCGAGGAGCGCCGCCGCGAGGCCGCCCGGCGGCGGACGGCCCGCGCGGTGGGGCGGCTGCGCTCCACGAGCCGGCAGTTGGCCGACCGTCCCCGGCTGCGACGGACCGGCGGACCGAGGGAGGGACCCCCGGGCGCCGACTGATGGCGCCCGTGTCCCCGGAACCCCGGAGCTCTCGCTCAGCCGGTGCGTGCAGCCGCGCGGACCAACTCGACGACCTCCTCGTCGTCCAGGTCGAACCGCCGGGCCGCGCGCACGAGGTCCCTGGCCATCTCGACGACGGCGGCCCGGCCGGCCGGCGCACCGTCGCGCACGATGGCTCCGCGGCCGCGGCGGAGCTCGATGAGCCCCTCGTCGCGGAGGCTCTGGTAACCCGCGAGCACCGTGTGGATGCTGACCTGCAGTGAGGCGGCCAGGTCGCGGGCTCCCGGCAGCCGCTCGCCGCCGCGTACGGAGCCGTCCGCGATGCCGCGCCGCACGCAGGCGGCGATCTGGTCCGCCAGCGGCGTGCTCCGGGCCGGGTCCACCCGGATCAGCATGGCCTGCCCTCGGGGGTTGCGACGCCGGCGAGGACGCCGGCCGCGGTTTCCGGGTCGTCCACGGTGACGGTGACCCGCTGCCCCGCACGCCGCGTGACCACCAGTGCCGGCCCGGACCGGATGATCACGCCGCGACCGCCGGGAACGACCCGGTAGCCCCACCCGCCGAACTGGGCGGGGGAGATGTGGGCGACGGCGACCGACACGACGTCGTCGGCCCGGACGCGCAGGCGCGGCCATCCCAGCAGCCCGAGCGCGATCGTCAGTCCGCGCCGGTCGACGGTGACCCGTGCCCGGGACAGGAACGCGACGGCAACCCCGGCGAGGCCGGCACCGACACCGGCGACCGGGTTGACGGCCACCCCGAGCGCGCCGCCGGCCACCGCGAGCGCGCCGCCGCCGAGCGTCAACCATGGCGACCCGACGGTGCGGGACCAGCTGATCCGCTCGGTAGGCCCGAGCGGGACGCCGACGACGCCCTCGGGTTCCTCGCCGGCCTGCGGCGTGCTCGGTGTCACCAGCCAGCCGACCGCGCCGGCGACGGCGGCCGCGAACAACCCGAGGGGGAACGTCCACCACGGCAGTACGGCCGTGGCCGCATCGGTGAGACCGAGGTTGGCCACCACGCTGCCGAGGAGGACCACGCCGAGGAGGCCGGCGGTCGCCCAGGACATGCCGACGAGCAATCGCCGGGTGTCCCACTTCGAGACGGGTGCGGAACGCGCGCCGCCCAGTCGTGCGACCAGGTAGAACAGCAGGGCCAGTCCGACGGCGAGCGCCACCGCCAGCGCGAGGACGGTGCCCCGGCTCGCGTACCCGTCCGCACCTCCCGAGAAGCCGAAGTGCGAGGCGATCGGATCCGGCAGCCCGTTGCCTGCTGCGGCGAGCACCACGATCACCGGTGCGAAGGCGAGCAGGTGCGGGATGCCGGCGAGTAGGGCACGCCGCGTCGTGGCCGGGGTCATGTGGCCGCTCCTTCACTTGTTATGGAGCAACCATAACAAGCGACGTGCCACTTGCACTCAGGGGCGGACCTCATCGATGCGCACGGGACGGTGCTCCTGCAGGGAGAGTGCGGCGGCCTCGGCGATCCAGACGACCTCCATGGCGTCCCCGACTGTGCACGGAGACGGCCGCTCGCCTGCGACCACCTCCGCGAACGCGGCGAGCTCCGCGCGGAAAGCGGCCGCGAGGCGGTCCATGAAGAACCCGTGCGCCGGCCCGGCCGGGAATGTGACGCCGGGTTCGGTCGAGCGCAGCGGGAGCCCGTCGTCCAGTCCGGCGGCGACGCTGTCGGCCGAGCCGTGCAGCTCCAGCCGCACGTCGTAGCCTCGCGCGTTGTACCGACTGTTCGAGATCACGGCGAGCGTGCCGTCGTCGAGGGTCAGCAGGGCAGCCGCGCTGTCGACGTCGCCGACCTCGGTGAAGAACTGCTCTCCCCGGTTGGATCCGGTCGCATAGACCTCGACGACCTGGCGTCCGGTCACCCAGCGGACCGCGTCGAAGTCGTGCACGGCGCAGTCCCGGAAGATCCCGCCGGAGGTCGCGATGTAGGCCGCCGGTGGCGGTGCCGGATCCAGCGTGGTCGAGCGGACGGTGTGCAGCCATCCGAGCTCACCGCCGACCACGGCGGCGCGGGCCGCCAGGAACCCGGGGTCGAATCGGCGCGGGTAGCCGATCTGGACCGGGACGCCGGTCGCGCGCACTCGTTCGGCCACGGCGAGGGCGTCGGCGGCCTCGCGGGCGAGTGGCTTCTCGCAGAAGGTCGGCAGCCCGGCCTCCACCGCAGCGAGGAGCAACTCGGGGTGGGCGTCCGTGGCCGCCGCGATCAGCACGCCGTCGACGCCGGCCGCGAGCAGCTTCTCGGGGGAGTCGACAGCCTCGGCCCCCACCCGGGAGGCGACCTCCGCGGTGACGGCCGGGACGGCATCGGTGACCACCAGCGAGCCGACGCCGGGCAGCCGGCTGAGTGTCTGCGCGTGGAAGGCGCCGATCCTGCCGAGGCCGATGAGTCCCAGACGCAGCGAGCCGTTCAATCCAGTCCTCCGAGCACGTTCTGGTCCCAGTCGATGACCGAGCCGGTTACGACGCCGCTCCGGTCCGAGAGCAGGAACACGACGAAGTCGGCGACCTCGTCGACCCGCCCGAGCCGGCCCAGCGGCAGCCGCGCGCCGGCGCGCTCGCGCCAGTCGTCCTCCGCGGCATGGAAGGCGCGCTGTGTGGCGTCCTCGCCCTCGGTGTCGGTCCAGCCGATGTCGAGGCCGTTGATCCGGATCCGGTCGAAGCGGTGGGCATGTGCGGCATTGCGGGTGAGCCCGGCGAGCCCGGCCTTGGCGGCGACGTACGGCGCGAGGTAGGGCTGCCCGCCCAGCTCGGACGAGGAGATCACGTTCACGATCGAGCCGGGCGCGCCGCGGGACAGCATGTCGCGCACGGCCGCCTGCATGAGGAAGAACGGGCCGCGCAGGTTGACGGCGACGTGGGCGTCGAACAGCTCGGGCGTGGTGTCGACGAGGGTGCCGCGCGAGGTCAGCCCGGCCGCGGTGACCAGGGCGTCCACCCGGCCGTACTCGGTCACCACCGCGGCGACGGACGCCTGTGCCTGCCCGACGTCCGCGACGTCCGCGCGAACGAACAGCGCGGTCGCGCCGCCCTCCCTCAGCTCGGCCACCAGCTTCTCGCCGGGCTCGCGACGCCTGCCGGACACAGCCAGCGTTGCCCCTTCCCGTGCCGCCGCCCGTGCCACACCGGCGCCGACCCCCTGCGTGCCGCCGCTGACCAGGACGACCCGATCGTCCAGAAGCCCCATCACACTGTCCTGCGCCGGGCGGAGTGGGCCGTGAGCTCGGCCCGGAAGGTTTCCTTGTCCCAGCTCTCGGCGAGCGCCCGGCGGACCAGGTCGGCCTGGCTGGGCGGGGCGAGCCCGCCGATGGGCGGGTCACGGTCCAGGTTGGTGGGGAACGCGTATCCCTCTGCGGCCGCAGCGATCGCCGGGCCGGCGGCGGCCGCACCACGGGCGCGCAGCGCCGCGTAGAGCGACAGGCACATCCGCTCGCGGTCGACGCTCTCCATCGCACGCCCGAACGCCGAGGAGACCTGCAGCAGGTTGGCCATCCGCCGGATGTCGGTGGACCGGTTGTGCCCTGCGCCGTGGATCACGGCCGGGTTGAAGAACGCCGCGTCGCCGGTCCGCAGCGGCAGCTGGACGTGGTGGGTCTCGAAGAACTCCCGGAACTCCGGGAGGTTCGTCGCGAGGTAGCCGGGCTCGTACTTCTGTGAGTGCGGAAGGTACAGAGTCGGGCCGCTCTCCACGGGCATGTCGGAGTGCGCCACCGCGCCCTGCAGCGTGAGCACGGGGGAGAGCCGGTGCACGTGCGCCGGGTACTGCTCGATGGACGCGATCGGCAGGAATCCCAGGTGGTAGTCGCGGTGGCCAACCTGCGCGGTCCCGCCGGGGTTGACCACGTTGACCTGGGAGGTCATCTGGTACCCCGGGCCGAGCCACGCCGAGGCGACCAGCGCGAGCACGTCGTTCGCGTAGTAGTCGACGAACACCTCCGGTGCGCGCAGCGCGAGCTTCTCCAGGGCGTTCCACACGCGGTCGTTCGCTCCGGGTGGCGCGAAGTGGTCGGCTGCGACGGCACCCGACGCCCGTTGCTCGACGATCAGCTCCTCGAACGCCGCCGTGGCGCGGTCGACGACCGTCCGGTCCGGGAACGCGCCGCGGAACACCACGACACCCGGCCCGTCGGTGAGCGCGCGCACCAGCTCGGCCCGGACATCCCACAGGCCGGCCTCCGACGCGGTCGCGCCGCGCAGGCTCTCGGCGTCGTAGACCAGCACTCCCTGCTCGACGGCCGCAGCGTGCGGGTACCGGACCGGGTCGGTGGCCTCGTCCAGGACGGCTTTCAGATCCGCGATCCGGCAGTCGTCCTCCGTGAGCCGGCCTCCCGTACCGGTCAGAAGCATGCGCGACATCGTCGTCCCCTTCCTCGTCCCATCTGGGTGCTCCGAGATCGCCCGATGAGTTCCGGCTGTTCCCCTGGTCCCATTGTCGTGGGAACCTGCCCCACTCAGACGCCAGGAGGCCCGCTGTGCCCGCTCGTGATGCCGCTCCGTCCGGAGCGCCCTGCTGGATCGACCTGTTCAGCTCCGACCCCGACCGCGCCGCCGAGTTCTACGGGCGGATCTTCGGCTGGAGCGCGGAGCAGACCCCGCCGGAGTACGGCGGCTACGTCAACTTCACGAAGAACGGCGTGATGATCGCCGGGATGATGCGCAACGACGGGTCGGCCGGGCAGCCCGACGCCTGGACGACCTACCTGTCCACGCCCGACGCCAAGGCCACCAGCGAGGCGGCCGCCGCGGCGGGCGGCCAGGTGCACCTCGAACCGATGCAGGTGATGCACCTGGGCACGATGGGCATGGTGGCCGACCCTGGCGGCGCCGCGGTCGGGCTCTGGCAGCCCGGTGAGCACAAGGGCTACGGCCTCGTCGGCGAGGCGGGCGCGCCGGTCTGGCACGAGCTGCACACCCGGCGCTACCAGGAGGTGCTCGACTTCTACCGCACGGTGTTCGGCTGGGAGACCAGCACGATGGGCGACACCGACGACTTCCGCTACACGCAGATGGTGGTCGACGGGACGGGGTACGCCGGCGTCATGGACGGTAGCGCGTTCCTGCCCGAGGGCGTGCCGTCCACCTGGCAGGTCTACATCGGCGTCGAGGACGTCGACGCCGCGCTGCAACTGGCCGGCGAGCTGGGCGGCACGGTGCTGGAGCCCGCCCTGGACACCCCGTACGGCCGCCTGGCGAAGATCGCCGACCCGACGGGCGCGACGATCAAGTTGTCCTCCCTCCCCGCGTAGCCCGCCCCGTCCGTCGAGAACCGCGTCACCCACCGTCATCGGGCGGCGGCCAGGAGGGTCTGCGCGGCGAAGCGCAGGCCCTCCAGCTGGTCGAGCTCCTGGTCCTCGTGTTCGATGTTGACCGCCATGTCCGGGTCGATCTTCTCCAGCGCCGCCAGGAAGTCGGTCCAGAAGGCGACGTCGTGACCGCGACCCACGGCCACGAAGTCCCACGAGGAGCTCTCCGGCCAGCGGCTCAGCGTGTAGCGACCGCCCAGCGACACGGCCCCCGGCTCGTCGGGCCGCACGCGTCCGAACCGGTCGTCGAGCACGCCGTTGATCTTCGCGTTCTCGTTGATCCGGGTGTCCTTGGCCGCGGCGTTGTAGACGAGCCCGCCGAGCGCACCCAGGGCCGCAACCGGGTCGATGCCCTGCCAGAACAGGTGGCTCGGGTCCATCTCGGCGCCGACATGGGTGGCGTCGATCTCGTGGGCGAGCCGCAGCATCGTGGCCGGGTTGTAGACGAGGTTGTGCGGGTGCATCTCGATGCAGACCTTCACGTCGGCGTCGGCCGCGCGGGCCTGAACCTCGCGCCAGTACGGCAGCGCCACGTCGTTCCACTGGTGATCGCGGGCGTCGAGATACGCGCTGTCCCACGGCAGGACCGTCCACGACGGAAGCCGGCCACCCGGGTCCGACGCGGGCAGCCCGGACATCGTGACGACCCGGCGTACGCCGAGCAGCGCGGCCAGTTCGATCGCGGCGAGGACGTCCTGGCCGTGCTTCTCGCGGACCTCCGCGTCGGGGTGCAGCGGGTTGCCGTTGCAGTTGAGCGCGGTCAGCGTGATGCCCGCCGCGGCGAACTGCCCGAGGTACTCCTCACGCGCGTCCCGGCTCGCCCTGATCTCGGCGATCGGCAGGTGCGGCGCGGGCAGGAAACCGCCCGAGTTGATCTCCGCACTGTCCAGCCCGAGATCGCGGAGGACCGTGAGGGCGTCCGGCAGCGGCCGGTCGTGCATGCAGGCGGTGTAGGCACCGAGCCTCATCGATCGATCCCTTCTCTACAGATCCAGCACGAGACGGGGACAGCGCGACCGCGAGACGCAGATCATCATGCAGTCGTTGGCCTCCTGCTCCTCGTCGGTGAGCACGGAGTCGCGGTGGTCGGGCTCGCCCTCCAGCACGGCTGTCTCGCAGGTGCCGCAGGTGCCCTCGCTGCACGAGGACAGCACGCGCACCTCGGCCTCCTCGGCCACCTCGAGGATCGAGCGGTCCGGCGGAATCGTGAGCGTGAGCCCGCTCTGCGCCAGCTCGACCTCGAACGCCCCGGCGAGCACCGGCTCGGCGACCGGCTTCGGTGCGAAGCGCTCCACCCGCAGCGACCCGGCGGGCCAGCTCGCGCAGCGCTCCTCAACGGCGGCGAGCAGCGGCTCCGGCCCGCAGCAGTAGACGAGGGTGTCCGCGCGGGGCGTGCCGAGCAGGTCGTCGAGGTCGAGCAGACCGGTCTCGTCCTGCGGACGGATGGTGACTCGGGCGTCGGTCAGCTCGTCGAGGAACGCCATCGACGCCCGCCTCCGCCCGCCGTAGACCAGCTCCCACTCCGCGCCGGCGGCCTCGGCCGCCGCCACCATCGTCAGGATCGGGGTGATGCCGATGCCGCCCGCGATGAACACGTACCGCGGCGAGGGCAGCAGCGGGAAGTGGTTGCGCGGCCCGCGGATGCGCACCTGCGTGCCGGGGTGGAGCGCGTCGTGCACGTGGGCGGAGCCGCCGCGGCCGTCGTGTTCACGCAGGACCCCGACGCGCCATTCGTGCTGGTCTGCGGGGTCACCACAGAGCGAGTACTGCCGCGCCCCTGTGCCGTCGGCAGCGGGGATCAGCAGGTCGATATGGGCGCCGGGATCCCACCGTGGCAGCGGATGGCCGCCGGCCTCGCGCAGCGTGAGGACCACGACGTCCTCCGCAGCTTCGTACCGGCTCTCGACGATGGCGTCGGCCTCGTACTCGTCCCCGACGGCGGTGACGGTGGTGGTCCGCTGGGCGGCGATGGTCACGAGTTCCTCCCGGCCGGGGTGAACGAGATCGGCAGATGGTCGAGCACGCGCATGTTCGGCGTGCTGCGGTACTGCTGCATCGGCCCGGAGATCACGTAATCGCCTAGACGGGGCAGCGCGACCTCGAGCGCGACGCGGGCCTCCAGACGGGCGAGCGGGGCGCCTAGGCACCCGTGCAGGCCCTCGCTGAACGACATGTGCCGCTTCTGCCGGCGAGATATGTCGAAGCGGTCCGGGTCCTCGTACTGCCGCTCGTCGCGGTTGGCGGAGCCGTAGATCAGGAACACGCGCTGCTCGGCCGGGATGGTCACGCCGTGCAGCTCGACATCGCGGGTGGTGGTGCGGCCGGCGACCTGCAGTGGCGCATCGAACCGCAGCGCCTCCTCGACCGCGGCGGAGATCTGTGACGGGTCGGCCAGCAGCGCGGCCCGCTGGTCCGGGTTCAGGGCGAGCTCGCGGAAGGCCGTCGACAGGAGGGCGGACGTGCTCTCCACCCCCGCCATGAACAGCACGAACGCCAGCCCGACGATCTCGGAGTCGCGGTCGATCACCGGCGGGGCGAACGGCACGCCGTCGTGGTCCTCGACGGCCGCCGTCACGAGTGTGCTCAACAGATCCTCGCGCGGGTTCCGGCGCCGTGCCATCAGGATCTCGGCGAGGTAGTCCTTCGTGCAGTGAAGTGCGTCCCAGGCGACCGGCGTCAGTCGCGGGTCGTCGTGCTCGCGGTCCTTGAGCCCGTGCGACCAGCGCACAAGATCCTCGCGGTGCGAGCCGGTGGTGGGCAGCCCGAGCACGTCGAAGAACACGGCGTAGGGGATGGGCCAGGAGAGGTCCTGCGCGATGTCGGCCTCGCCCTTGTCGGCGAACCGGTCGACCAGGCCGGTGACGACCCGGCGGACGTCGTCCTCCAGCTTCCCGATCGCCCGGGGGAGAAAGGTCCGCTGGACGATCCGGCGGAGCTGGTCGTGGCGCGGGTTGTCGATGTCGGGCAGGAAACCCGGCGCGCTCATGTCCTTGGCCGTGTCGTCGATGTCGATGCCCTCGAACGACAGGTAGGTCTCGTGGTCGCGCACGGCGGCGCGCACGTCGTCGAAGCGGGACAGGGCGTAGAAGCCCCACCGCTCGCTGACGTAGACCGGCGCGGTGTCCCGAAGCTGCCGGTAGACGAGCCACGGGTCCGTCTTGAAGACGGCGGAGTAGGGGTCGTAGACGACCGGGGGACTGAGCGTTGTCACCACGTTCCTCCTCGATGCGGACCATGGTTTAAAGCGCTTTAAGTACGACTACTATGCGAGACGCGCCGATGGCGTGTCAAGAGTGAGAGGGGTCGTCCTGAGCGTCGCGAACCCGGGCCGCAGGCCCCGGCTGGAGGACGTCGCCGCGGACGTCGGGGTATCCACCGCATCGGTGTCGCTGGTGCTGCGTGGAGTGGCCGGCCCGAGCGCGGAGACCCGCGAGCGGGTGCTGGCGGCCGCCACGCGGCTGGGTTACCGGCCCGACCGCACCGCGAGCCTGCTGGCGCGCAGGCGCACGCACCTCCTCGGCGTGCCCGTCGTCCTGCGCGACGCGTTCCGTGCGGAGCTGGCCGAGGAGGTGCAGGTCGCCGCGGACGAGCGCGGCTACTCGGTGGCGCTCGGCGCGGTCACCGCGGTGCATGAGGAGGACCGTGTGGTGGAGACCCTGCTCGACCTGCGGTGTGAGGCGCTCCTGCTGCTGTCGCCCGAGCTCGGCACCGACGCGCTCGCCGAGCTCGGCGGGCGGGTCCCGGTGGTCGTGGTGGGCCGGCACGTCGAGCCGGCCGGTTTCGACGTGGTGCGGGTGGCCGACGACGAGGGCGTCGGTCAGGCCGTCGACCACCTCGTCGGGCTGGGCCACCGCGACCTCGTGCACGTCGACGGCGCCGGTGCGCCGATGGCGGCCGACCGCCGCTCGGGGTTCCTCGCCGCGACCCGGCGGCACGGGCTGGCCACCGCTCGCGTGCTGCCGGGCGGCTACGACGAGGCGGCAGGCGCAGCGGCGGCTCGGGCACTGCTCGACGAGCCCGTGCTCCCCACGGCGGTCCTCGCGGCCAACGACCGCAGTGCGATCGGCCTCCTCGACGTCTTCCTCCGCGCGGGTGTGCGGGTGCCCAGCGAGGTGTCCGTGGTGGGCTACGACGACAGCGCGCTCGCCCGCCTCGCCCACATCGACCTCACGACGGTGAGCCAGGAGGCCGGCGCGCAGGCCGTGCACGCCGTCGAGGCCGCCGTCGAACGCCTGGACGGCGACCGGACCGCGCCCCGCGAGGTTGTGCTCTCCCCGCGGCTGGTCGTCCGGGGGACGACGGGGCCGCCACGGCAGGCCGACAGAGACGGATAGGTAGGGACAGCCCTGCCCGAGAGATCCAGGACGACCCGGTGGGTTTCGGCACCCCGGAGTCCAAGGATCATGCACATGGTTCTGGTTCAGCAGTCGAGGAGCGCCCCGCCGCGAGATGTCGTGGTGCTGGCCGAGGTGTCGAAGTCCTATCCGGGTCGAGCGGCGGTGCGCGCGCTGGAACGCGTGACGGTCGGCTTCGCCGCCGGCTCGTTCACCGCGGTGATGGGTCCGTCAGGATCGGGGAAGTCGACGCTCTTGCACTGCGCGGCGGGCCTGGACCGGCCGAGCGAGGGGCGCGTGCTGCTGGCGGGTCAGGACATCAGCGCGCTGCGCGAGCCGAAGCTCACCATCGTCCGGCGCGCCCACGTCGGGTTCGTCTTCCAGTCGTTCAACCTCGTCGACGCGCTGTCGGTGTGGGACAACGTGCTGCTGCCGCAACGGCTCGCCGGGAACCGGCCCGACGAGGCGTGGGCGCGGGAGGTGCTGGCGCGGGTCGGCCTCGCGGGACGGGAGAAGGCGCGGCCGGGCGAGCTGTCCGGCGGTCAGCAGCAGCGCGTGGCGCTGGCCAGGGCGCTCGCCGGGCGCCCCGAGGTGATCTTCGGGGACGAACCGACCGGTGCCCTGGATCTTTCCACCGGCCGCGAGGTGCTGGCGCTGCTGCGACGGTTCGTCGACGAGTTCGGAGCGACGGTCGTGATGGTGACGCACGACCCGGCCGCGGCGGCCTGGGCCGACCGCGTGGTGTTCCTCGCCGACGGCCGGCTCGCCGGAGACCTGATCGCGCCCACGGCCGCCCAGGTGTCGGCCCGCATGGTGGAGCTGACCAGATGATCATCAAGCTGGCCGCACATACCGTGCGTCGCCGCCGGGCCGCCTTCGCCGGAACCTTCCTCACGGCGTTCCTGGCCATCGCGCTGATCGCCGGCAGCGGCCTGCTGCTGTTCTCGGTGCTCACCGCAAGGCCCGGCGCGGACCGGTTCGCCGCAGCCGACGCGGTCGTCGCCGGTGACCGGGCGGTGGTGCTGACCACCGAGCAGGACAAGGGCGACGGCGAGGTCAAGGTCAAGACCAAGAGCGAGCGGCTGACCGGGGCGCCTGCGCTGCCCGCTGAGCTCGTCAATGCCGTCGCAGGCACGCCCGGTGTCGCCACGGCGGTGCCGGACGCGGCGTTCCCGGTCGCGGTCGACCTCGGCGGGGTGCCGGTGCGGGCGCCGGACCGTGCGGCCGTGGTCGCGCACGGGTGGGCCTCGGCTTCGCTGACCCCCTACGAGCTGACCCAGGGCGCCCCGCCCGGGCCGGGTGGAGTCGTGCTCGACGCCGCGTTGGCCGAAGGGCTGCGGATCGGCGAGACCGTCCGGGTGACCACCCGGACCGGCGCGCGGGAACTGCGCCTGGTGGGCGTCGCCGCACCGGCCACGGCCGAGGGTGTGCCGGGGCAGGCGGCGGTGTTCGTCGCCGACGCGCAGGTCGGCGAGCTGTCCGGGCTGGCCGGGCCGACCGCGGTCGGTGTGCGGATGGCGCCGGGCGCAGACGCCGCGGCGGTGGTCGCTGACCTGCAGCAGCGGATCGGAGGCGCCGCTGCGGTCCACACCGGTGCCGACAAGGTCACGGCCGATCTGCCGGGTGCGCTGCCGGACTACATCGGGGCGATCTCGATCTTCGGGTTCGTGCTGGGGATCACCGGGTTCGCGGCGGTGTTCGTGCTCACCGGGACGGTGTCGCTCGCGATCCGCCAGCGGTTGCGGGAGCTCGCCCTGCTTCGCACCGCGGGGGCGACCCCGCGCCAGTTGCGCCGCATGCTGAGCCTGGAGATCGCGATCGTGACCCTCGTGGCCGCTGTGCCGGCCCTGCCGGTCGGGGTCGTGGTGGCGTACCTCGTGGCCGCGCGGTTCCGCGATCTCGGCGCCGTCCCGCCGCAGTTCACAGTGGCGCTGAACGTCATGGTGCTGGTCGCCGCCGTCGTCGTCGGGCTGCTCGTGACGCTGCTGTCCACGGCCGTGGCGGCCCACCGGGCGGTCCGGATAGCGCCGACACAGGCACTGCGCGAGACCATGACGGCTTCGGGCGGTGGCCGGGTACTGCGGGTCGTCGTGGCGGCGGTGCTGGTCGCCGGCGCGGTCGCGGTGCTCGGCCTGGTGCCGCTGGGCGGTGTGTACGGGATGGGGATGGGCTTCGTGTCCTCCGCGCTGCTGCTGTGCGCCGTCGCCGCTCTCGGGCCGCTCGCGGTGGGTGCGGTGACCGCGGTGGTGTCGCGGGTGGTCGCATTGAGCGGTGTGCTGGGCCGGATCGCCGCGGTGATGACCCGGGCGGAGAGTCGCCGGGTCGTGGGAGTGGCGATCCCGCTGACGCTCATGTTCGCGATCAACGCCACCATGCTGATCGACGGGGAGATCCTCACCAGGGTGACCGCCGACCAACAGGCCGCCCGTACCGCCTTGGCGACCGTCCGGGTCGCCGCCACGAACGGGCCAGGACTCCCGCTCGACGTCGCCGAGCAGGTGTCCGAGCTGCCGGCGGTGACCGGTTCGGCCGCCACCATCGGCACGCGCGTCATCGTCGACCTCGCGGGCAAGCCGGAGGACTACCCGGCGCAGGGCCTGCAGGTCTCGGGCGAGCAGGCGCTCGACCTCGGCGTCACGGCGGGGAGCCTGGACGATCTGGGCCGCGTCGGTGCGGAAGGGGCCACGGTCGCCGTGAGCGGCCCGCTCGCCGAGGAGCGGGGCTGGCGGATCGGCGCCCGGCCGGACTTCTGGCTGGCCGACGGCACGCGGACGCCCCTGACCGTGGTCGCCGTGTTCGAGAACTGGCGTGGCTTCGGCGACCTGGTGCTGCCGGCCGAGCTCGCCGCCCGGCACGATCCCCATGGCCTGGTCGGCGCCCTCTACCTCCGCGGCGAGCCCGGGGTGGCCGAGGCGGTCCACGCGGAGTGGCCTGCGCTCGCCGCGACCGACGCCCGTGACCCGCGGGGCGGCACCGCCGACGTGCAGAACCAGCAGGCCGCGTGGGAGCTGATGGTCGTGATCTCTCTGGGGTTCACCGCGATCGCGGTGGTCAACACGTTCGCCATCGCCACGAGCGCGCGCCGTGGCGAGTTCGCCGGGCTCCGGCTGATCGGCGCGACCGCGCCACAGCTGCACCGGCTGCTCGGTCTGGAGGCGCTGGTCACCGTGGCCGTCGCGCTGGTGCTGGGCTGCCTGATCACCGGCGCCGTGGTGGGCACCTTCAGCGTGGCCCAGGACGGGCAGTGGCGGCTGTTCGCCGACCCGCTGCGCTACCTGGCCATGATCGGCGGCGTCGGGTTCCTCGGTCTGGTGGCCGCGGCGGTGCCTGCCCGGCTGGTCGTCCGGCGCCGATCGCTCCCCGGGCAGGCCTAGTGCCGCGCTTCCTCGACACTAGGTTCTCCAGGTGATCGTCCGTGCGGCCAGGGAACTGGCCTACCTGCTGGCCGGCGTGCTGATCGGACCCGCCACGTTCCTGTGGGCCCTGATCACCACGCTGGCCAGCGGCCTGTTGTCGGTGACCTACCTCGGTCCGCCCGTCTTCCTCGTCCTCACGTGGGTGACCCGGCGCCTCGCCGGACTGGAGAGGTGGCGGGCGGGTGCCCTGCTGGGCAGGCCGGTGCCCGTTCCCTACGAGCCCGCGACCGGGGCGAACCCGTGGGCCAGCGGGCGCGCGCTGACCCGGGAGCCTGCCACGTGGCGCGACCTCACCTGGCTCGTGCTGCTCTTCCCGCTCGGGCTCGCCACCGGGATCCCCGGCGTCGTGGTCGCGGTCGTCGATCTCGGGACGATCGTCGCGCCCCTCTGGTTGTGGGCCGTGCCCAACCCGCACCTGCCCCCGGTCGTCGACACGCTGTTCAACACCGTCCCGGGCCGCTTCGCGCTCACGCTCCTCGGTGTCCTGCTGGCCCTTCCCGTGCGGTGGCTGGTCGGCACCCTGGCGAGGACGCAGGCCGAACTCGCGGTGAAGCTGCTGGGGCAGGGCCCCCGGCAGCGCCTCGCCGACCGGGCCACCGAGCTCGCCGTCACCCGTCGCGGTGTGGTGGACGCGCAGGCCGCCGAGCTGCAGCGGATCGAGCGCGACCTGCACGACGGTGCACAGGCCCGCATCGTGGCAGCGGGGATGACGCTGGCGCTGGCCGAACGCAAGATGCGTGCCACCGGTCCGCAGGGTGACCCGGCCCGCGACGACCTCCTGACCGCCCGCCGGCAGCTCGACGAGGCGCTCGCCGAGCTGCGCAGGCTGGTGCGCGGGATCTACCCGCCGATCCTCACCGACCGGGGCCTCGTCGCGGCGCTGGGCGCGCTGGCGGGCGACGCATCGCTGCCGGTCGTGGTGCGCGCCGGCGACCTCGGTGAACTGGCGCCCGCGGTGCAGGCGGCCGCCTACTTCGTGGTCGCCGAGGCCCTGGCGAACACCGCCAAGCACGCGACGGCCGACGAGTGCGTCGTGGACGTTGTCCGCCGCGAGGACGTGCTCTCACTGGAGGTCCGCGACGACGGCCGCGGCGGAGCGGACCCGTCCGGATCGGGACTCACCGGGCTGCGGCGCCGGGTCGAGGCCCTGGACGGCAGGATGGAGGTCACAAGTCCACCCGGCGGTCCGACCGTCGTCCGAGCGGAGCTGCCGTGCGAATCGTGATCGCCGAGGATCTGCTCCTGCTCCGGGACGGCCTGATCCGGATCCTCACCGACACCGGGCACACCGTCGTCGCGGCGGTGGACAACGCGCCCGACCTCGAGAGCGCGGTGCAGGAGCACCGCCCCGACCTGTCCATCGTCGACGTCCGGCTGCCGCCGGGGTTCCGGGACGAGGGTCTGCGGGCCGCGCTGTCGGTGCGCAAGCGCGAGCCGAGGACGCCGATCCTGATCCTGTCCCAGTACGTCGAGCGCACCTACGCCGCCGAGCTGCTCGCCGACGGCAACGGCGCGGTCGGCTACCTGCTCAAGGACCGGGTGACCGCGCTGGACGAGTTCCTGGACGCGATCGAACGGGTCGCCGGGGGCGGCACCGTGATGGACCCTGAGGTCGTCCGGCAGCTGTTCGCTCGGAACAACCGCGACCAGGGCGTCACGGCACTCACGCCGCGCGAGCGGGAGGTGCTCGCGCTCGTCGCCCAGGGACTGTCGAACTCGGCCATCTGCACCGAACTGGTGCTCGCCCCACCTTCGGTGGAGAAGCACATCACGAACATCCTGACGAAGTTGGATCTGCCACCGGCCGACGACACCCATCGCCGGGTGCGGGCCGTCCTGGCGTACCTCAACCACTGAGTGGTTGCCGGTACCAGGCACGTGGTGGTCCCGGGGAAGACCATGGGTGCCCGATTCCGGCGACCGCGAGACCGGCTACCCCTCGTAAGAGGTGGGGTCGAGGCGGGTTGCGTCGTGGGAGTGCCTGAGCTCGCGCATCTGCTCGGCAATGGCTACTTCGACCGCGGCCCGGACGGCGGCGGCCGAGACGTCGGGGTCAACCGACCTGGCGGCGGCCAGTGACCGGGACGAGACGGAGATGTTGATCACGTTCGTCAGCTTTCCCGATGGGTGGGGAGCGGGTTCCAACAGGTCCCCGCACGGGGTCACCAGGATAATCGCTTCGGCGACGGCCCCTGATGCCACCTGCCGACGTGATCTCATTCACTGCACGGACAGCTATGAGCCCAGCACCGACCGTAGGTGGTCCACGCTGAGGCGGACGTCGGCCAGCGGGCCCTCCCCGCGTGGCGCCTCGGTGAGGATCGTGTCCTGCTCCAGCACGTACCACCCGTCGTACCCCTGCCCGCGCAGGTGGCCGACGATCGCCTCGAAGTCGACGTCGCCCTGGCCGAGCGGGCGGTACATGCCCTCGCGGACCGCCTCCGTGTAGGTGCGCCTGCCCGCCTGCACCTGGTGGGCCAGCGTGACGTCCACGTCTTTGAGGTGGGTGTGGGCGATCCGGTGCGGTGCCTGCCGCGTGAGCTCCGCCGGGTCCGTGCCGCCGATGAGCAGGTGGCCGGTGTCGAGGCACAGGGAGATCGACGAGCCGTCGAGCACCCGCTGTACCTCGTCGCCGTTCTCGACCATCGTGCCGACGTGCGGGTGCAGCACCGCGCGGACGCCGTGCTCGATGGCGAGACCCGCCAGCCGGTCCAGGTTGGTCAGCAGCGTGCGCCAGCCCGCGTCGTCGAGCGCGGGGCGGGCGTCGTACCCGTCCAGACCGGTGACCGCCGACAGGACCAGCACGTCCGACCCCGTCGCCGCGTAGGCCTGCAGCAGCATCTCCACCTCGGGGACCGGGTCGTGGTCGGCCACGTGCAGCAGCAGCGGGGTGAACCCGCCGACGGCCTGCAGATGGTGCAGGGAGAGCACCTCGGCCATCGCGCCCGGTTCACCCGGGAGAAAACCGTCGGGTCCCAGCTCGGTGGCGGCGAGCCCCAGCTCCCGCATCTCCGCGAGCACCCGCGCGGGCGGGAGCTGGTAGCCCCAGCCGGGCACCTCGCACACCCCCCAGGAGATGGGCGCCCCGGCGATCCTCTCGTCACTCACTCTGCGGTTCCTCCCAGTTCGTACAGCACGCCGTTGGCCGTGCGCAGTGGCTTCACCCCGACCGGGCGGCCCGACTCCCAGGACCGCCGCGCCGCCCTGGCCAGGTCGAACGCCGCGAGCGCGTCGTGGCCGGTCACCCGCGGAGAGCCGCCGTCGCGCACGCAGCACCCGAAGGCGTCGAGCTCGTCGGCGTAGGCCTCGGGGTAACGCTCCTCGAAGTCGCGCGGCAGGTCGTGGGACGCCAGCCCCGGCGTGCGCCACTCGTAGTGGCGCCGCTGTGGGGCGTCGATCCGCACGGTCGCGGCGCTGCCCATCACCTCGGTGGAGCACTCGTAGCCGTACCGGGCCGAGCGGCTGTTGTCGATGACGCCGAGGGCTCCGTTCTCGAAACGCAGCACCACGACCGCGGTGTCGATGTCGCCGAGCGCGGCGAACGCCGGGTCGGTCGCCGCCCCGTGCGCGCTCACCTCCACGACCTCGCCCACCAGCCAGCGGGCGACGTCGAGGTCGTGCACCGTGACGTCGACGAAGAACCCGCCGGAGCCGGTGAGGTACTCGGGAGGCGGAGACGTCATGTCCCGCAACGACGTGCGGAACAGCGTGACCGCACCCAGCTCGCCGGCGTGGATCCGCCGGGCGGCGGCCACCCAGTCCGGGTCGGAGCGGCGGTGGAACCCCACCTGGAGCACCACCCCGGCCTGCCCCACCGCATCGATCACCGCGAGCGTGGTGTCGCGGTCCAGGGAGATGGGCTTCTCGCAGAAGATGTGCTTGCCCGCCGTGGCGGCCGCCACCGCCAGCTCCGCGTGCGACCCGGTGGGGGTCGCGATCGCGACGGCCTCGACACTGTCGTCGGCCAGCAGTTCGTCGAAGCTCGCCGTCCAGGGCACCTCGAGCTGCTCGGCGAGCTGCCGGGCGACCGCGGTGTCCGCGTCGTACACGCACGCCAGGCGGGCCGAGGCGCAGCGCGAGGCCAGGTTCCTCGCGTGGATGCGCCCCATCCGGCCGAGGCCGGCGAGTCCGACCGCAACGCGGCGGCTCACGGGGTGCCCACGGCGTGGCGGCCCAGGTACTCCTGCACCTTCTCGCGGTTGAGGACCAGCGACTCCCGCGCCCGCTCCTCCCAGGCGAAGACGCACACCGTGGCGATGCCGTCGAACCCGACCTCGGCGAGCGTGGCGAAGAACAGGTCCCAGTCGACCTCCCCCTGGCCCACGTCCAGGTGCTGGTGAATGCGCGCTGTCGACCCGGGCGGGTTCACGATGTAGCGCAGCCCGGAGCTGCCGGTGTGGTCGAAAGTGTCGGCGATGTGCAGCTGGGTGAGCAGCGGCCCGGCGTACCGCATCACGTCGGCGAGGTCGCCGCCCTGGTGGAACGTGTGCGGCGCGCAGTACAGGAACGTCACGAGCTCGTTGTCGATCCCGCGGATCAGGTCGACCGCGCCCCGCCCGTCCTCCATGAAGTCGTCGGGGTGCGGCTCGAGCACCAGCCGCACGCCCTCCCGCTCGAACACCGGGAGCAGCTCCTCCATCGAGCGCCAGAACTTCGCCTCGCTGGCCGCCGCCTGCTCGGGGCGCCCGTTGAACTCGGAGTTCATGACATCACAGCCGAGGTCGACGGTGATCTGGATGGCGCGGCGCCAGTACCGCACCGCGGCCTGCCGCTCGTCCTCGTCGGGGCCCGACCACTTGTACAACGGCAGCACCGAGGCGATCTCCACCCCGGCGCCTGCGAGCTCCTTGCGGAACGCCGCGATGCTCGCCCGGTCGGCCCGTGGGTGCACGAAGAAGGGCAGGAAGTCCTCGCGCGGGGACAGCTCGACGTGCTGGTACCCGAGCTCCGCGACCAGCGCCGGGAGCTCCAGCAGCGGGGTCCTGCGCAGCATGTAGGGGTCGACGGCGAGCTTCACCTGCCGGCCTCCTTGTACAGGTCGGGGCGCTCGCGCAGCACGACCGGGACGCGCTCCCCGGAGTGCAGTGCGGCGAGCCCGGTCTCGCACGCCACGGTGGCCGCGTAGCCGTCCCACGCGCTCGGCCCGGTGGTGCCGCCTGCGGTGACGGCGTCGATCCACGCCTGGAACTCGGTGTCGAACGCGCGGACGAAGCGCTCCCGCCAGTCGGCGGGCACGCGGCCGGCAAACCGTCCGGCGCTCTTGACCAGGGCGCCCGCGCTCTCCGACAGCTCGACGGTCCCGTCCTCGCAGACGACCTCGCCGCGGATGTCGTAGCCGAAGCCCGCGTTCACCATGGCCTCGACGTCCACGAGCACTCCACTGCGCATCTGCAGCAGCACGAGCAGCGGGTCGTTGAAGCCCGGGGCCGCCTTGCTGCTCACCCGCGGCTTGAGCACTGTGATGGCGGCGATCTCGTCGTCGAACATCCACCGGGCCACGTCGATGTCGTGCACGGTGCTGTCGTTGATGATCATGTCGCTGGTGAAGTGCGACGGCACGGACGGGTTGCGGTGTGCCGCGTGCATGAGCAGCGGCAGCCCGATCTCGCCGCCGGTCACCACCTCCTTCATGGCCCGGTACTGCGCGTCGTAGCGGCGCATGAACCCGACCATCACCAGCCGCCGTCCCGCAGCCACCTCGGCCTCGACGATGCGCGCGCAGGCCTCCTCGGTGGTCGCGAGCGGCTTCTCGCCGAACACCTGCTTGCCCGCCGCGATGCACGCCAGGACGTACTCCTCGTGGGTCGGGCCCCAGGACGTGACGACCACCGCGTCCACGTCCGGATCGGCGATCAGGTCCTGTCCGCCGGCGTGCAGCACGGCGCCGGGGACGTCGTCCGCGACCGTCCGGGCGCGGTCGAGGTCCACGTCGGTGACCGCGGCGACCCGCGCCCCGGACAGGACGTGGGTGAGCCTCCTGATGTGGTCCTGCCCGATCATGCCC
>JAODNO010000244.1 GCA_025465235.1 Pseudonocardia sp.
GGATCCTCGATGCCCATCCATCCACCTTCCATGCGGTTCGTCATGCGGCGCGCGGGAGTGCCCGAGCGCCGGGTGGCGTACACATCGTGGCCGGATGGATCAGGCCGGAGCGGCCGTGTGGGTCGTCTGCGTCAGGATCGCCGCGGCGAGCGGCGAGGTCACGGTGCGGTTGATGGTGTGGCCCATCCCCGGGATCCGCACCATCCGGGCCTGGCTGAGGGTGCGGACGAGGTGACCCGAGTTCGGCGGCGGGTAGGCGGGGTCCTCCGGTGCCTCGATCACGAGCGTCGGCACCGTCACCCCGGCGAGCTCGGCGCCCCGCTCCAGGCCGCTGGTGTCCATGTGGGCATGGGCGACGACTGGATCGTGCCGGCCCGTGTGTGCGATCACCCGCTCCTCGAGGGCGCGGAACTCGCCTTCGTCGAAGGGGGTGCCGGAGCCGTTGAGGAGACGCCAGTGCTCCACCCGCCACCGGATCTCACCCTCGAGGTCGCGCGGGTCGTCCAGCTCACCCCACAGGCGCAGCAGCGCCTGGTCGGGGCCGGGGAGCTCGGGCGCGCCGGAAAGCGGGAGAGCGCCCGTGCAGAAGAGGGTGGCCGAGGCGAGGCGCTCGGGATGGTCGAGCAGCATCAGCTGCACGAGCATGCCGCCCATCGACATGCCCACGACGTGCGCCCTGGGAACGTCGAACGCGTCCAGGACGGCGATCGCGTCGCCGGCGAGGTCGGTGATCCCGTACGGATGCTCGTCGAAGGCCGCGGTGGAGCGGCCGGTGTCGCGATGGTCGTACCGGATGACCCGATGCCGTTCCGCGAGCAGCCCGAGCAGCGCGTCCGGCCACACCAGGCCGGACGACGCGGCACCCATCACCAGCAGCAGCGGTTCACCGGGCCGTGACCCGGTGGGAGCGATGTCCTCTGCCCAGAGCCGGACTCCCGGGGCGACATCGACGTAGCGTTCCACGGGGCCAGCCTGCCGGTCGGTGGTAGCGCGTGTCGAACCGGTAGGGCCACACGTCCCGGGTCACCCCCCTGTCGGTCCCGGCGCGAGCGCCGGGACCGGGGGGCAACGGGTGTGCGCGTCAGGCGTGCTCCTGGCCCGCAGGAAGGCCTACTTCAGGGCGTCGAGCAGCGCCTGGCGCTGGCGGTCGCCGAGCCCGGCGGCGCGCCGGGAGGCGTCGATACCGGTCTGCTCCAGCAGCGCGGAGACCTTGGCCGGGCCGTAGCCCGGAAGGCTCTTGAGCAGGTCGGCCACCTTCGTCTTGCCGACGATGGTGTCGGACTTGGCGCGGTCGAGGACCGCGGGGATGGTCTGCTCCCCGCGGGCGATCGAGTCGCGCAGCTCCTTGCGTGCGGTGCGGGCAGCGGCTGCCTTCTTGAGGGCCTCGGCGCGCTGCTCGGGAGTGAGCGTGGGCAGTGCCATGTCGTCGTTCTCCTCTCCGTGCGGACACCCCGAACCGGATGTCCGCAGGTCATCTTCACTGCTCAGCCTGACAGAACCGCGCAACGCGACGCGCACGCCCCCCTTGCAGTGGGCGCGTCGGCGTCGCTCGAACGGCGGATCTAGCCTTGGTACGGGAGAGGTTCGAGCCCTCGGATCCCGGGGCGGCAGCGGTACAGGGCGCCTGCGCGCCCGTCGGGCGCCCCGGCGCCCTGCGCGGACGTGGTGATCCACAGCTCGTCGAGGTCGGGCCCCCCGAAGGCGCATGCCGTGGGGTTTGAGGTGGGCACCCGCACGACGAGATCGAGGGTGCCTGTGGGGGTGTAGCGGTGCACGGCCGAGCCGGCGTACAGCGCCACCCACACGCCGCCGCCGGCGTCGACTGTGAGCCCGTCGGGGGTGCCGCCCTCCACGTCCACGAACCGCCTGCGGTCCATGACCGCGGGAGCGTCGAGGTCGATGGTAAGCACGTCCACGCCGCCCGTTCCGGAGTCGACGTAGTACGCGTGCGACCCGTCGGGTGACCAGCACAGCCCGTTGGAGATCGTCAGATCCGTGAGCACCGTGGCCACGGAGCCGTCGGGGGCGAGCCGGTACAGCGCCCCCCGGCCGGGCGCCGCGTCGAGGTCCATCGAGCCGCACCAGAACCCACCGGCGGGGTCGCAGCCCCCGTCGTTCATCCTGATCGACGGGTCCGGCCACAGCTCGCCCAACGACCTGGCGGCCTCGCCGCCGTCGTCGTCGAGGAGCCCGAACCCGCGAGCGAGCCCGACCACCCAGCCGCCCTGCGTGCGGGGCCGCACCGTCGCGAGCAGGTCACCGACGTGCCGGCGCTCCAGGCTGCCGTCGTGGTCCACGAGGAGCAGGTCGCCGCGGTGCATGTCCACCGACAGCAGCCGGCCGGAGCGCGCGTCCCAGACCGGTCCCTCGCCGTGCTCCGCGACGGCAGGGGTCACCTGCTCGGCCTCGATCTCCGCGATGGTCCCGCTCACCACCGGCTCCCTGGCTGCATGGGCGCAGTACATCACCGACGGGCATGTGGAAGGGCCCGCCCGCACGATCGTGACCCGGGCGGGCCCTTCCACGTCGGCCTCAGATGGTGGCCTTCTCCGAGCGGGGGTCCGGCTTCGCTTCGGCTCCGTCCGTGCCCCGGTCGGCGCCGGACCCGGCAGCGTCGGGCTCCGGCTCGTCGTCGAGCATGCTGGCCTCGTCGAACGGCTCGGCACCGCTCAGCACGCGGGCGGCGCGCTCCCGGTCGAACTCACCGACCCAGTTGCCGATCAGGACCGTGGCCACCGCGTTGCCGGCGAAGTTGGTGACGGCTCGGGCCTCCGACATGAACCGGTCGATACCCACGATGAGACCGACGCCGTCGACGAGGTCGGGGCGGTGCGAGGCCAGGCCCCCCGCGAGCGTCGCGATCCCGGCGCCGGACACCCCTGCTGCACCCTTGGAAGCGATGATCATGAACAGCAGCAGGGCGATCTGCTCGCCGATCGCCATCGGCCTGCCGAGCGCGTCGGCGATGAAGATCGACGCCATCGTCAGGTAGATCGCGGTGCCGTCGAGGTTGAACGAGTAGCCGGTGGGAACCGTGATGCCGACGACGGGACGGGAGATGCCGACATGCTCCATCTTGGCGATCAGCCGCGGCAGCGCCGACTCCGACGACGACGTGGAGACGATGAGCACGAACTCCCGGGTCAGGTAGCGCAGCAGCGAGAAGATGCTGATCCCGGCGCCGAGCCGCAGCACCAGCCCGAGCACGCCGAACACGAAGAGCGCGCAGGTCAGGTAAAAGGCTGCCATCATCTGGAACAGCGCGATGACCGCCGACCAGCCGGTCTCGCCGACGACCGCCGCGATGGCACCGAAGGCGCCGATCGGGGCCGCCCACATGACCATCGCGAGCACCCGGAAGACGAGCCGCTCGACGTGCTTCACGCCCCGCAGGATCGGCTGGCCCGAGCGCCCGAGGGCCTGCACCGCGAAGCCGACCAGCAGCGCGACGAACAGCGTCGAGAGCACGCTGTCGCCGACCAGCGGCGAGAACAGCGTGGTCGGGATGATGCCTACCACGAAGTCCGACATCGACTCGGCTGCGGGTGCGGTGTACGGCTTCAGACCGCCCAGCTGCAGCCCCGCCCCGGGCTGGAGGATGTTCCCGACGACGAGACCGATCGCCAGCGCGAAGGTGGACATGGCGAGGAAGTAGGCCAGCGCCAGCCCGCCGACCCTGCCCACCGTGGCGGCCTTCCGGATGGACCCGATGCCCAGGACGATCGTGCAGAAGATGATCGGCGAGATCATCATCTTGATGAGGTTGACGAAGGCCGTGCCGAGCGGCTTGAGATCCTTCCCCAGCTCGGGCGAGACGAGGCCGACGCCCACACCCAGTACCACCGCGACGACGACGGCGATGTACAGGTAGTGGGTCCGGTCCTTCTTCTTGTGCGGTGTTTCGGTGGTAGCTGACACGGGTCCTCCGGTGGGCCGACGACGACGGCGGACGTTGCGCGGATACCGGTGCACCGGCAACCATCGCGGCGAGCATGGAGGACGTTGTGGTGGCAGTCACGGTTTCGTTCATTTCGTTCGACGGGCGGTGACGACGATGGCCGGGCAACGGAGCCGGTGGAGCCTGGCCGGACAGCTGTTCGCGCTCCAGGCAGCGATCATCGTGATCGTCCTGACCGGCGTCGGGGTGGCTGCCTACTTCCAGTTCGACGAGACGAACCGCGCAGCCACCGCGGAGGAGATGCTCGGTATCGCGCACACCCTCGCCGCGTCGCCCGAGGTGCGGGACGCGCTCGACGCCCCGAACCCCTCGGCCGTGCTGCAGCCGCTGGCGGAGCGGGTCCGCATCGACACGGCCACCGACTTCGTCGTGGTCATGACGGCGGACGGCACCCGCTTCTCGCACCCCAACCCCGCGGAGATCGGCCGGACCTTCCAGGGCACGATCGCGCCGGCCGCGCGAGGGGACCAGCAGTTCACCGAGACCTACGCGGGCACCCTCGGCCCGTCGGTGCGCGCGGTCGTCCCGGTTCTGGACGGCGGGGGCGTCGTGGCGCTGGTGTCCGTCGGGCGGACGGTGGCGGCGGTGTCGCGGGAGCTGGAGCAGCAGATGCCGCTGTTCCTCGGCGCCGCCACCGTGGCGCTGTTGCTGGCCGCCGCAGGGTCCTGGCTGGTCAGCAGGTGGCTGCGACGCAGCACGCACGATCTCGGCCCGGCCGAGCTGGCACGCATGTACGAGTACTACGACGCGGTGCTGCACGCCGTGCGGGAGGGCCTGCTGCTGCTCGACCGTTCGGGGCGGGTGCAGCTGGTCAACGACGAGGCCCAGCGGCTGCTGGTGCTGCCGCCCGACGTGCAGGGCCGCCGTGTCGACGAGCTCGGCCTGCCGGTCGAGCTGGGGGCCGCACTCGCCACCGGCGAGGCGCGTGACGACGAGATCCACCTGACCGCCGACCGCATCGTGGTGGTCAGCCAGGGTGCCGCGCGCTGGGGCGGGCGCCACCTCGGCACGGTCGTGACGCTGCGCGACCACACGGAGCTGCGCGCTCTGGTCAGCGAGCTGCAGACGATCCGCGGCTTCGCCGACTCGCTGAACGCCCAGGCCCACGAGGCGGCCAACCAACTGCACACGGTCATCTCGCTGATCGAGCTGGGCCGGTCGGACGCCGCGCTGGAGTTCGCGGCCACCGAGCTCGCCGTGTCCCAGCAGCTCACCGACACCGTGCTCGCCGGGATCTCCGTACCGGAGCTGGCGGCGCTCGTCGTGGGCAAGGCGGCCGAGGCGGGGGAGCGCGGCGTCACGCTGCACGTGGAGGAGGGCACGTGCGTGCCCGCAGGCATCGCCGATCCCCGCGACCTGGTCACGATCGTCGGCAACCTGCTCGACAACGCGATCGACGCCGCCCAGGACGCACCGGGGCCCCGCTGGGTCCGGATCGCGGCCCTCGTCACCGACGACGCGGTGGAGCTGCGGGTGGCCGACAGCGGCCCCGGGCTCGCCGCGGCCGACGCCGAGCGGGCCTTCGAGCGCGGGTGGACCACCAAGCCGCACGACGGGCTCGGCCGCGGTCTCGGGCTGGCTCTGGTGCGCCAGGCCGCGCAGCGCCACGGCGGACGGGTGGAGCTGGGGCGGGTGGGTGCGGGGGGTGCCGAGTTCGCGGTGCGCCTCCCACTGGTACGGGCATGATCCGCACCCTGATCGTCGAGGACGACCCGATCGCTGCCGCCGCTCACGCCAGCTACGTCGGCCGGGTGCGTGGCTTCGAGGTGGTCGGCAGCGCGGGCTCGGGCACGGAGGCGTTGCGCATGCTCGGCGACCGGACCATCGACCTCGTCCTGCTCGACGTCAACCTGCCCGACACCAGCGGGCTGGAGGTGCTGCGCCGGTTGCGTGCCGCGGGCCACACGGCCGACGTCATCATGGTGACGCGCGCGCGGGACCTCGCCGTCGTGCAGGCCGCGATCTCCTTCGGTGCCACGCAGTACCTGGTCAAGCCGTTCACCTTCAGCGCGGTGCGCGCGAAGCTCGAGGGCTATCTGGAGTACCGGTCGCGGCTCGGCGCCGGGCCGGTGGTCGCGCAGGAGGACGTCGACGACCTGTTCGGCGCGCTGCGGGCCCCGGTCGAGTCGAGCGGCCTGCCGAAGGGTGTCAGCCGCGAGTCCCTCGACGCCGTGGTCCGCACTCTGACCGAAGCGGGGGCCGCCGGGCTCACGGCCGCGGAGGTCGCCGATGCGGTCGGGGCGTCCCGGGTGACGGCCCGGCGTTACCTCGAGTACCTGGCCGACACCGGGCTCGCCGAGCGGCACGTGCGCTACGGCGGCGCCGGCAGGCCGCAGGTGGAGTACCGGTGGCGGGCCACCGGCGTCCCGGGTGGGCGAGCAGTGCACTGACCCGCGCCGCCGCCCTCCGGCAGCTCAGCCGCAGGACTGGGCGAGGGATTGCGGCTGCGAGGAGTCCGGAACCGTCGAGGTGGTGGTCGGACTGCTGCTCGCTTTGCTCTTGGTCGACTTGCTCGTGGTCGTCGGTGCGGCGGCGCTCGGAGGGGGCGGCGGCGGTGGCGGCTTGTTGATCGAGTTCTGCACGACCTCACGCATGAGCTCGAAGTCCGGAGAGAGGGTGTCGAACTTGCCGTCGGCGGCGTTCGGGTCGGGAAGGTTCGGGTCGAACGAGACGCTCTCCAACACCACGTTGCCCCCGCCCGCGAGCGATACCAGTGCGGGCAGCACCTGCTGCGGGATGTTGGTGGACACGCTGTTGGTGGTGGCCGAGGCGATGGCTTGAAAGTTCGTGAGCACGTCGGTCGGGCTCTTCTGCTGGAGGACGCTGTTGAGCAAGCACCGTTGGCGGCTCATCCGGGTGTAGTCGTCGGAGTTGCGCCGCGACCGGGCGAACCACAGTGCCTGGTCACCGTTGAGGGTTTGCACGCCCGCCGGCACGTAGCCGTCGGGTTTGACGTGGGTACCGTCGGGCAGAACGCCACCGATCGGCAGTGGGGTCGGGCCGACGTCGACAGTGATCCCGCCGATAGCGTCGATGATCGAGGCGAAGCCGGCCATGTTGACCTCGACGTAGTAGTCCAGCTGCAGCCCGAGCATGTAGGCGACGGTCTGGTGCAGCAGGTTCATCCCCGGGTCGGCGGTGGGACCGGACGGCGCGACGGCCGGGTACTCGTGCCCGTAGGCGTACACGGCGTTGAGCAGGTAGTTGCCCGACAGGGGATCGGCCTTGTCGTAGAAGCCGTTGGGGAACTTCTTCGCCATCGGCGATCCCGGCGGGAACTGCGCGTGGCCGATGTTGCGGGGCAGTGCGAAGAGCGTGGTACGGCTCGTCTTCGTGTCGATGCTCGCGACCATCATCGTGTCGGTCCGGGCGCCGGTGCGGTCCGGGCCGGCGTCGCTCCCGATCAGCAGGATGTTGAGCCGCGGCTTGGTGATGGCCTCGGCCACAGCGGTGCCGCCACCGCCGGTGAACAGCGAGTCGAGCAGGCTGCGCTGCGAGTTGGCGAGGTTGGCCGCGAACCCGAGCGGGGCGGCGACCACCAGGCAGAGCGCTACGACCACGCCGACGCCGAGCGCCTGCCGGGCCGCGCCCAGCCGTGCCGGGCGGGCCAGCAGGTAGGTGCGGACGATGACGGCGATCCAGGCCAGCGCGGCTACCACGCAGCCGATCGTGATCATCGTCAGCACCTGCGTGGACAGCAGGTTCTCGAGGATTGCCGACCTGCGTGCGCTGAACCCGAGCGCCCCGATGGCGACGAGGGTCAGCAGGAACACGCCGAGGATCAGGGCACCGGTGCGCTGCCGGCGGAGCATGAGATGACCCGACCCCGGGGCAACGGTGGCCGCGGCCGTGGCGAGCAGAGCTCGGCCGAGCGTGCGCGGCGGGCGGCCGGGGGCGGCGCGGCGGGCGCCTGCACCGCCCGCCGAAGCGCGGTGAGCCGTGGCGCCCGAGGCGGTGCCGCCGCCGGCGGGGCGGGTCCGGGCCGGGGGAACCTTCGCTGCGGAGTTCTTCGTCGCAGCTGTGGTGGATGCGGGGATCTTCGTGGTGTCTGACTTCGTGGTGGATGTCGCTCTGGCGGCCGCCGTCCCGGCGGAGGTCCCCGCGGTCGGGGTTCTCGCAGCGGGGCCCCTCGGAAGCGGGGGCCTGCCTGTCGGGGGGGCGGCCGGCTTGTGCTGTTCGGGTGACTGTCGTGGCACGGGCCGCGTCGGCGGCTCGGGCTCGCGTGGCCGCTGCGGCCGCCGTGGCGGCAGGGGACGGGCGGGAACATCCGCCGGGCGCGTCACCCGTCGGGGTGGGTCGGGCTGCCGTGGCGGAACCACTGCCTGCAGCTCGCGCTCATTGCGCCGGGGCCACGGTTGCTGTGGGGGCAATGCCCGTCCTCCGCCCCCGAGGGGGCGCCGGTCGTCATCGATCACCGTGTCCGCCCCCTGCATTCGACTGAATGGAGTACAACCACGCTCGGCGGTGAGCCCGGTCGGAGCCTACTGCGAGTGACGAGCGCCTCGGCGACGCACCTCGATCGGATGGAATAAGGCCAGCTCGTACCTCGTTTGCGCATGGCCCGCGCCGCGCTCCCGCAGCACAACAGCGGCGCACGGCTCGGCTGCGAGCCGGTGTCGGCTGGCTGCTGCGACGGGGACATCCGCCGACGATACTGAGCGAACCCGAATCGCCCACAATCCCACCTCGCGGCGGCGGTGGCTTGACCCGACGACCTCGCCGCGCTGCACTGACGCGGTGTCCGATCAGCGCAGCAACGTCGCGGCCGTCGTACTGGCCGGGGGCAGCGGCACGCGCGTCGGCGGTGAGCGCAACAAGGTGTACCTGCCCATCGCCGGACGTAGCGTGCTCTCGGTCTCGCTGAACACGTTCCCGGCGCTGCCCGAGGTCGGTCCGGTCGTGCTTGTCGTGCGTCCGGAGGATCTCGACCTCGCCGCGGAGGTGCTCGACCGCGAGGTGGAACACCCCGTGGAGGTCGTGACGGGAGGCGCGACGCGCCAGGAGTCCGAGCTCGCCGCCCTCCGGCAGCTCGCCGGCCGTATCCACGACGGGACCGTCGGCACGGTGCTCATCCACGACGGCGCGCGACCGTTCGCCGGCCGCCCGCTCGTCCAGGAGGTACTGCGGGTGGCGCAGGAGAGCGGCGGTGCCGTGCCGGGGCTGCCACGCGACGACCTTGCGGCGGCCGGGCCCGACGGCAGCGGGCTCGCGGGGCCGGCACCGGAGGGCCTGGTGGCGGTACAGACGCCGCAGGGGTTCTGGGCTGCGCCGTTGCTCGCGGCGTACGAGGAGGCTGCGGCGGAGGGTTTCGCCGGAACCGACACGGCGTCCTGCATGCAGCGCTTCGCGCCACTGGTGCGCATCCGCTGGGTTGAGGGTGAGCACCGCAATTTCAAGATCACTTACGCGCACGACCTCGTCGTCGCACAGGAGGTGTCCACCCCGCTCGCCGCCGAGCAGATGTGACGGTGGTTGTACCCGCCGCGCGGTTGTTCGCTCCGCGAACGGGTACTCGGCGGGAACAGCAGGACGCGGGAGGTGTCGGGGGTGCGTTTCGACGGAGCGCAGCTGTCTTTGGAGGTGCTGGGGCCGCGGCTCCGGGTGATCCGGATGGCGGGTGTTCTCGACCGAGTGACCGTGACCAGGTTGGCTGCCCTGACCGAGGCGCAGATCGCGCGCTGTGCGGGCCACATCGTGATCGACCTCGACAACGTGCGTTACTTCGGCACCGATGACCTCGACGTGCTGATCACGGTCCGCGACGCGGCGAGCGCCGCCGGGGTCCGCGTCCACCTCGCCGGGCTCGCCGCGCGGGAGGCGATGCTGCCGGCCGGCATCATTGGTGCACTCGCACAGTTCTCGAGGTTCCCCACCGTGGAGCAGGCGGAACGGGAGCTCGTCGGCCGGCTGACCACTGTGGTCACCGGAGGCGCTCCACGCGGTCGCTACGCTCGTTCCGGCCCGCCGCGCACCACCGACAAGGTCCGCGGCACCCGGCCCGGGGGCCCGCTCCGCAGCGCCTGACGCCGGACGATCCCCGATTCACCTCTTTCCGGGATACGGATTGGGACGGCGACACCATTCGTGCCGTGGATCGCATCCGAACGCGCCGCCCATGCGGCGGTGCAGCGCCCGGTCAAGCTTTCGCAGTCCGCGGACGAAAAGCCTCCGGCGCGGTTCCGCGCTGGCTGCGGGCGCCGGGTCAGTCTCCCGGACGAGCGCGCGCGAGATGGCCCGCGCGTTGGTGCGGAGCAGCGGCGCCGGCGTGTGGTGCGGCACGCTCCCGTGCCGAACGACGAGCGAGACCGCTGCGACCACGGCGCCGCGGGCGTCGTGCACGGGGGCCGCCACCTACAGCGCGTCCATCGTGACCTGCCGGTCGCTCACCGCGAAGCCGCCGCCCGGGTGATCATGGCGAGCGGTGAGAGCGGGGACCACCGGCGCGGGTGGCTGCGCCGTCTGCTCGCCGACCTGCTCGGCACGGACTCCTGGATCGAGGCCATGCCGATGATCGCACAGCTGGATCGCGGCGCGTTCGACGCGTTGTCGGCGTGGCTGTGCCATCGCCTGAGCAGCGAGGCCGACGACGGGACGTGAGGGAATCAGGATTTATCCGAACTTCCTCGGCGATCCGTCGAACCTCGCGGCCCTCCCGTCCGTGTAGGTAGTAGAGGAACCGAACCACGCCGAGAGGAGGCGTGATGTCCAGCTCCACCCCCATCTCTTTCAGCCCCAGCTTGGTCAAGCGCTCCGAAGGGGGTGTGTGGTCCCTGATTCAGCTGTCCGCGCTCGACCCGGCCGAACGCCGCCGCCGAAGGTTGCAACGACCACGCATGAGGATGGGCTCTCAGCCGTGACAGGCGGATCGCCATCCTAGATCGGGTCGTGCAGCCCGATAACGGATAGCGATCAAGCTGGTTCGAACGGTACGCGGGTGTTGGCACTTCCGACACTCTGGCGTGTCCCGTGGAGCACCCAGCCCGCACAGCCACGACAACGCTGAGCCGGCGGGATGTCCGGCCCGCGACGAGGCCCTCGTGCGGGAGCTGTACGAGAAACACGCAGCGGCGGTCCTGGCGTACGCGGAACGGCTCACCCGCGACAGAGGTGCTGCTGAGGACGTGCTGCAGGAGACGATGCTGCGGGCGTGGCGTCACCCCGACGTGCTCCGCAACGGCAAGGGCTCGGTAAGGGGGTGGCTGATGACCGTGGCGCAACGCATCGTGATCGATCGCGCGCGTGCCCTGTCGGCACGCCCGACCGAGCAGGAGGAGGACCTCGGTGCCGCGCCACCCCAGCGGGACCACTCCGGCCGCGTGATCGAGGCGCTGGAGGTGATCGACGCGATCAGGGATCTGCCCGAGGAGCAGAAGGCGGTGATCATGCACCTGTACTTCTGCGACTCGAGCCTGCTCGATTCCTCCTCGGCGCTCGACGTACCGAAGGGCACGGTCAAGTCGCGCGCTCACTACGCCTTGCGTGCGCTCCGCAAGTCCATCAGCGGATCGGTGAATACCGAGGGGAGGGCTGCCGAATGAGGGAGGACGGCGACATGAACCTGGATGGCATGAGCATGGATCACGACATCGAGCAGCTCGTCGCGCTCGCGATGGGCCTCTCGGATGCATCGGACCGCTCGGCCGCCGAGGCGCACCTCGCCGGATGTCCGACCTGCCGGCAGGAGCTCCAGGAGCTGCGGGAGATCGACGCCGCCATCCGGCGCGTCCCGCCCGAGGCGTTCCTCGAGGGACCGCCCGCGGACGCCGACCTCGTCCTGCAGCGCGTGCTGCGCGAGGTGCGGGCACCGCCGCGCCTGCGGTCGGGCGCGGCAGCAGCGTCGAGCGTGTGGATCTCGGGCGCCGACGCGCGGACGGGAGCGGAGCTCGTCGCCGCTGTCGCCGAGGCGGGCCACGGTGTGCGCTTGACGGCCGTCGTCGTGGGGGTGCCCGCCGGAGAGCGGTGCACGCTCGTGGTCATCGACCGCACCGGCACCCGCTACACCGCGGTCCGGTGGATCGCACCGGAGTGCGGTGCCGGAGGCGTCCAGGGATCGGCTCCGGTGCGGATCGACGACGTGGTCGCCGTGGCAGTGCTGGCTGCCGACGGCTCCGGCATCATCTCGTGATCATCTGATACACGTTCGACGAGCGAGGGAGACCGGAGGGGCGTTGGCGTCGGCGGAGATCGTCGCGAACCTGCGAGCCGAGCTCAACGAGGCCATGCAGGCCAGCGTGGACGAGGACCTGCTCTTCGAGCTCGGGCCCGTCGAGCTGGAGCTGACGGTCGGTGTCGACAAGGCGGCCAAGCCGGGGGCGAAGGTCAAGTTTGGGGTGCTCGAGCTGGGTGCCGAGACGAAGCTCGGATCGAGCAAAGCCGGGTCGGCCGACGATCTCGGGACGAGAAGCCCCGCACGAGCGGTAGCGACGCTCGGCGCCGCCTTGACCAGGAGAGCCCGCAGACCAGCCACGACACCGCGAACAGCCCCGAACCCGCGACGAACACGCGGCGGCGTCCCAGCACGTCGGGTACCCGGCCACCGAGCAGCATCAGGCCGCCGAAGGTGATGGCGTAGCCGGTGAGCACCCACTGCACGACCGCCACCGAGGTGGCCGGCTCTGCCTGCATCGACGGCACGGCCGTCAGCACGATCGTCGAGTCGAGGATGTCCCGGGGGCGAGAACGGACGACCTTCCCAAACCGGTAACAATGGTTGAGAGTCGGACGATCTCTCAGTGCCTATCAGCACACTGGAGATCACATGCCCGTCCCGCCGCCCCCGTCCGGTCGTCCGATCCGCGAGACGACACGAGGGTTCCGCCGCACCAGGCTCTACTGGATCGCGGCCTGTGCCGTCACGCTGCTCGTGGCCACGGGCTGCGGCGGGGCGGCTGCCTCGTCGGTGCCGTCCCTGGCCGCTGCACATACCAGCACCACGACAACGGTCGCTGCCCCGACCACCACGGCGTCGCCGACCAGCACGGCGCCTCCGACCAGCACGGCTCCCACGACGGTCGCGCCGGCGCCGGTCGCCCGGCCGCAGACACAGCAGGTGTCCCAACCGCAACCGCAACCCCGACCCCTGGCCCAGCCCCAGCCGCAGCCGAAGCCGGTGGCGCAGCCGAAGCCCGAGCCGAAGCCGGTGGCGCAACCGAAGCCCCAGCCGTCGAGCGGCTGTAGCCCGAACTACAGCGGGTGTGTGCCGATCGCCAGCGACGTCGACTGTGCCGGAGGCTCCGGCAACGGTCCGGCGTACGTCAGCGGGCCGGTCCGCGTGATCGGCGATGACGTCTACGGCCTCGACAGCGACAAGGACGGCATCGGCTGCGAGGGCTGACGGAGGCTGGACCGCGATCGCCGGGAGTCGCGAGCGGTCGGCGGTGGTACCCCGCCCGCATGACCGACCAGCGCGAACGGCTCGCAACCTACCGCGCCAAGCGCGACTTCGCGGCCACGCCCGAGCCCGCCGGGTCCGAGCCCGCCGCAGGCTCGGGGAGGTTCGTCGTGCAGCGGCACCGCGCCCGACGGCTGCACTACGACCTCCGGCTGGAGGTCGACGGCGTGCTGGCCAGCTGGGCCGTGC
>JAODNO010000250.1 GCA_025465235.1 Pseudonocardia sp.
CCTGGTGCTGGCGGGCGTCGCGATCGTCCTGGTCGTCGGGTTCCGGGCCGACGTCACCCGTCTCATCGCGCTCTACACGGTGGGGGTCTTCACCTCGTTCACGCTGAGCCAGATCGGTATGCTGCGGCACTGGAACCGGTTGCTCGCCACCGAGACCGACCAGGCCGCCCGCCGCCGCATGCGGCGGTCGCAGGCCATCAACGGCTTCGGCGCCGCGATGACCGGCATCGTGCTGGTGATCGTGCTCGTCACGAAGTTCACCCGCGGTGCCTGGATCGCGATCGCCGGCATGGCGGTGTTCTTCGTTCTGATGCAGGCCATCCGGCGCCACTACGACCGCGTGTCGGCCGAGCTGGTGGCCGGCGACACCGACGCCGTGCTGCCCTCGCGCAACCACGCGATCGTGCTGGTCTCGACGCTGCACAAGCCCACGCTGCGGGCCGTCGCGTATGCCAGGGCCACCCGGCCCGACGTACTGGAGGCGGTCACCGTCAACGTCGACGACTCGGACACGAAGCGGCTCATGCGCGACTGGGAGAAGCGCAAGCTGCCGGTGCCGCTCAAGGTCGTCGAGTCGCCCTACCGCGAGATCACCAAGCCGGTGCTCGACTACGTCAAGCGCATCCGGTCGAGCAACCCGCGCGACGTTGTCACCGTCTTCATCCCGGAGTACGTGGTGGGGCACTGGTGGGAGCAGATCCTCCACAACCAGAGCGCACTGCGGCTCAAGGGCAGGCTGCTGTTCCAGCCCGGGGTGATGGTGACGAGCGTGCCGTGGCAGCTGGAGTCGTCCGAGCGGGTCAACCGGCGCCCGGAGACCCCGCCCGGCGCCTCTCGGCGCGGCTACGAGTCGGTGCCACCGCGCGAGGAGATCCCGCCGGCGCCGTCCCCCGCGGCTCCAGGGGGGCGCTCGTGACCAGCGGCGCGACGACGACAGGCACGGACTGGACGGACCGCATCCTCGAGCTCGAGGTGGGGCCGGTGGCCCACGGCGGCCACTGCGTCGCGCGCTCGGAGGGGCGCGTGGTGTTCGTCCGGCACGCGCTGCCCGGAGAGCGCGTGCTGGCCGTGGTGGACGAGGACGGCGGCGGCTCGTACTGCCGCGCTGATGCGGTCGACGTGCTGGAGCCGTCGCCGTGGCGCGTGCCGACCTCGTGCAGCTGGGCGCGGGCGGGTGGATGCGGAGGCTGCGACCTGCAGCACGCAGACCCGGCCGCGCAGCGTTCCCTCAAGGCCGACGTCCTGGCCGAGCAGCTCCGCCGGCTGGCCGGGATCGAGCGCCCGGTGACGGTCGAGGAGCTACCCGGTGGGGCACTGGGCTGGCGCCACCGCGTCCGGCTCGCCGTCGACGACCAGGGCAGACCCGGGCTGCGCGCGCACCGGAGCCACGACGTGCTGCCGATCGCGGACTGCCCACTCACCCCCGCGGGCACGCTGCCGCCGGTGCTCGAGCACGGCTTCGAACCGGGCTCGGAGGTCGAGGTCGCCGTGGACGCGGACGGTCTGGTCCACGTCGGTGACGACGGCCCGGTCGTCCAGCGTGCCGCCGGGCGCGAGTGGTTGCTGTCGCCGGGCGTGTTCTGGCAGGTCCACCCGGCGCTCCCGGACACGCTGGCGGCCGTGGTGGGGGAATGGGCCCAGGCGCCGCGGGGCGGCACGGCGTGGGACCTCTACGGCGGGGTCGGGCTCTTCGCCGCCGTCCTTGCAGGCCAGGTCGGACCCGACGGCACGGTCACGGTCGTCGAGTCCTCGCGGCAGGCCGTCGCGGACGGCAAGGCTGCGCTCGCCGACCTGCCGCAGGTGGGGTGGCGGGTGGGTCGCGTCGAGCGCGTTCTGGGCGGGCTGGGCGCGCGCCCTGACGTCGTGGTGGCCGACCCGCCCCGGCGCGGGCTCGGCCGCGAGCTCGTCGACGCGCTGTGTGCCCAGGCCCCCGCCCGGGTGGTGCACGTGGCGTGCGATCCGGCGGCGCTGGCGCGTGACGTCGCTCTGTTCGCCGGGCGGGGCTACCGCCTGGAGGAACTCCGGGCCTTCGACGCGTTCCCGATGACGCAGCACTTCGAGTGCGTGGCGCTGCTGGCGCGCGATTGATCGGCGCGGGCGGTACCTGAGCGGTCCGGACCCGGCGGCACACCGCATGCGGCTGGAGGGCCGGTCCCGCGGTCTCACCGACCTGCCCGAGCCGAGCTGGGACGACGTGTCCCGTGCTGCCGAATACGAGCCCTGGACCGAGCCGGTGCTTCGACTCGACTCCGCACTTCCGGTCGATGCCAACGCCGAGGTGGTGCTGCGGGTGTTGGACGGGCTGGATCGGCGATGATCGGGGGGTGGACCTCGCTGAGCACCTGACCGGATGGGCCCCCGAGCCCGTCGAGACCACGGCGCGCATCGACGTCTGGCCTTCCGGGGCGTTCGCCGCCCTCCTGGACGAGCCGAGCCCGGTGCGGGGAGCGGGCGACCCGCTGCCGCCCCTGTGGCACGGGTTCCACCTCCTCGACCACCCCGCGCAGGCCGACCTCGGTGACGACGGCCACCCCTCCCACGGCCGGTTCCTGCCGCCGCTGCCGGATCGCCGCCGGATGTTCGCCGGTGGCCGGCTGGAGGTCGTCGCCCCGCTGCGCGTCGACGACCTCGTCACCCGCCGCTCCTCTCTCGTGTCGGCCATTCCGAAGAGCGGGCGCAGCGGGGCGATGGTGTTCGTGACGGTGCGCCACGAGTACGAGCGCGGGGGGGTGCTCGCCGTCGTGGAGGAGCACGACTTCGCCTACCGCTCCCAGCCGGCCGGCGTGGCCCGCGGGCTGCCCCCGACTGCACCCGTCGGCCCCGAGCCGGCCGCAGGTGAGCCCGGGCCGTGGCAGGTGCGGCTGGATCCTGACGAAGCCGTGCTCTTCCGGTTCAGCGCGCTGACCTACAACACGCACCGTATCCACTACGACCACCCGTACGTCACGCACGTCGAGGGCTACCCGGGGCTCGTCGTCCACGGACCGCTGCTCGCGCTGCTCCTGCTGGAGCTGCCGCGCCGGTTCGCCCCCGAGCGCCGGGTCACCGGGTTCTCCTACCGCTTGCAGCGACCCGCGTTCGCAGGCGCGCCGGTCGTCGCCGTCGGCGCCCCGCACGGCGGTGACCTCACGGTGGGGGTGCCCGGACAGCCGCCATCGGCCTCGGGAACGGTGACCTTCGCCTGATCCGCACGGCGGCACGGCAGGGCCGCGTCAGCCGCGCGCGCGATGCGACGGAGTCGTGCGCGGATACGAGTGCTCCAGCACTCGTATCCGCGCACGGGCGTCAGCTGTGGCAGTGGGCCGTCGAGGGCGGCAGGTCGAGGGCGGGGTTGCCGTCGAAGAACCCGCTGGGCTTGAGCATGAAGCCCACCGTGCTGACCGGCATCACCGGCCAGTCCTCGGGGCGCACGACGTGGTGGGCGCCGAACGTGTACCAGACGACGACGTCGGTGCCCTGAAGCGGTCGGTCGCCCACCACGTATGCCGGGAGGCCCTGTCCGCCGGGGTGCTGGTTCGGGTAGTCGCCCGCCGCGAAGCGCTGGCTCTCGTCGTGCGCCGTGACCCACAGCTGGTGCTCGGTGAACCCGGACCGCTTGGCGTACACCGCCTCGGGCGAGTACATCGGCGGCACGTTGGATCCCGGCATCAGGGCGTACGCCGTGGGCGCGCCGAGGGCCGAGGTCCGCTCCGCGCTCTCGATCCTCCAGTACCGCGCCCGGGCCGCGTCGACGTCCCGCTGGGCCACGGCCTCGCTCGTGAGCACGGTGCGGTGCACCTGCCAGGCATTCCCGTGCGGGTTGTCCGGGCCGGGCGGGCTGGGAGCCGAGTCGACCTCGACCACCGTGTTGCTCCGCCCGTCCACGCTCATGTCGAGCCGCACGCAGAAGAAGTGCTGGTGGTGTGGCCCGTACAGGCCAGGGGCGACGAGCGTGCCGTGCTGCGGTGTCTCGCCGGGGGCAATCGCCCCGGTGGAGATGACGCCGCTGAGCTTGACCTCGTACTCGATCGAGCCGTCGTTGTAGAGGTACCAGAAGTAGCCGTACTCGTAGTTCCCGACCGTGACGATCGTGGAGATCACCAGCCGCCGCCTGCGCCGGACCTGCACCGCTCCGGTGCGGAAGTCGGTGTGCTTCCAGGCAATCCCCGCGTCCTCCTCGTGCATGCAGACGGCGTTCGGGATGATCACCGGTGCGCCGTCGTTGTCGCTCACGACCCCGTCGAAGTACTGGATGTGCCCGACGCAGTCGCAGCCGAGGGTCAGCGAGTTCGCGAGCCAGCCGACGCCGTACTCGCCCTGGTCGAACACGTTCTTGAACCGGTGCGTGGGGGCCGGGTCGCCGTACGGGACGTACATCTCGGCGAGCGACGCCCGGTAGACGATCGGCCGTCCGGCGTAGCCGAGCTGGTGCAGCACCAGGCCCTCACGTGGCGTGAACCCGATCCGCAGCTGCCACTTCTGCCACGTCACCGCGTGCCCGTCCACCGTGAAGCTGGGGCCGTCGGGCTGAGTGATCTCGATCGGCTTGACGTCGTCACGGTAGGCGTCGAACGCCGGGACGTTGTCCGGCTCGAAGATCCACGGCTCCTCGTAGTTGCCCGGCTGCCCGGGGATCGGGACGACGCCGTGGTCGTCGATCTCGACCACCTCGCCCGCGTCGAGGTCCACGACCGCGACGAGGCCCTCGACGGGCCGCGCGTACCCGTGCTCTCCCGGCGCCGAGCGCACCCAGGTGAGCGGGCGGGCGATCCGGCGGACGGAGGGGTCGTCCTGGGGTCCGGTCCAGCTCGAGGCCCACGGGTCGACCATCGTGAGTGAGAAGTCCTCGATCCCGCGCCGGCGCATGGCCTGCTGCCAGCGCGGGTCGGCCTGGACGATCTTCTCGCAGGAGAGGAACTCCTCCGCCATGATCGGCGGCTGCACGCCCTCCACCGCGCGGAAGGACACCACCGCCCGGTCGCGGAGCGAGACGACCGCCTCGTAGGTGGTGCGCTCGCTGCGCTCGTAGAGCACGACGTGTGCCTCGCGCGGCAGCGGCTCGTCCCCCGGCGACCAGGCGAAGACGGCGGCCTTCGGCGGCTCATGCAACGTGACGAACACGAACCGCGCCGACTCCGCCAGTCCCTTGGCCGCTCGCAGCACCTCGGCGGCGGTGCCGACCTCGGCGCCGCTGAGCGGCTCGAGCGGATGGCCGGCGACCGCGCCGGGGGTGGTGGTGACGGTCGGGTCCTCGACGGCGGTCATGCGGGGGCTCCCTGCGGTGTGTCGGTGGAATCGCCGATCTCGGCGACCTCGAACTGACCTATTCGGGCGTACCTGCTGGGGTACCGGCTGCGCAAGACCATCGCCACGGCCATTCCCCCGAGGAAGACGGCGAGCACTACCCAGGGCAGCAGCGTGATGTAGGCGGCGTCGCCTGCTCCGGCGAGGTCGTAGCGGTTGACGACGAGCAGCACGCACGCACCTGTCATGGCCGCGAAGCCGAGCACCGGTGCCACCAGCGTCGACCACCAGCGGAAACCGTCGCGGGCGGTCGTCAGGAAGTAGCGGATGATCGCAACGGACACCAGCGCCTGCACGGCGAGGATGCCCAGCACGCCGAGGAGCGGCGACCATGTGCCCAGCTTGAGCAGCGCACCCTCGTTGCTGGGGTCGTAGATCACGAAGGCCAGGCAGTAGAGCGCCACGAGGGCGGTGACCGTCATCGAGGCGGTCACGGGGCTGCGTCGGGTGGACGTGCGGGCGAGCGCGCTCGGCAGCACCCCCTCGCGCCCGAGGGCGAACAGGTACCGGGCGCTGGTGTTGTAGAAGGCCATCGCGCAGGCGAACGAGCCCGTGACGATCAGCACCTCCATCAGGGCGGTGGCCCATGCGCCGACGTACCGGTCGGTGAGCGGGTAGAACGCCGAGGCGATGTCGCCCGCGTACTGCGACTTCACCGCCTCCGCCGAGCCGTTGAGGCCCCAGCCGGTGACGAACACGTAGGAGATGAGGACGTAGAACACGCCAAGGCCGATCACCGACCCGTACGTGGCGGCCTTCGCGATGCGGTGCGGGTCCCGGGTCTCCTCGGCGTAGTTCGGAGCCATCTCGAAGCCGACCCACGACCAGAACGCCGCGAACAGCGCGACGCCCGCGGCACCCGCGCCGAATACCTGGATCGCCGCGGAGTTGTCGAAGATGTTCACCGGGTTCAGCGGGGCGAGCGAGAACCCCTCCGCACCGCCCGCCGCGAACACGCCGACGGCCAGCACCACGAGCACCAGCAACTCGGTGACGAGCGCCACGCCGAGCACCTTGGCCGTGAGCTCGATGTGGAACACCGCGAAGACGCTCATCAGGGCGAGCCCGATGATCATATAGACCCATGCTGGCAGGTCCAGGCCGGTGAAGCTGGCGACCGTCGTGGACGCGAAGTAGCCCATCGTCCCGGTCACCGCTGCGGCGAAGACGATGTAACACAGCACGATCAGCAGCCCGGAACCCAGGCCGAGTACACGGCCCAGGCCGCGCGTGACGAAGGTGTAGAAGCCGCCGGCTGATGTCACGCGGCGGCACATGGCGATGTAGCCGACGGAGAAGATCGTCAGAGCGAGGGTGGCGACGGCGAACGCGGCGGGGGAGGCGTAGCCGCCGCCGAGCGTGGCAACGGGGACGTTGAACAGCATCGCGGCGAGCGGGGCTGCCCCGGTGACGATGCAGAACAGGACGGACGGGAGGCCGAGCGCTCCGCCCGCGAGCTGGCCGGGCTCCCCGGACCCGTCGGGTGGGGCGCTGGCTTCGGTGGGTGCGGCGGTCATGGCGGCTCCCGGAGATCGAGGGGTGCGGGGTCGTGGATGAGGGTGGGCAGCGCTCGTGTCGTCCGTGTCACATCCGGGTGACAGGCTTCCCCATCAGCGTCACGAACTCCACCATTGGCGAGGATCACGCTGCTCCGCGCGGACGGCCACCCCAGGGCGTCGCCGCCGGGAGCCGCCCGGGACGATGTGTCAGTGACCAGCACGCCGCTTCCGACCCAGCAGAAGCCGACCCAGCAGCACTCGATCCAGCAGCGGATCGCCGACGAGCTCGGCGTCCGGCCCCATCAGGTGGCCTCGGCCGTCGACCTGCTCGACGGTGGCGCGACCGTGCCGTTCATCGCCCGGTACCGGAAGGAGGCCACCGGGACCCTCGACGACGCACAGCTGCGCACGCTCGAGGAGCGGCTGCGTTACCTGCGGGAACTGGAGGAGCGCCGCACGGTGGTGCTCGACGAGATCCGCTCGCAGGGCAAGCTCGACGAGGCCCTCGAGGCACGGATCATGGCCGCGGAGTCGAAGGCGCGCCTGGAGGACATCTACCTGCCCTTCAAGCCGAAACGCCGCACCAAGGCGATGATCGCGCGGGAGGCCGGGCTCGAGCCGCTGGCCGACACCCTGCTGGTCGACCCGTCCCAGGACCCGGCAGGCGTCGCCGCAGGGTTCGTGAACGAGCAGGTGGCTGACGTCACTGCTGCGCTCGAGGGCGCCCGGTCGATCCTCGTGGAGCGGTTCGCGGAGGACGCCGACCTGATCGGGGGCCTGCGCGAGCGGATGTGGACGCGCGGCAGGCTGGTCACGAAGGTCCGCGAGGGCAAGGAGACCGAGGGGGCGAAGTTCGCCGACTACTTCGACTTCTCCGAGCCGTTCACCAGGCTTCCCTCGCACCGGATCCTCGCGGCGTTCCGGGGGGAGAAGGAGGAGGTGCTCGACGTCGCGCTGGAGCCCGAGGACGGCACCGAACCGGCCGAGCCGGGCGCCGTCAGCGACTACGAACGCATCATCTCCGCCGCGTTCGGCGTGAGTGACCAGGGCCGCCCCGCCGACAAGTGGCTCCGCGACGCCGTGCGCTGGGCCTGGCGCACCCGGATCCTGCTGCACCTGGGCATCGACATCCGGGTGCGGCTGCGCACGGTGGCCGAGGAGGGCGCGATCGGCGTCTTCGCCACGAACCTGCGCGACCTGCTGCTCGCCGCGCCTGCCGGCAGCCGGGCCACGATGGGCCTGGACCCCGGGCTGCGCACGGGCGTGAAGGTCGCCGTGGTCGACGCCACCGGCAAGGTCGTGGCCACCGACACGATCTACCCGCACGAGCCGCGGCGCGACTGGAAGGGTGCCCTCGCGACGCTCACCAGGCTGGCGGCGGCGCACGACGTCGACCTGGTCGCGGTCGGCAACGGCACCGCCTCGCGGGAGACCGACCAGCTGGCCAGGGAGCTCGCCGCGAAGAACCCTGGCCTGAAACTGACCCCGGTGATGGTGAGCGAGGCCGGGGCGTCGGTGTACTCGGCGTCGGCGTACGCCTCGGCGGAGCTGCCCGAGCTGGACGTGGCCCTGCGCGGAGCGGTGTCGATCGCACGGCGGCTGCAGGACCCGTTGGCCGAGCTGGTGAAGATCGACCCGAAGTCGATCGGCGTGGGCCAGTACCAGCACGACCTGGCCGAGTCGGCGCTGTCCCGCTCGCTCGACGCCGTGGTCGAGGACTGCGTGAACGCCGTCGGTGTGGACGTCAACACGGCGTCCGTTCCGCTGCTGCGCAGGGTCTCCGGTATCACCGAGGGCCTGGCCACGCAGATCGTGCTCCACCGTGACGCGAACGGACCCTTCCGCACCCGCCGCGCGCTCGCCGACGTGCCACGCCTCGGGCCCAAGGCGTTCGAGCAGTGTGCGGGCTTCCTGCGGATCCGCGGCGGCGACGACCCGCTCGACGTCTCCGGCGTCCACCCGGAGGCGTACCCGGTGGTGCACCGGATCCTGGAGCGGGCGAAGACCGACATGGGCTCGCTGCTCGGCAACGCACAGAAGATCAAGTCGCTGCGACCCCAGGAGTTCGTCGACGGCACCTTCGGCCTGCCGACCGTCACCGACATCCTCGCCGAGCTGGAGAAGCCGGGGCGCGACCCCCGCCCCGCGTTCCGCACCGCAACGTTCGCCGAGGGCGTCCACAAGATCTCCGACCTGCAGCCGGGGATGCTGCTGGAGGGCCAGGTCACCAACGTTGCGGCGTTCGGCGCCTTCGTGGACGTCGGCGTGCACCAGGACGGGCTCGTGCACGTGTCGGCGATGTCGAAGCAGTTCGTCAGCGACCCGCGCGACGTCGTCAAGTCCGGTGATGTGGTGCGCGTCAAGGTGCTGGAGGTGGACGAGGCGCGCAAGCGCATCTCGCTGACCCTGAGGCTGGACGACGAGGTGGGCGCGAAGCCCTCCCGGGGGGACCAGCGCGGCGGCGACCAACGGCGCCCTGAACGCGGGCCCCGTGACCAGAAGGGTGGCCGGGATCAGGGCGGCCGGGACGAGAAGGGCCGCGACCAGAAGGGCCGCGACCAGAAGGGCGGCGACCAGAAGGGCGGCGACCAGAAGGGCGGCGCTCGCGGGGATCAACGGGGCCGCGGCGGCGACCGACGCGGCGGCGGCGGAGGGCGGCAGGGCGGTTCCGGCGGCTCCGGCGGAGGCCTCGGCAACAGCGCGATGGCCGACGCCCT
>JAODNO010000276.1 GCA_025465235.1 Pseudonocardia sp.
GCGAGCACCAGTGGCGAGTCGTCGGCCCGACCGATCAGGAGCGGTCGGGAGTCCAGCGACACCCGCGGTCCCGCCAGCGCTCCCTGCGTCACGAGCAGCTGGCGGGCCGTGCGACCACGCCCGGTCCGGGTGGCGGTCCGACCGCCGGGGACCAGGGCCCGCAGGCCCGACGCGGCGTACAGATCGGAGCGCACCACCCGGAGCGCGACCAGCACGAACAGCCAGAGGAGGGCGAGGAAGCCCGCCCTGGTCAGCTGCAGCACCAACTCCGGCACTCGCGGCGAACTCCGTTCTCTCCGATGATTGCTGTTGGCCGAGCTCGGGTCCGGGGCTACTGCGTGCGGAAGACGAGGCTCGAGTGTCCGACCCGGATGACGTCGCCGTCGCCCAGCTGCCAGGTCTGCACCGGGTTGCCGTTGACGGTGGTTCCGTTGGTGGAACCGAGGTCCGTCAGCGTGGCAGTGTGACCATCCCAGCTGATCTCCAGGTGGCGTCGCGACACGCCGGTGTCCGGCAGCCGGAACGACGAGTCCTGGCCGCGCCCGATGACGTGGCTGCCCTGGGTGAGGTCGTAGGTGCGACCCGAGCCGTCGTCGAGGCTGAGCGACGCGGAGAGCCCCTGCTGGTAGCCGCCGTAACCGCCCTGCTGCCCGTAGCCCTGCTGCTGCTGGTCGTAGCCCGCGTCGTAGCCCTGTTCGTAGGGCTGCTGGTAGCCACCCTGCTGGTAGCCGGCGTCGTACCCGGGCGCGTAACCCTGCTGGCCGTAACCGGGCTGACCGTAGCCGGGCTGGCCGTAGCCCTGCTCGTAGCCCCCACCCTGCTGCGGGTAGCCGGGCTGGCCCGGCTGGCCCGGCTGGCCGTAGCCCTGCTCGTAGCCACCGCCCTGCTGGCCGCCGTACCCGCCGCCCTGCTGCGGGGGGTAGCCACCCTGCTGCTGGCCGTAGCCCTGGTCGTAGCCGCCCTGCTGCGGGTAGCCGCCGCCCTGCTGCGGATAGCCGGGCTGCTGGCCGTAGCCCGGCTGCTGCGGAGGCTGCTCGCCCTGGTCGTACCCCCCCTGACGCTGGTCGTAGGCGGGCGGGGCGTACGTCTGCTGCCCGTATCCGCCGGGGGCGCCACGGTCGTAGCCGTACTGCCCGTTCTCCTCTGGGTGGCCCGGTTGCTGGCTCATGGGTGCTTCTCCTGCGTCGCGTGCTCGGATGGCGTCCCGGCGGGAAGCGTCGGGGTCCACGGACGAGCGGGTGCGGAACTGTCCCGTGTGCAGCGCATCGGAGCGCTCCAGAAAGACTACGACCTCGCCGTAGGTGTCCCATCCCTGGTCGGCGAGTTGTTCGGTGACCGAGGCAGAGAGCGTGTTCACGATCTCTGTCCGGTCGCCGGCCATGCGATCGAGATCGGAGGGGCAGAGGAGCACGGTGAACCGGTTGGGCGCCAGCAGGCGACCTCCGGCGAGCTCCTCGATGTGGTCCTCGGCTTCCCTGAGCAGCGCTTGCACGACTTCCTGGGGAACGACACTGCCACCGAAGACCCGCGCGAAGGCGTCGCCCACCAGTCCCTGGAGACGGCGTTCGAACCTGTCGACGCGGCCCAATCGATCTTCCTCCGTTCGCATCGGCGTGTTGCTGGCAGCACAGATCGTATCTGTGCTAGCCAGCAGCGCTGCGCCCCCCGACCTGGGGGGCCGATCAGGGCTCGTCGGCCCCGTGCTAACTTTCCTCTGTCAGGGCGAGTGGCGGAATGGCAGACGCGCACGGTTCAGGTCCGTGTGTCCGAAAGGACGTGAGGGTTCAACTCCCTCCTCGCCCACAATCACCTCTTTCCGGCCGTCGGATCGCAGGTCGATCCGGGTGGTCGACGAGTACCAGCAGGTCCGCGGCTCGTGCCGGATCCTGCTCGGCGTCGTAGCGGGCGTATGCCGGCAGGGTCCACCGTTCGTCATCGGGAAGGGTACGGGCGAGGGCGGCAGGGTTCATCTGCAGATGCACGGTCACGTCGAGCGGCAGCCCGCGCCCGAGCAGCAGAGCGCCGGCTAGCAGTACCACCCCGTCTGCGGGGAGCTGCGTGTACGCGGACCGGTACGCGCGGTCCGCGGCGGCGTCCCACAGCCGCGGCAGCACCCGCCCGGAGCCGTCGGGTCCGGCCGGGTCCAGCACCTCCCGGCGCAGCCCGCCCGCGTCCAGCCAGCCGTCGAGGAACTCGTCGGGATCCTCCCGTCCGTACTCCAGCCGCACCGACGCGGGCCGCAGGAAGTCGGCGGCGGCTACCACCAGCACCGCGCGGCCGAGCGCTCGCAGCTGCACGGCCACTCGCTCGGCGAGCGCGACGGGCCGGGCCGGGGGTGGTCCGTCCAGCGCGAGCCGCACCCGCCCCGGCCGCTCCGCGACGAGGCCCGTCACCTCCTCTACGAGCAGGCCCGGGCTGACAGGAGTGATCCGCACGTGTCGATGCTCCCCGAACCCGCCGTCCGGCGCACCCCGTACGGGGTCGACAGCACGCCCGGTGGTGCCCGGCGGTCGACTACTGGCGGTAGCCCTCCACAGTGTCGCCCGACCGCTCCTGCGCATCGTCGGGGTCCAGGCCGGCGCGGCGGCGTGCGTCGCGCTGGCGCAGCAGGTCCCAGTACCGATCGAGCTGCACGCCAAGCTGCTCCATCCGCTGCTGCTCGGACTCCGACAGGGGCTGCCCGACATGGGCGCGCTCCAGCCGGTGCTCCTCGGCCACCAGGTCGTCGATCCGGCGGTGCAGGTCGTCGTCGTTCATCAGGTCGTCCCCGTCCATCGGTGAGGTGCGCGCTACGCACGTTCTACCCGACACTGGAACCTGTGGCACCGGAGCGCACGACCGGTTCCTCGATCACCCGAGCGCTGCGGGTCGTCGAGGTGGTCGCGGCCGCCGGTGACGGGGTCACCGCGAAGGCCATCGCCCGCAGGCTCGGGGCGCCGCTCCCCACCGTCTACCGTGCGCTCGGCACGCTCGTCGAGGAGGGCTACCTGGTCCGGCTGCACGACGTCCGCGGCTATGGCCTCGGCTACCGCGTGGCCGAGTTGCACCGCGGCCTCACCGACCAGGTGCGGCCGCCGGCATCCGTGCGCGCCATCCTCCATGAGGTGCACATCGCCGCCGAGGCGGCCGCCTACCTCGCGGTGCTCCGCGACGTCGACATCGTGGTGGCGCACGTCGACGACTGCACCGACCACCCCCGTCCCGACGCGATGCGCGTCGGCGAACCCACCGCGCCACACGCCACCGCAGCCGGCAAGGTCATGCTCGCCGACCTCCGTCCCGGGCGGCTGGCGGAGCTCATCGCCCGCGCCGGGATGCCCAGGCTCGCTCCGCATACCGTCGCCGACCGCAGGGCGCTGGACCGCGAGCTGATGCGGGTCCGCTCCGACGGCGCCGCCGTCGAGGTGGAGGAGTACCAGCCGGGGGTGGCCGGCATCGCCGCACCGGTCCGCGGTCCGGGCGGGGACGTGACGGGTGCTCTCGGCGTCTCGGTGACGCGGGCGGCCTTCGCGGCGAGACGATGGGATCTGGAACGGGTGGTGCGGCAGGCCGCGGCACGCGTCGGGGAAACGGCTCACCGGGCGTCGGCGGGATGGCCCTGCTGACGTCTCACGTGTGCGGTTACGCCACCAGGTCGGCGATCTCGTCGAGGCCGGGCAGGACGGTCTCGGGTCCTGCGGCCGGCAGCGAGAACAGCACCCGATCCACGCCGGCTCCTGCGTAGGAGTCCAGCGCCTTCCGGTCCGGGTCGCCGCCGTACATGGTGACGGGGATGTACCCGCGTCCGGCATCGGCCGCCCGGATCCGCAGCTCGTCGATCCGGGCCGCGAAGGCCTCGATCTCGTCGGGCGCGACGCGCCGCGGGAGCCAGGCGTCTCCGTGCGACAGCACGCGGTCCAACACCGTCGGGCCCTCGCCACCGATCAGGACGGGGGGCATCCGGACCGGCTTGGGCCAGGACCAGATCGGGTCGAAGTCGACGAACGTCCCATGGAACTCCGCCTCGTCGTTCTCCCAGATCGCCCGCATGGCCGCGATGTGCTCCAGCATCCGTGCCGTGCGGGTGCGCGGGGCGACCCCGTGGTTGGCCATCTCCTCGCGGTTCCACCCCGGGCCCACGCCGAGCTCGAACCGACCGTCCGCGAGGTGATCCACGCTGGCGACGGTCTTGGCCAGGCCGATCGGATGGTGCTGGAGCACGAGCGACACGGCGGTGCCCAGGGCGATCCGATCGGTGACGGCGGCCATCGCCCCGAGCGCGACGAACGGGTCGAGCGTGTGCGAGTAGTGCCGTGGCAGCTCGTCGCCGCCCGCCCATGGCGACTTCCGGCTGGTGGGGATGTGGGTGTGCTCGGTGAGGAAGACCGCGTCGAGACCGCGCTCTTCCACTGCCCTGGCGAGGGCCGGGCCATCGATGCCGTAGTCGGTCAGGAACGTGACGACGCCATGCTGCATCCCGCCAGACTTGCACGGCGGCGGAGAACCCTCCTTCCATCATGCGGAAGGTCACGCGGGCGCGCACGGGCACCCGGGATAAGTTGCCGTTCATGCATGGACGCAATGAGGCGCCGTTCCGGGCCGACCACGTCGGGAGCCTGCTCCGCCCGCAGACCCTCCTCGCGGCGCGGGAGCAGTTCGCCGCCGGCAGGCTGGACGCCGACGGTCTGCGCGAGGCGGAGGACACCGCGATCCGGGACGCGGTGGCTATGCAGGAGGAGATCGGCCTGCAGGCGGCCACCGACGGCGAGTTCCGTCGCACGTCGTGGCACATGGACTTCATCTACCAGCTCGGCGGGATCAGCAAGACCGACGAGCAGATCCGCGTGCGGATGCGCAACGCCGAGGGTGAGGGCGCGTTCACCTCGGCCGGGCTCGCCATCCAGGACAAGGTGCGCCTAGACGGGCCGATCTTCGCCGACCACTTCCGGTTCCTGACGTCGGTGACCACCACCGCCGTGCCGAAGCTGACGATCCCGTCGCCCAGCATGGTCCACTACCGTGGGGGGACGGCGGCGATCGACAAGGGCGTCTACCCGGACGTCGAGGAGTTCTGGGGCGACCTGTCCGCCGCCTACGCCGACGAGGTACGTGCGCTGGCCGACCTCGGTTGCCGCTACCTGCAGCTCGACGACACGAGCCTGGCCTACCTGAACGACCCCGCGCAACGGGCCGAGATGGCCGCGAAGGGCGAGGACGCCGACCACGCCCACCTGCGCTACATCCGCCAGATCAACGCCGCCATCGCGGACCGACCGGCCGACATGAAGATCACCACCCACATGTGCCGGGGCATCTTCAGGTCGTCATGGGCGGCGGAGGGCGGCTACGACTTCGTGGCCGAGGCCGTGTTCGGCGAGCTCGCGGTCGACGGCTACTTCTGCGAGTTCGACGACGAGCGGTCGGGCGGGTTCGCTCCGTTGCGGTTCGTGCCGCCGGGCAAGCAGGTGGTGCTCGGGCTCGTCACCACCAAGCGCGGAGAGCTCGAGGACGCCGACGCGCTCAAGCGGCGGATCGAGGAGGCGTCCAAGTACGTGCCCCTCGACCAGCTCTGCCTCTCCCCGCAGTGCGGCTTCTCCTCCACGGTGGAGGGCAACGCGCTCACGCAGGAGGAGCAGGTGGCGAAGCTGCGCCTGATCGTCGAGGTCGCGCAGGACGTCTGGGGCTGACGGACCGGGCCGCGTCGGTAGCCTCGCCGCCGTGTCCGACGAGGGTCCGCGCGGCTGGGGGGCGCCCCTGCACGCACGGGTGCTCGACGCGGCGGGCGTCTGCCCGGGAAGCGCGCTGTTGGACCTCGGCTGCGGCGCCGGGGCGTTCGCCAGGTCCGCCGCCGACCGCGGGGCCGTCGTCACGGGGGTGGACGTCGACCGTTCCGCCGTGGCCGCGGCGGGGGCCGCAGTGCCCGAGGGGACGTTTCGGGTGGGGGACGCGCACGACCCACCCGTCGGACCGTTCGACGTCGTCGCGGCCGTGCAGTTGCTGCCCCACGTCACCAACCCGCTCGCCGTGCTCCGCTCGGCGGCCCGGGTCGGCTCGACCGTCGTCGTCACGGTGTGGGGGCGGGAGGACGAGTGCGACGTGCGCGCATTCGGGGAGGCACTCGCCCCGTGGCTGCCACCGCGGCCGGCGCCCGCCGGCCCGCCACCGCTGACCGAGCCCGCCCGCCTGCGCAAGCTGGTCACGCTCGCCGGCTTGACCGTCGACGTGTTCGACGAGGTGCTGTGCCCGTTCGACTATCCCGACGCCGAGGCGCTGATCGGGCCGGTGCTCGCGTCCCGGATCGGGCGGCACGCGGTCGGGCGTGCGGGCGAGCGGGCGGTCCGCCGGGCCGTACTCGAACGGCTCTCCCGGCACCGCACCCCGGACGGCGGCTACCGCCTCATGAACACATTCCGGGTGCTGGTGACCCTGTCGGAGGAGGGGCGGGCGGTCAGGAGCTGAGGTGGTGCGCCAGCTCGGTCAGCGACCCGACGGTCAGGTCGGCCTCCGGTGCGGTCGCCGGGGGCGGGGGTGCGTCGGGCCCACGTTCCAGCGGCCGGTGGACGTAGGCCGTCCGCAGGCCGCGGGCGCGGGCGGCGGCGAGGTCGTCGGTATGGGCGGCGACCATCAGCACCTGCTCCGGTGGGAGTCCGAGGAGCCGCGCGGCGCCGTCGTAGACCTCCGCGTCGGGCTTGTAGTGCCCGAACAGCTCGGCCGAGAGCACGGTGTCCCACGGCAGCCCGGCGTGCTTGGCCATGTTCACCAGCAGGGCCACGTTGCCGTTGGACAACGAGGCCACCACGTGGTGGCGCTTGAGCTCCGTGAGGCCCTCGACGGCGTCGGGCCACCCGTCGAGCCGGTGCCAGGCGAGCACCAGCTCCTCGCGGACCGGCTCGGGCGTCCGCGCCACGCCTGCGTCGACGAGCAGCTCGTCGAGGGAGGCGCGGTGCAGGGCGTCGAGCGAGGTCCACGGCAGCTCGCCGCGACGCACGCGATCCATCGAGGGGACGTACCGCCCTCGCCACGCATCGGCGAACGCCCCGGCATCCACCTCGTCACCGAGCAGCCGCCCGACCTCCCGAGCCACTCCGGAACGCCAGTCCACCACCGTGCCGAAGACGTCGAACACCAGCGCGCGAACATCCATCACGTGACCCTATGACGGGGGTCGTGCGCGGAGACGAGTGCTCCAGCACCCGTATCCGCGCACGGGCGCGTCAGCGCACTGCCGTGGGGTACCTGGTCTGCAAGAGGCTCTTGCAGTACTCCCCGTTCGTCTCGATCCCGATCCGCTGCAACCGCGCCCGCCGCAGGTGCAACGGCACCTGCGCGGCCGTGACGCGGCTGCCGTCGGCGTGCACGAGCAGCGGCGCCTCGTCGCCGTGCTCCATCCCTAGCGCCGCCCGCCGCTCCCTGAGCCGGCTGAGGTCCGGTGACGGCAGCACGGAGCCGAGGGTCAGCTCGGCAAGCTCGTCGGGGCCGGTTCCGGCGTCCACCAGTGGCCGGGCGACCCGGTCCTGTCCGGCGAGCGCCGCCTTGCGGAGGAACTGCGCGCGCAGCTCGTCGAGCTCGGCCGCGGCCTCGCTCCCGAACGTCCCGACGAACCCGGCCTGCGCCGCAACTCCGCCGTTGATCTCCGCGGAGGCGTGGTGGTCGGTCAGCGTCACGTCCGCTCGTGTCACGCCAGGCACCGCCGACACAGCATCGAAGGCGTCGGCGACCATCAGGAACGAGAAGTTCGGCGCGCAGAAGAAGGTGGGCAGTCGCAGGACGACCGTGGCCACCGCCCCGGGAGCGGCGGCAGTGTCGTGCTCGGAGACGGTGCACGACTCGACGAAGTCGAGGTCCGTGATGGGCTCGTCCAGCTCCGGGTCGAGCACCGTCCCCAGCGCGGCCCACACCGCGTCCCGAAGGTCGGAACCGGGTGGGCGCGGCGTCACGCCTGCGCCCCCGCGACGTCCTTGACCAGCTCCTCGCCCGGCTGCAGGTCCGCGCCAGCTGTGGTCGACAGCTGCAGCTCGGCAGGCACGGGGATGTCGTAGAGCCGCGCCGCGTTGAGCCCGAGGATCTTCTTCTTCGTGTCGGTCGTAAGCTTCGCGTAGTCGGTGAACGCCTCGTCGTCCGGCATCTGCCAGTCGACGAGCCCCTCGACCTGCCACTTCGGCACCCA
>JAODNO010000302.1 GCA_025465235.1 Pseudonocardia sp.
TCGTGCGGCTGACGATCAGCTTCGGACCGCGGCTGCCGAGCAGTGTGATCGCGCTGGGGCGGTCGGAGAACTCGGCGTAGGCCTCGTCGACCACCACCATGCCGGGCGCCGCATCGATCAGCGTGGCCAGGTCTGCTGGCTCCAGCGACTGGCCGGTGGGGTTGTTCGGGCTGGTCAGGAACGTGAGGTCGGGCGCCCGCTCGCGCAGGACGGCGGCAGCCGCGTCGACGTCGATCGTGAAGTCGGCACGACGTGGCGCGGGCAGCCACTCCGTGCGGGTGCCGGCGGCGATGATCGGGTGCATCGAGTACGACGGCTCGAACCCCACCGCCGTGCGGCCCGGGCCGCCGAAGGCCTGCATGATCTGCTGCAGCACCTCGTTGGAACCGTTGGCGGCCCAGACGTTGGCCGGGCCGAGCGGCACGCCGGTGGCACCGCTGAGGTACGCGGCGAGGTCCGTGCGCAGTGCGACAGCGTCCCGGTCCGGGTAGCGGTGCAGCTGGGTGGCTGCCGCACGCGCCGCCTCGATCACGTCCGCTACCAGCTCCGGCGGCGGCGGGTACGGGTTCTCGTTCGTGTTGAGCCGCACCGCCACGTCGAGCTGGGGGGCGCCATAAGGGCTCCGGCCGCGCAGGTCGTCGCGGAGCGGCAGGTCGTCGAGCGAGACCTCGGCACCGACCCCCGGGATGAGCGCGGTCACCGGGAGAACCGGGCCGTGACAGCCTGGCCGTGCGCGGGCAGGTCCTCGGCGGCGGCAAGCGTGACGACCTGGTCGGCGACGTCGCGCAGCGCGTCCTCGGTGTACTCGACGATGTGCACGCCGCGCAGGAACGTCTGCACCGACAGGCCCGCGGAGTGCCGCGCGCACCCGCCGGTGGGCAGCACGTGGTTGGACCCGGCGCAGTAGTCACCCAGCGACACCGGCGCGAACGGGCCGACGAAGATCGCGCCCGCGTTGCGGACCGTGCGGGCGACCGCACGCGCGTCCTCGGTCTGGATCTCCAGGTGCTCGGCGGCGTAGGCGTCGACGACCGTGATGCCGTCGGCGAGGTCCGAGACCAGGACAGCGCCGGACTGCGGCCCGGTGAGCGCGGTGCGGATCCGCTCCACGTGCTTGGTCTGCTGCACCTGGCGCCCCAGCTCGGCATCGACGGCCTCGGCAAGCTCCACCGACGTCGTGACCAGCACCGAGGCCGCGTTCGGGTCGTGCTCGGCCTGGCTGATGAGGTCGGCGGCGACGTGCACCGGGTCGGCGGAGGCGTCGGCGAGCACGGCGATCTCGGTGGTGCCGGCCTCGGCGTCGATCCCGATCAGGCCGCGGAGCAGCCGCTTGGTGGCAGTGACGTAGATGTTGCCCGGCCCGGTGACCATGTCGACGGGCGCGAGCTCCGAGCCGTCGGTGTCGGTGCCGCCGTAGGCCAGCAGCGCCACGGCCTGCGCGCCGCCCACCGCCCACACCTCCTCGACGCCGAGCAGGGCGGCGGCCGCCAGGATCGTGGGATGTGGGAGGCCGCCGTGCTCGGCCTGCGGGGGCGAGGCCAGCACCAACGACTCGACACCGGCCGCCTGTGCCGGCACCACGTTCATGACCACGCTTGAGGGGTAGACCGCCAGCCCCCCAGGGGCGTACAGCCCCACGCGCTGCACCGGCACGAACCGCTCGGTGACGGTGCCACCGGGCACGACGTCCGTGACGATGTCGTCGCGACGCTGGTCGGCGTGCACCTTCCGGGCGCGCTCGATGGAGGTCTCCAGCGCCGTGCGCACCGCGGGGTCGAGCGCTGCGAGGGCGCCGTTGAGCGTCTGCACCGGCACCCGCACGCCCGCCGGACGAACGCGGTCGAACTTCTCGGCGAACTCCATCGCCGCCTCGACACCACGCTCGCGCACCGCGTCGACGATCGGCCGGACCTGGTGCAGCACCGCGTCGACATCGACCTCGGCACGCGGCAGGAGGCCGCGCAGCTGTGCGGTACGGGGCAGTGGTTCGGCACGCAGGTCGAGTCGCCGGAGCATGCCCCCAGCGTACGGGGGCAGTACTGCCGGAGCGCCCGGGAGGCGTCACCGACGTGGCCAGCCCGGGTACCTCGGATCCGGATCAGGACCGCAGGTCGAGACCGAGGTCCAGTGCCGTGACCGAGTGCGTCAAGGCCCCGACGGAGATGTAGTCCACCCCGGTCTCCGCGTAGTCGCGCGCGTTCGCGAGCACCAGCCCGCCGGACGACTCCAGCTGCGTCGGACGGTCACCGCGCCGGCGCACCGCCTCCCGCGTGCGCTCCACGGAGAAGTTGTCCAGCAGCACCAGCTCCGCATCGAGCGCGAGCACCTCGTCGAGCTGCTCCAGGGTGTCGACCTCCACCTCGCACGGCAGGTCCGGCGCCTGTGCGCGGGCGGCGGCGAGCGCCGCACCGACTGACCCGGCCGCCGCCACGTGATTGTCCTTGATCAGGACGGCGTCCCCCAGGCCGAGGCGGTGGTTCACGCCGCCGCCGCACCGCACCGCATACTTCTCCAGCAGCCGCAGTCCCGGCAGCGTCTTGCGGGTGTCCCGGATCCGGGCCGCCGTCCCGGTGACGGCGTCCACCCACGCTGCCGTGGCGGTCGCGACGCCCGAGAGGTGGCACAACAGGTTGAGGGCCGTGCGCTCGGCTGTGAGCAGGCCGGGCACCGGCGCCCGGACGGTGAGGGCGACGTCGCCCGGCGCGAGCCGGTCTCCGTCGGACCGCGCGTCGAGCACCTCGAAACCCCCGGCTCCCCGCCCGTCCGCGCTCACCCCGTCCGCACCGAGCACGGTGTCGAGCACGGCCAGCACGGCG
>JAODNO010000326.1 GCA_025465235.1 Pseudonocardia sp.
AACTACATCTACCCCGAGGGCTTCGACGTCGAGACCGGCGACTGGCAAGAGGGCTTCGAGGCCCAGCGCGAGGCCTGGGAGAAGGAGTACGCCGAGGCGCACACCCGCTTCGAGCAGCACATCACGCAGATCAAGAAGTCGGCCGAGGCGGAGGCCGAGGCGGCTGCCGATGGCGGCGGCACCAACTACTCCTCGCAGGCCGGGGCCGAGCCGGTCGAGTCGGCCGGCTCGCTCGCCAGCGACGAGCAGCTGGCCGCGCTGCGGGAGAAGCTCTCCGGCGGGGCCTGACGGCTCAGCGGGTCTGATCGATCGGACGGCCCCGACGACCACTGGTCGCCGGGGCCGTCCGGCGTTTCCGGGACGGTGATCGGGTCACGGTTCTGCGGCGTTCGGGGTGAATCCGGCGCGGCAGACGAGGCGGGGAGGATTTCGCTCTACCGTATGTGTCATGCGCGGGGCGAACGGCCGTTACGGAGCCCTCGGTACCGGGCTGGCCGCAGCGGTGTTGGCGCTCGCCGCGTGCAGTGTCTCCCCGCTCGAGTCGACCAAGGTACCCACCTTTCCGACGTCGGCCGACGCGACCAGGTTGGCCGACGTCCGCCCGAACGACGGCGCGATTCCCAACGACTGCGCCCAGATCCTCTCGGTCGCCGACCTGGAGGCGCTGCTCGGGATGCCGCTGGGTTCGGTAGACGTGCGCACCACGCTCGGCGTCCCGCAGCCGTTGGCCGGGCGGACGGAGCGGGTGGCGTGCCAGTACACGTCCTCGGCCGGCGGCCGGTCCCGCGGCAGCGCTCTGCTCGACGTCAACGCGTCTGCGTTCACGGACGCGGACGCGGCGGTCAAGCAGTGGCGCATCAACGCCGACGCGGAGGACGGTGGCCGCCGCGAGCTGCCGATCGGCAGCGCTTCCGCGGTTCTCCTCGAGCGGCCCGGCGAGGCCGTGCTCATGGTCGTCAACGGAGCGAGCAACGTCACGGTCGTGTTGCCCGACCAGCCGTTGCCGGGCGGCCGTCCGCCAGCCGATGTGCTGGTCGACCTCGCGCTACGGGTGCTGCCCGCCGTCACCGCGACGCCGCCCCCAGCCCCCACCCCAGCCACCGCGGGCGTCGCCGAAACACGAGGTGCCGCGTCCTGATCGAGTAGCGTGGCGCCCGTGCTGCGGGTGGGGCTGACGGGGGGGATCGGTTCAGGCAAGTCGACGGTGGCCCGGCGGCTCGTGCAGCGCGGAGCGGTGCTGATCGACTCCGACGCGATTGCGCGGGAGGTGCTCGCGCCGGGTAGCGAGGGGCTCGCGGAGGTCATCGCAGAGTTCGGCGATGGCGTTCTCGCCGAGGAGGGCGTCCTGGACCGCGCGGCACTCGCATCCGTGGTCTTCCACGATCCCGAAGCGCGCCAACGACTCAACGGCATCGTGCACCCGCGCGTCCGCAGGCGGTCGGACGAGCTGATGGCCACGGCGCCGGCCGACGCCATCGTGGTGCAGGACGTCCCGCTGCTCGTCGAGGGCCGGATGGCGCCGCTGTTCCCGCTGGTCGTCGTGGTCCACGCCGACGCAGAGGAGCGCGTGCGCAGGCTCGTCGAGCTGCGCGGGATGCCGGAGTCGGACGCGCGCGCCCGCATCGCCACCCAGGCCGACGACGCCGCGCGCCGCGCCGCCGCGGACGTGTGGCTCGACAACGACGGCGCACCGGCTGTCGTCGAGGCGGCCGTCGACGCGCTCTGGGTCGACCGGCTCGTCCCGTTCGAGGAGAACCTGCGGCTGCGGCGGACCGTCGGTGCAGGCCCACCTCGGCTCACCCGGCCCGACCCGGAGTGGTCGGCGGAGGGCGCACGCCTCTGCGCCAGGGTGGCGGCAGCCGCGGGGGACAGGGGTCGGGGTGTCGCGCACATCGGTTCGACGGCAGTACCCGGGCTACCGGCCAAGGACGTCATCGACCTGCAGCTCGGTGTCGACTCCCTGGCCGACGCGGACGCCGTCCGCGACGCGCTGCAGGACGCGGGCTTCCCCTGGCGTGCCGACATCGACCGCGACAACGCGAAGCCGCCGGGCTCACCCCCGTGGCCGAAGCGTTACCACGGCTCGGCCGACCCTGCCCGCGTCGTCCACCTGCACGTCCGCGAGGTCGGCTCTCCCGGCTGGCGCTACGCCCTGCTGATGCGCGACTGGCTCCGGGCCGACGCCGCGGCCCGGGCCGACTACCTGGCCGTCAAACAGGAGGCTGAGGCGCGCTACGGAGGCGACGGCGACGCCGTCCGCTGCGTCGAGGTGAAGGAGCCCTGGTTCGACGCGGCCGAGCTTCGTGCGGAGGCGTGGGCCGAAACCTCGGCGTGGTCTCCGTCGTTGCACTGATTGGCCGACTGTTCGTAACAGAGAGCCACGATCGGACGATGGAGGGGCAGGGACGGACGATCGGCATCTCGGTGACGAACAGGGTTCAGGCGAGCGGGGGGACGTGACGGTGGGCGCAGGTGTCGACCAGCGGCCCGGCGCGGACGTCGGCGGGCTCGATGCCGACGGCAGGACCGTGGGCGACACCCCGGGGTCGGGCCGCACACGAGTCGTCCGCGACGGTGCCGAGCTGTCCGCCTCTCAGCTGCGGGTCGATTTCGGCGCGCACCTCGAGGCCAACTACCAGCGCCTCGTCGCCCAGCTCTACGCCATCACGCTCGACCCGGGCGAGGCGCACGACGTCGTGCAGGACGCCTACTCGCGAGCGTGGCGCAACTGGGCGGTCATCAGCCGCTCACCCGAGCCCAGCGCCTGGATCCGGCGAGTCGCCGTCCGGTCCACCGTCCGGAGCTGGCGGCGTGTGCTGGCCCGTTTCGGCATCGGTCGTGCCCGCTCGATCGGCGATGGCGCCGACCCCCGCACCCGCGCCCTGCTTGCCGCGCTCGCCAAGCTGCCGGCGGGGGAGCGGCGCGCGGTCGTCCTGACCCACATGGCCGGCGCGTCGTTGAGCGAGATCGCCGCGGTGGAGCAGGTCTCGATCGGCTCGGTGCAGGCTCGCCTGTCCCGCGCACGACAGATCGTCTCCGAAGGCATGGCCGACGTATTGCCATCGCTGTTCGAGGACGCGGTCGCCGACGGCCCCAACGCCGACGGGGGCGTCGACGGTCTCGAGGCCGAGCGGTACGGGGCCGCGGGATATGACGCGTACGGCGCCGAGGGCTATGGGTCCGAGGGGTATGGCGCCGCATACGTAGCGGTCGACCATCGGGTCGACGGCGACGACGACAAGGAGGACCACCGGTGAGCGACACGTTCGATCGGGTGACCGAGGAGTTCCGGCGGCTCGACGACGAGCTCGCCGCTGCGGTCACCCTGCCCGCCGTCGACTCCGTGATCCGTCGTGCCGGCACGCTCAACCGCGCTAGCACGGCC
>JAODNO010000342.1 GCA_025465235.1 Pseudonocardia sp.
CTACCAGCCTGCACCGACGACGACCGATTCCGGGATGCCGGTGGCCAGCGATGACCACTCGCTCACCATCGGCCCCGACGGCCCGATCCTGCTGCAGGACAGCTACCTGATCGAACAGATGGCACAGTTCAACCGGGAACGCACCCCCGAACGCCAGCCGCATGCCAAGGGAAGCGGCGCGTTCGGCCGGTTCGAGGTGACCCACGACGTCAGCGCCTACACCAAGGCCGCACTGTTCCAGCCCGGCACCACAACCCCGATGGTGATCCGCTTCTCCACCGTCGCCGGCGAACGAGGCACCCCCGACACCTGGCGCGACCCCCGCGGATTCGCGATCAAGTTCTACACCACCGAGGGCAACTACGACATGGTCGGGAACAACACCCCGACCTTCTTCCTCCGCGACCCGATGAAGTTCCAGCACTTCATCCGCTCCCAGAAGCGCCTCGCCCGCAACAACCTGCGCGACCACGACATGCAGTGGGACTTCTGGACCCTCTCCCCCGAAACCGCCCACCAGGTGACCTGGCTGATGAGCGACCGCGGGATCCCCCGCACCTGGCGACACATGAACGGCTACAGCGGACACACCTACATGTGGGTCAACGCCCAGAACGTGCGGTACTGGGTCCGATACCACTTCATCAGCGACCAGGGCATCCAGAACCTCACCCAAGCCGAAGCCGACCAACTGGCCTCCACCGACGGCGACTACCACACCCGCGACCTGTACGAAGCGATCGAGCGCGGCGAACACCCCCGCTGGACCCTCAAAATGCAGATCATGCCCTTCGACGACGCCAAGACCTACCGATTCAACCCCTTCGACCTCACCAAAATCTGGCCCCACGCCGACTACCCGCTCATCCAGGTCGGCACCATGACCCTGGACCGCAACCCCACCGACTACCACTCCGAAATCGAGCAACTGGCCGTCGAACCCAGCAACTTCGTCCCCGGCATCGGCGCCAGCCCCGACAAGATGCTGCTGGGCCGGCTGTTCTCCTACCCCGACGCCCACCGCGCCCGCATCGGAGCCAACTACAAGCAACTGCCGGTCAACGCACCCGTGTCGCCCCTGCACAGCTACAGCAAGGACGGCCCGATGCGCTTCCACAAGGTGTCCGACCCCGTCTACGCCCCCAACTCCAAAGGCGGACCCCACGCCGACACCACCCGCTACGCCGAAACCGCCGTCTGGCACACCGACGGAGACATGGTCCGCACCGCCTACACCCTGCGCGCCGAAGACGACGACTGGGGCCAAGCCCACACCTTCGTCCGCCAGGTGCTCAACGACGAGGAACGCGCCCGACTCGTGTCCAACATCGCCGGACACCTCAGCAACAGGGTCTCCGAACCCGTACTCCAGCGCGCATTCCAGTACTGGAAGAACGTCGACGAAGAACTCGGCGACCGCATCGAGCAGGCCGTCCGCGCCGGACAAGCCTGACACCACCCACCGCAACAACATCGACCTGGCCCGCCCCACAGGCGCGGGCCAGGTCGACCTGCCTCTGCGTCCGCCTCCCAGCGTCGGGTGGCCGACCTCGGTGCTCTCGACCTCGTCTCCCAGGATCTACTCATCGAGGTCCTGACCGGCCTCGAGAAGCAGCGGTGGATGTTCAGCGCGCAACAGATCTGAGCTCGACCCACCACGGACGCCGAGTCGCCGACGCGCCGGGGCACAAGAGCGCGCCGCCGACCAGTGGCCGCCACTCCCGAACCACCGAATTATCTGTACATTGTTCATGTACAGATAGCACACGCAGGAGGACGAGCCGTGGCGGATGAGCCGAGCGAGCCGGTCGCGATCCGGCTGCAGGCGGCAGGCCATCGGGTCACCCGGCCCCGGCTGGCCGTCGTTGCCGCTCTGCGGGAGCTCGGTGAACATCACACGGCCGACGAGGTGCACGCCCACCTGATCAGGCGGGACACTCCGCTGCCCCGGACCAGCGTCTACAACTCGCTGGTACTGCTGGCCGATCTCGGGGTGGTGATGCGCGCCGATATCGGTCCTGGTGCGGTCGTGTACGAGGCCGCCGACGCGTGGCACCACCACTTCGTGTGCCGGAGCTGTGGTTCGGTCCACGACGTTCCCTGCGTCATCGGCACGCCGCCGTGCCTCTCCCCCGGCGGGGATGTCGGCCGGGTCGACGAGGCCCAGGTCATCTTCCGCGGGATCTGCCGCAACTGTCTCGGAGATGCACAGTGAACACAGACGACACACCAACAGCAAAACGCGACGCACGACGCTCGGCCGCCCGGTTCCGGGAGATGCTCGCGTCCGAACGGCGGAGCGCCGCCCTCTACCGGGGCCTCGCGGCCAGCACCGACGGGGAGCGACGCCAGGTGTTTCTGCAACTGGCCGACGTGGAGGACCGGCATGCCGCGCACTGGGCTGACAAACTGGCTGAACTCGGTGAACCCGTGCCCACGCCCGGCGGCGTCGGGCTGCGCGGCTGGGTGTTGACCCAGCTGGCCAAGCGGTTCTCCGTGGACGCGGTGCTCCCACTCATGGAGCGAGCCGAGCACGCGGATGCGGGTCTGTACGACAACGATCCGGACGCGACGGCTGACATGGCCAGCGGTGAGCGCTCGCATGCGCTGGCGCTGACGCGGATGCGGACCGGGGGACGGAACGAGGAAGCCGAGGGCGGGCGCGGGATCGCCAGACGAGAACCGTGGCACCGCAGTGACCGCTCCGGCAGCCTCCGTGCAGCGGTGTTCGGCGTGAACGACGGGCTGGTGTCCAACACCTCGCTGGTGATGGGCTTCGCCGGATCGGGCGCGGCCAGCCCCATCGTGCTGTTCGCCGGCCTGGCCGGACTGCTCGCCGGCGCGTTCTCCATGGCGGCGGGTGAGTACATCTCGATGAGCAGCCAACGCGAGTCCTACCAGCACGAGATCGAGCTGGAGGCGGAGGAACTCCGCGACGATCCACAGGCCGAGACCGAGGAACTGGCGCTGATCTACCGGGCGAAGGGACTGGACGCCGAGCAGGCCGAGCGAATTGCCGTGACGATCATGAAAGACAAGGACGCGGCACTGGAGACCATGGCACGCGAGGAACTCGGCCTCGATCCGAACGAACTCGGCTCCCCGTGGTCCGCGGCGTTCTCCAGCCTGATCGCCTTTGCCCTCGGCGCGGTTGTCGTCGTGCTGCCCTACGCCTTCGGTTCCGGCATGGCCGCGTTGATCACCGCGATCGTGCTGGCCGCGCTCGCCCTGTTCGGCGTCGGTGCCGCCCTCGGGCTGATCAACGGGCGGTCCGCACTGCGGGGCGGCGCGCGCCAGCTCATCGTGGGTGGGGCTGCCGCGCTGATCGTGTTCGGCATCGGGCACCTGATCGGCCACGCCGTCAGCTGAGACGCCAGCGTCCCCGCACTGTTCGCCGACCTCGTAGCGGCGGCGACCTGAGTACCATCATGGGCGGCTGGCGGGCGACGCTGGGCCGCTCAGTTCCTCGGCCGCCGAGTCGATCGCACGGCG
>JAODNO010000135.1 GCA_025465235.1 Pseudonocardia sp.
TTCGTCGCGCTCGCCGTGTCCCTCCAGCGCCGGTACTTGGTCGGGCAGCGGTTAGTAGTTCTTCCGGTTCTTCCGGTATCGGGTGCCCCAGGTCGCGCTGCGGACTGTGTCGGTCGATTCCAGGCCGGACCCGAGGGCACCGCCGATGGTGGCCAGTGAGGAGACCAGCCAGGCGAGCCGGACGTAATCGGCGAAGCTCACAGGCCGTCCGATCGTGTGGGAGAACACGTCGGGGACCACGACGAACCAGCCGGTCAGCAAATTTCCGATGAGCAGCACCACGTATGACACGAGGACGCCGATCGCCAGAGTCAACAGCGTTGCTGCGTTGTAGAGACGGATCCGATGGCGTTCCCGCGGGTCGGTGCCCCTCGGGTGCTGCCACAGCCTGTGGTTCAGGATGAGCCAGCCGACGATCGCGCTGAGGGAGACCACGCTGGCGATCCACAGCCGGGCCGTGCTCATGGCCCCGCTGACCTGCCAGACCGGGGCGGAGACCAGCCCGAAGGCGGCGGTGGCCAGGGCTGCGGCGAGCGCACCGCGCAATCCGAGCACCAGCCGCCACGGTCGGTTCACCCGCACCATCCCGAGCAGCATTCGCAGCTGCCCGCCCGACTTGGTCAGCTGAAGGTCGATGTCATCGTCCTGGGGCTCGACCCGATGCAGGCTCGTCACCCGATCCTCAAGGCGGTCGCCGGCGCCATCTCCGGCCGCCCATTCGAGGATCAGCCCTGCGATGATGTCGCGGGCCTGCTCCGCTGGGTTGAGCACCTTCAACGCGGGAACGACGAGCACCGCGGCTCCCGCCTCCCGGCTCAGCTCGGCCACGACGGGACGACCGTCCTTGTGCACCGGTAGGTCGGTCAGGCAGATCGCGAAGTCCCAGCCTTCCCGCGTGCGCCGCTTGGCGGCTACGTCGATCAGCCGTTCCCCGCGGCCGTCCCCGCGGCGCCGCAGCGTCTCGGAGACCACGGTGAACGTGTAGCGCATCCCGTCCCGGGGCTGATCGGCCAGAATGTTCGGCAGCTCCTCGGCGAGCTGCTCCGCGATCTCGGTAGGAAGCCCGGGATCGGCCAGCAGCCCGACGAGCACGTTCCGCTCCTGGCTGTCGTCGGCCTCCCACCGGATCGGCCTGTCGAGCGCTTTCTGCGATGCCATCGCAGCCCCCTTCCGGGCCCGGTTGGCGTCATCCGCCGGTGCTGTCTGTACACGCCGGGGCGCCGACTCGCCGGGCGACCAGGCGAACCTCGGTGTCCTTCAAGCGATCTGCCTCTAGCGATCCTTTGTCGTTATGACTCCAGCAGTGGTCGCAGGACGCGGTTGTGCACCTTGCTGTACAAGATCGCGAAGGCGAGGCTGTCCGGTCGCATTGATGTGGCTATTAGGGTTGCGGCTGGAACCCTGTGTACAGCCAGCAGGGCCTGCGCGTGATCGCGACGATCACTGCGGCGCCGAGCAGCCACTGTACGAGCCCGACCACGACGCCCACCGCGAGCACGAGAGCGCCGGCTGCCGGGCCCGGCGATCGCCCCCGCGAACTGCCGGCATTCACAGGACATTGCTAACAGTTCGCCAGCCAGAAGATGCCGCCCCGCGCGTAGCGTCCCCGAGTGCGTTGAGCGACGTCCCGCAGGACCGCTCGCTCCCCCCGACGCAGCACTGTTCAGCAGGAGGCGCGAGCCGTGGCGACACCGACCGACACTGCCGAGCTGACCGGCAGGTTAGCTGTGATCAGGCTGGATGAGGAGTTCAGACTGTGCGCGGCGCGACCCGTTGTCGCGGGTGAACGCTTGTTCACGATCGAGGGGGATCTGACCTCCGTTCCCACGCGCTACTCGGTGCAGGTTGGACGGTCGACCCATGTGGACCTGCCCGGCACGGTGACGATCGAGGAGATCCTCGACAAGTACTACTGGCGTTTCATGAACCACGGCTGCGAGCCCAACGTCGCGATTCGCGGGCGCGAGGTGCACAGCCTCCGCGCGCTGCGGCAGTGGGACGAGATCACGTTCGACTACAACACCACCGAGTACGACATCGCCGAGCCGTTCGACTGCCGTTGCGGGAGCGCGGGCTGCATCGGCCGGGTGCGCGGGTTCCGCTATCTGTCGCGGCCCGAGCGGGAGCGGCTCCGGCCGTACCTCCCGGCGCACCTGCTGTCTGTCCTGGATGGTGACGATCTGGTGGGTCCCGGTGAGGGCGGGCAGGCGTAGTTGTCCGTCTGCGTTCCAGCACGGATCGACGGCGGGGCGGGACGGCTGTACGCGGGCTTCGAGCACGCGGCCGCGCGGTGGCCGGGCGCCGTGGCGATCGACGTGCCTCCGGCCCCGGGTCGCCCGGCCCGGCGAATGGTCACCTACGCGGAGCTGGGGGAGTGGTCCGAGGAACTGGCCGGTGCGATCCACCGGGTCCTCGGCGGCGTGGGGGTCGTGGCCGTTCTGCTGCCGCGCACGAGCGAGGCGGTCTATCTCGGACAGCTCGCGGTCCTGAGGGCCGGATCGGCGTACCTGTGCGTCGATCCGGCATTTCCCGACCAGCAGCTCGGGGACATTCTGCGTGACTCTGGGGCCGAGGCGCTGCTGACCGATGCCGAGGGCGCGGCGCGGGCCATGAGCACCGGTTTCGAGAGGCCCGTCCTGCTCATGGACCGGCCGATACCGGCCGTGGAAGGGCCGCTACCCCCACCGCCGTCGCCGGAGAGCGTCGCGTACATCATTTACACCTCGGGCACCACGGGCCGCCCGAAGGGCATCATGATCGCCCATCACAGCATCGCGGGGCTGGTGCGGTCCGACATCGCCGAGTTCGGGCTCGGTCCCGGTGACCGTGTGGCACAGGGCTCGTCGTCCGCCTACGACTCCTCGGTGGAGGAGGTCTGGATGGCGCTCTCCTCGGGCGCCACGCTCGTGGTGATGGACGACGCGACCGCGCGCCTCGGGCCGGACCTGGTGGGGTGGCTGCGCCAGGAGCGCATCACCGTCCTGTGCCCCCCGCCGACGCTCCTGCGCGGCACCGGGTGCGCCGACCCGCAGCGTGAGTTGCCCGACCTGCGCCTGCTGTATGTCGGAGGGGAGGCGCTTCCCGATGATGTCGCCGAGCTGTGGGGACGTGGCAGGCGACTGGTCAACGGCTACGGGCCGAGCGAATGCACGGTCACCTGCTTGCGTTGCGACATCGTCGCGGGCGAGCCGATCGCGATCGGCGGGCCCGTGCCTGGCGCGCTCGCCTGGGTGCTCGACGAGGACCTCCGCCAGGTCCCGGACGGAGAGCGCGGCGAGTTGTGCATGGGCGGAGCCTGCCTCGCCGTGGGCTACCTCGGCCTGCCGGAGCTCGACGCCACCAAGTTCCCCCTGCACCCGCAACTGGGCCGCATCTACCGGACGGGCGACCTCGTCCACCAGGGACCCGACGGTCGGTTCTACTACCACGGACGGATCGACTCGCAGGTCAAGCTGCGCGGTTACCGGATCGAGCTGGAGGCCATCGAGGCCTGCCTCGCCCGGCACCCCGGGGTGCGGGAGGCCGCCTGCCGGGTGCAGGGCGAGGGCGCGAGCGAGGCGCTTGCCGCCCACATCGTGCCCACGGACCCCGCCGCGCCACCGCACCTCGACGAGATGAAAGCGCACGTGGCGGCGCAACTGCCCAGCTACATGGTGCCGGCGCTGTCCGCGATGTGCCAGGAGCTGCCCAGGACCGCGGGCGGGAAGCTGCGGCGAACCGAACTACCCGAGCTCGTGGCGGCCCGTCGCGGCCGCGCGCCCGCCACCGCCGGTCCGCTGGGCGCGGTGGAGGAGCGGATCGGTCGGGCCGTCCGAGACGTGCTCCAGCTCGCCGAGCTCCCCTCGGTCGAGGAGGACCTCTTCACCGACATCGGTGGGAACTCCCTGCAGGCCGCCATGCTCGTCACCGTCCTGCGCACGGACCCGGTGACGGCATCGCTCACCGTGCGCGACCTCTACGAGTGCCGGACCGTGCGAGAGCTCGCCGTGCGCGCCGGACCGGCCGAGGCCCCCGCACCGGTCACGGAGGAGACGAGACTGGGGAGCCCGGTCCGCGTGACGCTCGCACAGTCCGCGTGGCTCCTGATGGAGCTGCTCGTCGCGTCGCCGATCGCGTACCTTGTGGCGTTCAGGTTGCTGCCGTGGGTGTCCGGCTACGTGGGGCTCGTCCCCCTGCTGCTCCTGGCCGTCGTGGTCCTGCTGGCGGGCCGCGCGCTGCTCGCCCTCGTCCCGATCACAATCCTGGTGCTGACCAAACGGCTCCTCATCGGCCGCTACCGGCCGGTACGGGCGCCGGTCTGGGGCGCGGTGTTCCTGCGCATGTGGATCGTGCAGAACGTCGCACGGATCGTGCCGTGGGGGCTCATCGCCGGAACCGAGTTCCAGAACGCCGCGCTGCGGGCGCTCGGGGCGCGCATCGGGCGGCGGGTGCACATCCACCGTGGCGTCGACGTGCATCAGGGCGGCTGGGACCTGCTCGACATCGGCGACGACGTCACGATCAGCCAGGACGCGGCCCTCCATCTCGTGCAGCTGGAGGAGGGCCACATCGTCGTCGGCCCGATCAGCATCGGTGACGGCGCCACGCTGGACGTCCGCGCCGGAATGGGCCCGCACACGCGGGCCGGACGCAACTCGTGGCTCTCGTCGCTCTCGTCGTTGCCCACCGGCTTCTCCTTGCCCGACGGCGAGCGGTGGGACGGTGTCCCGGCCCGCCGGGCCGGCCTGGCTCGGCCGCGGCCCGCGCTGACGCGCAGCGCCCGGTCGCTGTCGCCTCGGGCGCACGGGATCGCGATGATCCTCGCCCAGAGCACCCTCCAGATGCTCCTGACGCTGCCGTTCCTCGCTGTCTCGGTCGGCATCGTGGACAGCTACGGCCTCGACTACGGCACCTTGCTGTCGGATCTCTCGGAGCCGCTTGCCCACCTGCCGTTGCTGGCGACTGCTGCTGGGCTCTTCACACTGGCCCTCCTGGTGACGGTGCTCTTGGAGGCGGTCGTCGCCCGACTGCTCGGCCGGGTGCAGGAGGGCGTGATCAGCCGGTGGAGTCTCGCCTACATCCGGGTCTGGCTGAAGACCGGGCTCGTGACGTCGGCCGGTCTCTGGCTCAGTGGCGGCCTGTTCTGGCCCGTCTGGCTGCGATGGGCCGGCATGGACGTGGGGCGCGGCTGCGAGATCAGCACGATCATCGACGTCGTGCCGGAACTCGTGCACATTCGCGGGGACACGTTCTTTGCGGACGGCATCTACCTGGGCGGCCCCCGGATCCAGCAGGGCACCGTGACGCTCGCACAGGTGAACCTGGAGCGGAACACGTTCCTGGGCAACCACGTCGTCATCGCGGCGGGTCAGCATCTTCCCCAGGACCTCCTCATCGGGATCAGCACGCCCGCCGACGATCGGATCATGACGGCGGGCAGTTCCTGGTTCGGCCATCCACCGCTCGATCTGCCGCGCCGGGAGATCGTCGAGGTCGACCGGACACTGACCCACGACCCCTCGTGGACCCGGGTTGCTTCACGGATGTTCTGGGAGTGGCTGCGCTTCGCCCTGCCGATCGTCCCGCTGATGGTGGCGGTGGTCTGGGTCTGCGGCACGGTCCTGGCCTCGACCCTCCTGCCGTTCGACATGTTCGTCGTCGCGGGAACGTCCGCGGTCGTGCTGGCGTGCGCATCGTTGCTGTGCTTCGTGGTAGTTGCCCTGAAGTGGGCGCTCCTGGGACGGGTACGGCCCGGAATTCACCCGCTGTGGTCGTGCTGGTGCAGCCGCTGGGACTTCCTCTACGTGGCGTGGGGTGTGATCGCCGGCGGCGTGCTCGGTTCGCTCGAGGGCACGCTCCTGCTGCCGATCTACCTGCGCCGCATGGGCATGAAGATCGGCAAGCGGGTGGTGCTCGGTCGCGGGTTCGCGCAGGTCGTGGACCCGGACATGATCGAGATCGGCGACGGCGCCACCGTCAGCGCCATGTTCCAGGCGCACACGTTCGAGGACCGCGTACTCAAGATCGACCACGTCCGTGTCGGCGCATGGTCGACACTCGGCGACAGCACGGTGCCTCTTTACGGCGCCGACATCGGCGCGCACACCTACGTCGCGCCGCACAGCGTGATCATGAAGCGCGAACACCTGCTACCCGGGCTGCGCTACGAAGGGGCGCCGACGCGCCGCCAGCGCGAGCCACGCCGCGTGATCACCCTCCCGGCGTCGAAACAGGGCAGGCGGATCCTCCCCGCAACTGCCCCAGCCGCTCCGGAGCACTGCGCCTCCGCGATCGAGATAGGTTGATCGCTGTCGAGCCATGGTCCACATCTATCACGAGACCGTGATCGTCGGAACGGGCTACTCCCCGAGCCCGTCGCGGAGCCGCGCGCCTTGCGCGCGCAGCACCCGTTGCACGTCCGCAGCCGGCACGTCTCGCGGCTGCCGCCCGGTCCTGACGGCGATCGCGGCGCACACGCCGGCCGCCTGGCCCGTCGCCATGCACACCGGCATGATCCGATATGACGAATGCGCCACGTGAGTGCCGGAGATGCATCTGCCGGCGACGATGAGGGCGTCGACCTCCCGTGGCATGAGGCTGCGCAGCGGTATGTCGTAGGACTCTCCCGGCGGCACTCGTCGAAGCAGCGTGCCGGAGCCCTCCGGATTGTGGATGTCCACCGGATAGGCACACTGCGCGATCCCATCGGGAAACTTCCGCCCGGCGAGCACATCATGTCCGGTGATCTGGTAGTCGCCACAGAACCGCCGCGACTCCCGCACACCGATCATGCCGCTCTGCGCGACGTATGCCTCGGCGAACCCCGGCACGCGATCACGGACGAACCGCGCGATCTGCGCCATCTGCCGCCGGCTGACCACCTCTGCGCAGGTGAGATCCCATACATCGGTGGCGAGGACCCCGGTGACCCGAGTCGAGTTGAAACTGATCTCCCGCGGATGTGGCGTACCGAAGAACAGCATGTCCTCACGCGGCAGCTCAAGCTCCCCGGCCTCGGTGGCGTCCCGGATCAGGTTCCACAGGCCATGGACCCCGCGCCACTGCTCCGGGTGGTCGCGGACGTAGTGGGCGAACTGAGGAGTCATCACGTCCACCATGCGAAACTGCAGCGTCATCGGCTGCACCAGGTCGTCTTCCTCGCGGCCCACGTCGTAGGGCGCGCCTGCCGCCGCGGCCACGTCGCCGTCACCGGTGCAGTCCACGACAACCCTGGCGTCGATGACGATCGGCCCCGACTTGGTCTCGAAGACCACCCGGTGCCCGTCGTCGACGGGAGCGGTGCCGGAAGCGAAGGAGTGGAACAGCACCCGCACCCCCGCTTCGTCGAGCATGTCCTGCAGGACGAGCTTGAGCTGCTCGGGATCGAACGGGACGGTGTAGCCCGTCTCCCGGGAGGGCGGAATGGCGCCACCCTCGGCGGTGAGCCGCTGGAGCATCCGGCCTAGCACCCCGGCCACGACGGGTTCGCCTTCACCGTGATCGGTCGGAAGAATTCGAGTGCTGTCATTGACGAGAGCCTGCTTCCTCTCGTTGTGGAACGACATGAGCGGCATGACCAGTGCCACCGTCGCGTTACCACCGAGGAAGCCGTAGCGCTCCACCAGCACGACCTCCGCGCCCGCATCGGCCGCCCCGATGGCTGCGCCGAAGCCGGCCGGGCCGCCACCGACGACGAGCACATCCGTGCTGCTGGCAAGCAGGCCGGTCCGGGGCGGCAGGGTGACCTCGGTGCGCTGTGCCGGCCGCGGCAGCGGCGGCATCAGGCCGCCCCGCCGTCACCGACCCCCGCGGCCAGCGGCTGTGGGTCGAGTTCGTCGAGCAGGTGTCCGAGCCGGTCCCGCGTGTGCTGTGCACGCTCGGTCAGCACCGCCACCCGATCCCGTATGAGGCCCAGGCGGATCGGGCGCTCGTCCCACAGCCGGTCGATGTCCGACAGCAGGGGCCCGGCGTGCTCGCGCGCGACGCCCCGCAATGCGGGAGCTCCGGTGGCACAAGCGAAGTCGAAGACCTTGCCGGCATAGGGCAGCGGCAGGAACGGCACTCCGGCCATTGCAGCGAAGATCAGGAAGTGCAACCGCATCCCGACCACGAGGTGCAGGTGCTCCATCAGTCCGAGCACCTCGGCGGGCTGGAACGGGCCGTGCAGAATGCGCCCGCGTGCGGGGTCGGTCATACGGGACAGCACGGAGTGGGAGTGCCGGAGGTCGTTGCGCTCCATGGGTAGAAACACCAAGTGCGCGTCGAGCCGGTGCACCAAGAAATCCGAGACCACGGCGAGCAGGTCGTAGTAGCCGTCCTCGTCGAGGAACTCTGCGGCGCGACCAGGCTCACGGACGGAGACCCCGACCAGCCGGACATCGTCGGGGATCCCCTCCCGGTCCAGGCGCTCCCGCTCGAAAACGGCGGGTCGCAGCAGTAGCGCCGGATCGGCGGTCACGGTGATATCGGTGTCGACGCCGACGTGTTCCAGCACGTGCTTCGACCCCTGGTCGCGGACCACGAGGTCCTGCACCCGCTGCAGCGCATTGCGGGCGATCCCGCCGTCGCCGTGGTCGGTCAGTGGTCCGGCCCCGATCGCGTGCACGAACACGGGCACGCCCGCGGTGTGCGCGGCCTGCACAACCCGCAGATAGCGCTGGCACTCTCCGTCGTAGACGAACCCGCCACCCCCGAGTATGAGCAAGTCCAGCCGGCTCACCGCGGCTGCCAGCTCCCGACGGTCTGCCTGCTCCAACGCCACCACCTCGTCGACCCAGCAGTGCGCACGGGTGTGCTCGGCGTTGCGGCTGAACACCATCAGGCGCGCTTGCGGCCGCAGCGCCCGCAACCCCGCCAACACCGAGACGAGAATGGCCTCGTCGCCGACATTGAGCCCCCCGTAAGAGCCGAGGACCCCGATCGAAAAGGCGCCAGGAGCGCTTGACCGCGGGGCGCTTTCGCCTGCAATGCTTGTCATCTTCTGCGACTACCCCTCACCGCGAACGGGACCAGGCGATCTCTCCTTCTTAGGAATGATGCTTATGCTGCCGCAGCGTTCCCGAACGCGTGCGTGAGCGATTCGGCGTCGTCCCGGGACACCTCCGCTCCCGACGACCGGTCGAGGAATTCCTCGTACTGCACCGCGGATCCTCCTCGCCGAATGGACGATCCAGCGTCGCGCGCCCCGAAGCCCTGAGGCACCGACCTGTTCCGGCCAACTCGGTCACCCCGCTTCGGCCCCTGGAGACAACCGGCCGACCGCCGCGTGCAGCCGGGAGCACACGCGACCAGGCGTCTCGGCGCCCCGAGACCGTCGTGGTCTCCGATCTCGGAGAGCACCGGACCGCGGGCAGCGAGCGGGGCAGACCGGTGAAGAGGTGCGCTTCGCGTTGCGTACGGTTTGTCCTGATTGCCACCCAGGGCGCACTCAGTCCAGCGACGGCCAGGACCCGCGGGTCGCCAGTCGAGTCGGCGCTGCGTCTACCATCGGTCATTGCTACGTCCAGCAGCCAGCCCGGGTTGCGGACTTCGCCCGCGCCGAGCACGCCACCCAGCTGGTCCTGGGCGCTGGCCGTCGGGGCTGGCTGTCCCAGTTGCCGACCACCAGGGACCGGCGCTACCGCCTGGCACCGGACGGGAAGGCCGACCCCAACTTGCATATCGTCTGCCCCGGGCCCGCCGCGAACCGACGACGGCTGCCCGCACTGCGCGCGGGCCTGTCCCCTCGGCGACGACTCGCCGGCGCGCTGACCGGGCTGGTCCTCCTTCCCGTGCTGACCTCAGGTCTGGCACAGCTTCGCGACATCTTGAACCTGCCCAGCCGGATGCTGTTCTACCTCATCGCTGTCGTGGTGGTGGCGCTGGTCGGTGGGCTGCTCCCGGCGCTGGCCGCCGCGGTCGCGGCCGCGGCGCTGCTGGCCTACTACTTCATTCCACCGGACAGCTTCGCCGTCGCCGACCTCAACGATGTGGTGGCCCTGGTCGCGTTCGTCCTCGTCGCCTGCGCGGTCAGCTCGGTAGTCGGCCTGGCCGCGCGCCGCACCCGCGACGCCGAAAGGCTGGCGACCGCGAACGCCGCGAGCCGCGAGGAACTGCGCGTGCTCGCCGACGAGCAGGCCGCGTTGCGGCGCGTCGCCACGCTGGTCGCTCGTGGGCTGCCACCGGCCGAGGTGTTCCCGGCCGTCGCGCAGGAGGTCGGCCGCGTCCTCGGGGCCGACGCCACCACGATCGCCCGCCTCGATCCCGACGGCGCGACGACCGTCCTCGCCCGCGTCGACGGCCACCCCGACGAGGTGGCGGTGGGAAGTCGCTGGAAGCCGGAGCCGCCCCTGGCCATCGCGGCGGTCCTGCGCACCGGCCGCCCGGCGCGCTGCGACGACTACAGCCAAGGTTCCGGCTCGTCCGGTGACGCCGTCCGCCGGCTGGGACTCCAGTCAGGGGTCGCGGCGCCGATCGTCGTCGAGGGTCAACTTTGGGGTGGGATCGGCATTGGGAGGCGGCGCGGGCGGTTCCCGGCCGACACCGAACAGCGCATGGCCGGCTTCACCGAGCTCGTCGGCACCGCAATCGCGAACGCCGACAGCCGCGCCCAGCTCACCGCCTCACGGGCCCGCATCGTCGCGGCCGCCGACGGTGCCCGGCGCCGGATCGAGCGCGACCTGCACGACGGCGCCCAACAGCGACTGGTCGCGCTCGACCTCGCGGTGCGCCTGGCCCAGACCACCGTGCCTGCCGAGCTGCCCGAGCTGCAGACCCAGATCGGTCGGGTCGCCGACGAGCTCGGCGGGGTGATCGAGGAGCTTCGCGAGATCGCCCGCGGCATCCACCCGGGGATCCTGTCCGAGGGCGGGCTGGGCCCGGCCCTGCGCACCCTGGCCCGCCGCGCCGCGCTCCCGGTGGAACTCGATATCCAGACCGAAACGCGCCCCGCGGATCCGATCGAGGTGGCGGCCTACTACGTCGTGTCCGAGGCGCTCACCAACACCACCAAGCACGCCAGGGCCTCACACGCGCACGTCACCGTCGAACAGCGCGACGTCCTGCTGCACCTCTCGATTCGCGACGACGGCGTCGGCGGCGCCGATCCCGCGGGAGGTTCGGGTCTGATCGGCCTGCGTGACCGCGTGCAGGCCGTGGGTGGGTCGATCGAGGTCAGCAGTCGGCCTGGGGAGGGGACGGCGATTGTCGTCGAGCTTCCGTTGCAGCCCGAGTAAGAAGTGGTGGGTCGTCGAACGCGGCTCCGTGCTGGACTGGACGCTCGATTCCGACCCGTCCATCCGGTGGCAGGCATTGCGTGATCTTGCCGATGCCCCGGATGAGGTTGTGGTGGGGGAGCGGGCGCGGGTGGCGACCGAGGGGTGGGGTGCGCGGCTGCCTGCCTTGCAGGGCGCAGACGGCCAGTGGAAGGGAGGCGCGTACTTCCCCGCGCGGAGCGATGATTCCGGTGAAGGCGACCATTCCGACGACGGAACACGCGACGCCCGCTGCGTGTCCTCAGCTGGTACGGGCAATCAGCTGGCTGACGGCCCTGCGCACAGATCCGGCACCCGGCCCACGAGCCTGACCGGCACCTGGAGGTCAGGGGCCGTCCGTCTCGGGGGCGAGCATCCACGCAGCGATGTAGAGGATCAAGCCGGATCCCGCGCCGAGCACCGTCAGGGCGACCAGCCCGATTCGCAGCAGGGCGGCGTCGACATCCAGACTCTCGGCCAGCCCCCCGCAGACGCCGCCGATCATGCGATCGGTGCGGCTGCGGCGCAGGCGGAAGCTCGGCCGGGGCTCGGCCGCGGGTGGCACGGTGTCCGACGGCGGCGGAAAGGCCTGCTCGGCGAACGGCGGTACGGGCGGCTCGGCGCCGGCGTCGGACGGCATTCGGGTTGTCGTGTCGGTCGTCGGTTCCATGTCCACGAATCTGCCGCAAGCCGTGCATCGACGCCTCGGGGCGAGCCCTGGAAACAACCCCGACTCGGACCCTTGGGGCACTCCGGCACGAGGCGCACCAGCCGCTTGCCCACATCGACGCCTGGACCGGCTTCTGCGAAGTGGTCACCGTGCACGTCGAGTCGTGACGGTGGTGTGCTGCCGTCGACCGCATCGCCTTCCGCGGCGCCGGGGCGGTGACCTCACACCGGGTGCCCGACCTGGTCAGGGCGGGGGGCCAGCTGCCCGCTCGTAGTCGGCGTCCAGCTGGCCGTCACTCGCCCTGGCACGACACGCTCAGGGTCGGGCAGCCTCCGCAGAGTGTCGCAATGCTTGTTCACCACACGACCCCGATGGTGCTGGCGGTGCGTGGGGCGCTTGAACAGCGACGGCGTGGAAGATCCGCGTGATAGCCGCGGCAATCGGTGGGTCTGCGAGGGCAACGCGCGGTCCGCCGGCCCCTGTAGGTCTGGATCCGGGCCGGTGCTCCACCTACTGAGCTCCTGTCCGATGGACTATTTGTGGACGGGGCCCTTCAAAGCCACCCTCCCACCATCTGAGCTGCTGCAACTTCAGACACACAAGGGGGCCTCCGGAGCGCTGCAGTACAGCAGGGAGTACAGCAATCACCGGACTGTACGGGCCACCGCCGGTGCATGTAGAGCCGTGGCAGGATGGGCGGCTGCGGCAAATTCTTACTCACCACACAGGATTCGCATAGGCGAGTGTGCAATCTTTAGTTCTGCCACTCGAACATGGCCGTGACCTCTATCTCCAAGGTCACGAAACGGACCTCGCTCCCCGAGGCTGCGGAAGGTGAGGAAGGGATGATATGGGTAAGTTTGATTTGACACTTCAGAAGGCTTGCAAGGAAGCACCGAAGCCGAGGTCCGACAAGGACGACGACGATAAGGGCAGTCGCCCGGTGAGCTGGCACGACAAGCACTCGGATGAGAAGAAGCCGAGCGGCGACTGCGACTGAGCTTTGGATACACGATTTCCGACCCGACACGCGCGGGTGGGGGCCGTCGTCGTCATGAAGCCTTCCTTTATCACAGGGCTCCGCAGGGTGCGCAGGACGCCGGCGGTCCAGGGGTCGTTGCACGGGGAGGACAGGCGTCGGCGATCGGCTCGTGCCTGGAAGATCGTCCTGAGGAGGACAGGTACAGGGCTCGATGCTCGCAGGCCGGCTGAACCTGCTGCTCCATGCCTTCCCGCGACCGCGCCCCGAGCGTGGGCAACGGGGGGAGTGGACCAACGGGCAGGTCGCCCGCGCGGCGGAGCATCTGTACGGCCGGCCGGTGTTGAGCGGAGAGACGGTGGGTCAAGCCCGCGTGGGTGCGCTCCCGCGCGGTTCCGCGTCGACGCGCTGGGCGACCCGCTGCGCGTCGAGCGGTTCCTTTTTCACGGGGTCTCGATGGCGTGCCACGGCGAGCGGGTAGCGAACCTGAGCGGCCGGGCCTACTGGGAGACCGGGCGCGCGCTGACCCTGTTCGACTGCACCGTCGTCGCGCGCGGCCTCGTGCAGCGCTGGCTGCCCGGGTTTGCAGGCGGCCTGACCCGGCTGGGCGGCGCCGCCCCGCCCAGCCGCGAGGGCCTGCCCGGGCTCGATCAGCTGGTGCCGCCATTGGCGTTTGCGCCACCGGTCGGCGAGGCGCCGGAGCACATCCCAGGGACGAATGGGTGCGGCGAAATCAGGAGGTCGTCATGTTGAGCGAGCGGGAACGTCGGGTCTTACAGGAGATCGAGCAGATGATCTCGGGCGAAGACCCCCGGTTCGCGGCGTCCATGCAACGCACGCTGTCGGATCGGGATTACCGGTGGGGTTACGGGGGATTACCGCCGGGTCACCCACTCTCCGCGCCAACTGCCGGCGTTCGTTCCATGAAGCAGCGCACACGCTCGTTCGTTGTCTCCGCAGTGGTGACCGTCGTCGCGTCGGCGCTGGCGACCAGGAGGAACGCGTTACACGTACCCCGCTCAGTATGGTGGGCAGCGGCCGCTGCCGGCGCCGCGATCGCCGCCAGCGACGTAGCGGGGAGACCTGTGCCCTTCCTGCGGTCTTCCTGCGGTGGTCCTTCCTCCCGATTGCCGGAATGAAGCACCTGTCGCGGGAGTGGCCGTCCCCCAGGACGACCGGCGGCGGGAGCTGATCGAGTACGACCTCGGCCACGCGACCATGAGCCTCATGCTCGAGGCACGGACCTGGGAATCGGAACGGGGCACACCGCGGTGGCTGACCAGGATCTCGCCCGCACCCTCCTCGGGTTTCCCGGAGGACGGGTTCTGCCGCCTACCTCGTCGCGCTTGGCTACCCCGCCGAGCGGCCGCTCGCTCCTATCGAGCGGCCGAATCGGCGCCCGTTCGATGGTCGTCCACCGCGAGCGGCGGTAACCGGAGCGCAATCGCAGCAAGCCTCCCTGCGATACGGCGGGCGCATCCGTTTGGACATCACCGAAGTCTGTCGGCGTCACGCACCCGCCGTTCCACCTGGCAGTTCACCCCGCGGGAGCCGACCGTCAAGTAGTCGCGTGTGCCTTGGCTGCGTCGATCCAGCCCTGGCATGTCTGCTCGGACACGCCGATCACCTTCCCGTGTCGGGTCTCGATCATCTCCTTGAGACGGGCAGCGTTCCGGTGCCGCAGCTCTTTGATCGAGTCGACGCCAATCTCCTTGAGCATCGCGGCGTGCTTCGGGCCGATGCCCTTGATGTCTGCCAGGTCGTTCTCAACAGCCATGATGGGTTCCTCCGGTCTGGAGCCTGCGGAGGGAATCATCATGCGCGACTTCATGGAGGCTCGCCACCGGTGACCGTCCCACCTGGAGCGCGGTGCGTTCCTCGAAGAGGTACTCGCGCCGGGCGGACGATGGCGTCGGCCGTTCGACACCACCGCGGAGGGCCGGGCGGCGGGGTTGACGGAGACACCGCAGGGAACCCGCCGTGACCACCCCGCCCGATCGGTGGGCAAGTGGTGAGAGCGGTTCCGCAGCTCGACGGCTGGAGACGAGGGTCACGGGCTCTTAGGTCATTCGGCCTCAGCGGTGAGCACCTGGTCAGCCGCCCCGGACCGCTTCAGCGCCGCTATGCTCGCGCGTGAGAGAGGGGGGCCTCGATGGACCGTCCTCCGGTCTCCGGCCGCGCTCGCGATGCTGGCCACGGTCGGCCTCCTCTCCTCATGCACGGCCGGTACCAGCGACCAACCGCAGGCCGGGAACGCCTCGTATCGATCCGCGGCCTGTCCTGTTCCTAACTTTCCTGGAGTGCCCGAGGCCGACCTGGGGGCGAACTACAGTTGCGGGTACCTCACCGTGCCCGAGAGCCGGAGAGTGCCGAACGGGCGCACGGTCCGGATCCTGGTGGCGCGGGTGAAGGGTGCGAGCGCAGCGCCGAAACCTGACCCCGTCGTCTTCCTGGCCGGGGGTCCGGGCGGCGCCGGGACGCTGGGAGCGCCGGGCGTCGTGGCCGGCGGCATGAACGCCGACCGCGATGTCATCTTCGTCAACCAGCGGGGCACGCTGCACGGTGATCCGCACCTGAGCTGCCCGGAAATGGACGAGTTCACTGCCCAAGCCGTCGGCCTCGTCTATCAGGCACCGTCGACGGGATTCGATCGGTGGTCCTCGACTCCGTGGTGCCGCCAAGTCTGAATATCGTTGACAAGTGCTGGGAAGCACCCGCCAGCGGTTCGAAGGCACTAGGCATTTTCACAGGCGAGAATCGCGATGCCGGGGCTCCTCGACCCGGTGCTGCGGATAGCTCCGACCGGAAGTTCGTTCTTCGACGAGTGCCGTGCCTGGGGCCTCGAAAAGTCGATCCGGCATCACCCGCACCCGTGGTCAGCACCGTGCCCACGCTCATCCTCACCGGCACGTTCAACTCCAGCACCGCGCCCTCATGGGTCGAACAGTTGACCCGGGACTGAGCAACTCGGTGGTCCTGCGATTCCCGGGGGTGGGCCACGGCGTCCTGCCCACGTCCGGCTGCGCCCAGACGATCATGACAGCATTCGTCGACAGCCCGAGTTCCTCTGTCGATCACTCCAATAGATCTGGTAGCGAGGTCACCAGCGGCCTGGAAGCTCGGCATGCCGACGAAGTAGTCGATGCTCAGGTCATAGACCATCGCTTCGTCGGCACGCGCGAGGATCTCGGCCTGCGAGGCCGAGGTCATCTTGTTGAGCGCGCCCAGTTGGTCGTCGGGCCCGTACGGGCTGGTGGCCGCGCAGCAGTCACGCGAGGGCGCACCCTCAGGGCGCGCCAGTTCTCGACGGAGCCTAGGCGGCGTCAGCGTGCCGTCTCTGCCGTCAACGCGGCGCGCGCGAGCAGGTCGATCTCGTCGGGGTCGGCGGAGCAGGGGAAGAGCACCAGCTCGTCGCAACCGGCTTCGGCGTACCCGTTGAGCTCACGCTGCAGGGTCTCGGTGTCGGTGAGGGCCCGTGCGGCGATGGTCTCGGCCGCGTCCCCGCCGAGGAAGCCGTAGTAGTCGGTGAGGTAGCGACGGGCGACGGTGCGTGCGTGCTCGCCGAGCGCGAAGTGGCCGATCGCCGCGAGGTAGGGCACCCCCTCCCGGCCGGCCCCGGTCCAGGCCGCACGAACGAGGTCGGCGGTGCGGCCGAACGCCTCCGGCCCGCCGCCGCCCGAAATCCATCCGGCGCCGTGCCGGACGACCCGGCGGATCGCCGCAGGCCCGTACCCGCCGACCAGGACCGGGGGGCCGCCGCGCTGCGCCGGCGGTGGGCCGATCGAGCCGGTAACGCCGGCCGCCGCCCCCCGCCAGGTCAGGTGCATCTCCTCGAGCATCCGGTCGTGATCGTGACCCCGCCGCTCAAAGTCGGCCCCGGAGGCGATGTAGTCGTCCTGGCGGTCACCGACCACGACGGCGACCGTGAGCCGCCCGAGGCTCAGCCGGTCCACGCTGGCGAGCTGCTTCGCGACCACGGCGCCGCCGCCCCGGAACGGGACGAGCAGCACCGCCCCGAGCAGCCGGACGTCCGCGACGGCAGCCGCGGCGCCGAGCACCGCGATCGGGTCGTAGCTGTCGTACACGATGCGGTCCAGCACGCCGACGCTCGAGAAGCCCACCTCCGCGGCCGTCTCCGCCCACTCGATGATCGTGGGGCCGTCCGTGCCGGGGACGGCCGCGGGAAGGCCGATGCCGATGTTCACGAAACCTCCAGAACTCGACCGCCCGACGGCGGTTCCGAGGCCGAGCGGTACCCCCGCTCCGGGGCCCGAAACCCGGCCAGACCTCGCGCGCCGGTGCCACGGGCCGCAGCTGTGCCCGCATTCGACCCGGGTAAATCGTGTGCACGTGAACAGACAGCCGGACATGATCACTCCATGCGCTCGACAAACCTGCTGCCCTCCCGGACCGTTGCCGTTCCCGCGCCGGCAGAGCAGCAGCCCCTCCCACCAGGAGGGCCCATCACCGCGCTGCGATGACGGGCCCTTTCGTCGCCGGCGCTATAGCCGGTTACGGAATCGCGCTGCCGGTCGGAGCTGTTGCCACGTACATCGTCGCGCTCACCGCCCGCACATCGTTGCGGGTCGGCGCGGCTGCTGCCCTGGGAGTGGCGACAGCGGACGGGCTCTACGCCCTCGTCGCGGTCCTGGGGGGCGTCGCGATCGTCGGGCTGATCCAGCCGATCGCGGTGCCGCTGAGGTGGTTCTCGGCCGTCGTCCTCCTCGCGGTCGCGTTGCGGGTGGCGGTGATCGCGATTCACCAGTCGCGCACCGGTGCCTCGCCCGGACAGCGGTCTCCCACGCCGCCCGGCGCGGTCCGTGCCTATGCGAGCCTCCTCGCGATCACCATCGTCAACCCACTCACCGTCATCTATTTCGCGGCGCTGGTCCTCGGTTCACAGGAAGGTGTTGCCTGCTCCACTGGGGACCAAGCCGTGTTCGTGGCCGCTGCGTTCATCGCGTCGGCCAGCTGGCAACTCGCCCTGGCATGTGGCGGCGCATTACTCGGACGGTTCCTGACCGGACCACGTGGCCGTCTGTCGACCGCGCTGGCATCAAGCGCGCTGATCATCGCGTTGGCCGTGCGGCAGCTCGTATGATCGTCCGTCGCGAGCAGTGCACGCTCGCGCAGCTCATCGGGGTGGCCGGGCGGTCGGGCTGAATGTGCACGCACGGCCTGCGTCGATCGCCTCCGTGTTCATGGCGCCGTCCGCCCTGCGCCGCGTCCTGGACGTCCCGGCGGCGCGTCGGTGTCTTCTGCGCGGTGGCCGAGGAGGGGGCGTGGGCCTCCCACCCGCACGTCCTGGACCCCTTCGGAGAAGTGGACCACTGGGTCACCGGCCGGTGCGGGGAGGCCCGCGGCGCTCACCAGCGTCTCGGATTCCTGCTCGATGACGCCGCTGGACAGAGGCCATGGCTCGTGCTCGACCGGGGTCTCGATCAGCACTCCTAGGCGTCGGGTGTAGGCGCGCCATCGCGAGGTGAGCCAGATATCCCGGTCGGACGGTCGAATTCGTTCGCCAGGCCGTATCACCAGGTGGTATCCGGGGGCGCCGCCACGGCGAGTCCCCGCGTACACGATGTTGCCGCCGTGTTCCAACAGGCTGAGGTCGCCGAGGTGGTAGGGGGCGCCCACCACGCGGCCGGCTGCCAGCATCATCGCGCTCGCGACCTCGATGGAGAGCATCCAGACGCCGTCACGCCCGTTCGGCCCGTGGACGTAGGTGCGCAGATTCGTCTCGGGGAACGTCGTGAATTTTGGTGCCGGTGGCACGCCGGGCGGCCGAACATCGGCCATGAGGAACGGGGTCAGGGTCACCCACGCCATCTCGTCGTACCGATCCACCACCAGTCCCTGGGGCAGAACTGCCTGGATCTTCTCCGGGGGATACGGCCAGTGCACGAATGTCTGTGTGAGCCACCTGGCCTTGAGCACCGGAGGCCAGGCTCGGTCGTCGGGGGTCACTGATGGCATGCTCCGATCACTCCTTCACGCCCGCGGCGTCCGAACATTTCCTGTGCGCGGGCCGCGACGGCCCGGCACGTGCAGAGCTGGGAGGCCCCAGGCAGCGCCGTGCGACCCCCGGTGTGAAGCTCGCCGGGTCGCGGAATCAGCTCTCGCCCCACCGGTGTCCGCGCTGCTGCTAGCCATCACTCGATCCTCGATCCTCCTGTGCCACGCCGGGCGGGGTTACCCGAACTGTCCCGGAGAACCCTTCGGATGCTCAGCGCCATCCGCGCGCGATCTGTCCTTTTCCGATCACGCAGTGTCGCTGCGTCTGTTTGATGTTCACCCGAAAGCGTCATCGGCGCCACCCGGCAGGCTTAGCGTCCCGCCTCGGTCGGCCTTCGCCGGCCGGGAAGGAGCAACATCGTGGGACCCAGACGACGACACTGGATGACCGTTGGAGCAGTACTCGCCGCCACGCTGGCCGTCGCGGGCACGGCGAGTGCGGTCGGGCGGCAGCAGGCCGGGCCGGCCCCGGACGGGACAGCCGTGACACCGATCGGTTTCACCGTCACCCCCGCAGGTGACCAGAGCCCGCTCGGTGACCTGCCGCTGGGCGCCGCCCTGTCTCCCGACGGAAAGCACCTCGTCGTGTCGAACGACGGCCAGGGTGCGCAGTCGCTGCAGGTCGTCGACCCCAGTTCGGGGAAGGTCTTGCAGACCCTGAGCTACAAGACCCCTGCCGCCCTGTTCTCGGGGCTCGCGTTCAGCCCCGACGGCCGCACGCTCTACGCAAGCGGTGGCGGGAACAACGTGGTCCGGCGCTACAGCGTCGGCGACACGGGGTTGACCGAGGCCGGCTCCTTCGCGCTGCCGACCACCAACCCGAAGGGCGGGAAAGTCAATCCGTTCCCCGCCGGCATCGCCGTCACCCCCGACGGCGCACGGCTCGTGGTCGCCGATCAGCAGGCCGACGCCGTCAGCGTGATCGACGTCGCGAGCGGCGCGGTGCACACGTCGGCGGTCGGACACCGGCCCTACGAGGTGGCGGTGGCTGACGATGGCCGCACCGCCTGGATCACCGACCAAGGCGGCAGCGAGCTGTCGGTGGTGGACCTGAGCGGACCCGAGCCGGTGCAGCGCGGCACCATCGGCGTGGGCACCCACCCCAACCGCATCACCGCCTCCGCCGACGGCGCCACCCTCTACGTCGCGAACGGCGACTCCGACGAGGTCAGCGTCGTCGACGCCGCCGCCGGCCGCGTGACCCGCACGATCAGCCTGGCACCCTATCCCGGTGCCGCGGTCGGCAGCAACCCCGATGCGCTCACCCTCTCCGCGGACGGGCGCACGCTCTACGTCGCCAACGCGGGCAACAACGACGTCGCCGTCGTCGAGACCGCCACCGGCAAGGTCAGCGGTCTCATCCCGACGGGGTGGTACCCCACCGCCGTTGTGGCGGCGGGGGACAGGCTGCTCGTCACGAACGCGAAGGGGCTGGGGGCCGGACCGAACAACGGGGCGGGCCGCCCCGACCCCTACGCCGGGAACCCCGCGCCCGACCAGTACTCCGGCTCGATGATGGTGGGCACGCTGTCGCGCTTCGACGTACCGGGCAACCAGGGTCAGCTGCAGAAGCTCACCGAGCAGGTGGTGCGCAACGACGGGTTCGGCGACGGTGCCAAGGTGCGTGCCCAGTCGGGCACCAGCATCATCCCGCGGAACGCGGGCGAGCAGAGCCCGATCAAGCACGTGATCTACGTGGTGCGCGAGAACCGAACCTACGACCAGGAGCTCGGCAGCATCGGCCAGGGCAACGGCGACCCGTCGCTCAACCTCTTCGGCGCCGAGTCCGCGCCCAA
>JAODNO010000372.1 GCA_025465235.1 Pseudonocardia sp.
TGAGGCCATGAGCAGCACGTTCGTCAACGCGTTCCTCGTCCTGCTGTTCGTGCTGATCGGCGGCTTCTTCTCCGCCTCGGAGATCGCGCTGGTGCCCCTACGCGACGCGCAGGTCCGGCGGCTGGCCGAGCGGAGTAAACGCGGTCGTGCGGTGGCCCGGCTGCGGGAGGAATCCAGCCGATTTTTCTCCGCGGTGCAGATCGGTGTCACCTTCGCGGGTTTCTTCGCCGCCAGCTACGGCGGGGCGACCCTTGCGGTCGAGCTCCAACGCGTGCTCCTCAGCTGGGGGCTGGCCGAGGGGTTGGCCGGCTCCCTGGCCCTGGTCGTGGTCACCGTCGCCGTCTCCTACGTCTCGCTGGTGCTCGGCGAACTGGTGCCCAAGCGTCTGGCCATGCAGCGCCCCGAGTCGGTCGCCCTGTTCGTCGCCCCGGTGCTGCACTGGGTCGCCCGGCTCTTCCGGCCGGTGATCTGGCTGCTCACGGTGTCCACCAACGCCGTGGTCCGGCTGCTCGGCATCGACCCCCACGCGAAGGCCGACGAGGTCAGTGAGGCGGAGCTCCGCGACCTGGTCGGCACCAATGAGGAGCTGACGGCCGAGGAGCGCCGGGTCCTGACTGACGTCTTCACCGCCACCGACCGGGTGCTGCAGGAGGTGATGATCCCGCGGACCGAGGTGGATTTTCTCGCCGGCTCGATGTCCACCCACGACGCCGCGGACCACGCCACCGCACGGCCGCACTCGCGCTACCCGGTGATCGGTGAGTCGCCCGACGACATTCTGGGTGTGGTCCACGTCCGGGACGTGTTGACAGCGGCGCACCGTCACGACCATGGCCAGGACACACCGCAGACAGTGGCCGAGCTGACCCGCGAAGCACTGCTCCTGCCGGGCAACCTGCCGCTGGTGCCGGCGCTGTCCCGGATGCGCAGAAGCGGGCACATGGCGATCATCCTCGATGAGTACGGCGGCACAGACGGGATCGTCACCCTCGAGGACCTCATCGAGGAGCTGATCGGCGACATCGAGGACGAGTACGACCCCCGTGGGCGACCCAACCGCCGCCTAGCCGATGGCAGCATCGAGCTGGACGGGCTCCTGCACCGCGACGACATCAACGAGCTCACCGGCATCGAGCTCCCGGACGGACGCTTCAACACCCTCGCCGGCTTCGTCGTCGACCGGCTCGGCCGGGCTCCCGAGGTCGGCGACAGCATCCCCGCGCTACAACACCGGTTCACCATCACCGAACTGGACGGCCACCGTGCCTCCCGCGTCCGGGTGGCTCCGGACACCGACGCGGATGATCCTCACGAGGCCACCCCGGGTTCCCTGCGGTCCGAAGACCAGCAAACCTGACACTGCGGGGCGTTGCTAGGAGGCAAAGCGGAGGACTGCGAGGACGAGGGACAGCACGCCCAGCACCAACGCCGGGGCGAACTGCTCCTTGCGGCGGATGTGAACAACCACGGCCCCTGCCATCACGAGCGCGAGCCCGAGAGCCGCGATCGGCGTGAGGATCGGTACGACATCCAGGAGCCAGGGAAGGATCAGCCCGACCGCTCCGATGACCTCGATCAGACCGATGGCCTTGATCGAGCCGTCCGTGAAGTCGTCGGCGTAGCCCATGCCGGCGGACACGAGTGCCGGCTTGGGGCGCACGACCTTCATTCCGCCCGAGGCCAGGAAGGCTACGGCGAGCACGATCTGCAAGACCCAGGCGACGACGTTCATCAGGACTCCAGAGTGAGCAGCCCGGCCGGCGCCGAGCTTGAGTACTGAAGAACCTATCCTGGCAAGCATGAGGGCTCAAGCATTTCGCTGACACGTCACCGAAACGTGATCCAACACCCGCGAACGGCTCAGGCAACAGCAGGCCGGCGTAGCCGCCGCAGCGTCTCCGCCGTGCAGAGCAACATGCGCGGCCACCACGCAGGCGCCCCGGAGCGGATCCACGCCTCGGCGGGATCTCCGGCTGCCATCGCGTTCGCCTCGCCGGGGCGCTTCAAGATCTCGATTGCCGTGGTGTGGTCGCCGACAGTGAGAGCAGCAAAGCCCTCGACCGACGCGATGTGGTCGAGAAAGGGGTCTGGGTCGCACCTGCCAACTCGCGTGCTCTGCGGAGCCGCTCATCGGCCAGCACGAGGCGACCGCGGGCCGCATCGATCCTGGCCGAGAGCGACCAGTGCCCTGGCCAGCGGTCCGGGTTGGCCGAGGGCCTCGGCGCGGGCTACGGCTTCGTTGCCGTCGGCCAGTGCGCTCCCCCAGTCGCCTGTCCACCAGTGAGCTCGGCGGGCGCCGCAAGGGCGGGAGAAACGCTCGACTGGTCCCGTCTCCGGCTCCGTCGCGGTGCGGCGGACCGCGACGAGCCCGAGCCTCGCCTCACGTGTACGGCCCGCGATTCCGACCGCCGCCCGCGCGAGATCGGCCAAGGGCTGGTCGTCCTGTCGCTCTCGGTGGCGCGGCCGACGAATGGACCATCGACGACCGGGGAACGGGGACTTCGACGCGTTCCACGATGGAGGGGGCGCAGTTCCGAGCAGTCGATACGCCCACCGGCACGCAATATGCACAACTGCGTACTCCGACCCGATGGACTGTTCGGACCCTGTCAGCACGTGAGTCCGCCCACCACGCCACCCACGGCAGCATCACGAAGTCGACGGCCCACCGGTAGCCGGACCCTCTGCGCGGGACTCCAGCTGGTCTGGTTGACGCAGGAATGCCCGGTCGGCCCGGAGCTGACTCGAGCACTGTCTGTGCCGGGTCCCTGTAGGCGCTTTCTCCGCCTCCGCAGACGCCCGATCCACTCGTCCCCGCCCTTCCGGTCTGAGTCCCCGTGGCCGACGTCACGGATCGCTCATCGCGGTCAGACCGACCAGGACACTGTCAGTAGAGAGACGTGTCGAGGAGGTCAGCGGACGCCTGGCTACCGAGAGAGGAAGTGTCATGAAGATAGGAGTGATCGGCGCCGGTGCAGTTGGTGCCGCCACCGTGACAGCGCTGATACGAACCTGCGACGCTGCGGCGGAAATTGTGATCGTCGACCGCGTCGGAACAAAGGCCGCAGGCCTTGCCGCCGACACCGGTTACGCCGCCGCTCTCGTTTCAGGAGCTACCGTACTGGCGGGTGACTACCACGAGCTCGCCGGAGCGCAGCTGGTCATCATCACCGCCGGCGTCAACGAGAAGGCGGGCGGCGCGACCGACCGCAGCGACCCACGCGGGCGGCTCGTCCTCGTCCCGCAGAACGCAGCCGCGTACGCGGAGATCGTCCCAGCGGTTGTCGCGGCTGCTCCCGATGCCACGCTCCTCGTCGTGACAGATCCGCCGGACCCACTGGCCGACCTCGCCCGCGAACTGGCCGGCCACGACCACGTGGTCTCGACGGGCACCGTCATCGACTCGCTGCGTTTCCGCTTCCACCTCGCCCGCGAGCTGGACGTCGCCACGCCCGACGTCGACGCGTATGTCCTCGGTGAACACGGCACATCGGAGGTGTTCTGCTGGTCGAACGCGACCGTGGGTGGTACTCCCGTCCTGGATGTCTTCGCCGCCTCGGGCCGCGACCCGGCGACGGTGCGCGCCGACATCGAGTCGACGGTGCGCTTCGGCAACATCACGATCATCGACGGCATTGGCGCGAGTCAGCACGGAATTGGCGCCGTGGTCGGGCGGCTGGCCCACGCGATCCTGTCCGACGAGCACGCCGTCCTGCCAGTCGCCTCCTTCCGGCGCGAGTATGGCGTGACCATGGCGCTGCCCTCGGTGCTGGGCGCAGCTGGAGTCATACGCACGATCACGCCGAAGCTCGACGACACTGAGCGCGAGCTGCTCGACAAGAGTGCGCAGGTGCTACGTGAAGCCACCACCACAGCGCTCGCCTATCGGTGATCTGAACCTCGTCGGTGCCCCTACGCCGCGTCACGCCGACGCGCTCCGCAGCCCGGCGGCGCGCCGGTTGGAACCGCAGGTGTGGGCCGCCGTCGAGGAGAAGCTCGCCGAACAGGCCCGGCCGGGATCGACACCGAGCCGGCCGACCATGGGGTCGCGCGGATCACCCGCGGGCCGCGACCGCTGTCGGTCCACATCGATGCTGCATGACTGATGGTGACACCAGCTCCCCGCCGCGTTCGACCGGCTCCAATGTCCCTGCGGATCACCTGACCGATCGGCCCGACGATCCACAGAGACAGACCGGCAAATGCTGGCGCCACCGTCAACCTGCCGTCACGAGTTCAACGATTCAACACGCAGCGCCTGCGTGGGTAAGTGCAGTCACAGCCTCTACCCGCAGATCAGGCGGGCCGGTGCCCCTGGAGTGCCTCCGTCAACCGACTGGAGCGCTCTCGGTAGTCGGCCCGTGCGGCCAGGGCGCCGTCCAGGTCGACCGCGACGAACCGTGTGCGCGTGTTGGGCGCCGACTGCGCGACGATGTCGAGGTCGCCGGACAGGACAGTGGCGACCATCATGTAGCCGCCACCGGACACCGCGTCGCGATGCAGGATGATCGGCTCGACGCTGCCGGGCACCTGGATTGAGCCGATCGGGTACGGCGCGTCCACGATGTTGGACGGGTCCTGCCCCGCTCCGAACGGGGCTTCCCGCTCGACGGTCTCGAGCTCGGCGCCCTTGTAGCGGAAGCCGATGCGGTCAGCCACCGGCGTGAGCGTCCACGTGGTGCCGAGGAAGCTCTCCCGGCCCGCGGCCGTGAGGCGGTGGTCGTAGAGGCCCATCATGACGCGAACCTCGACGTCCTTGGAGTAGGACGGCCGCAGGTCCTCGGGCACGCTGCGGCCGGGCTTCGCGCCGGTCGACGCGCCCACGGGGAGCTTGTCGCCGGTCTGCAGAGGGCGTCCCGCGAAGCCGCCGAGGGCGCCGAGCCCGTAGGTGGAACGGCTGCCCAGCACCTGGGGCACGTCGATCCCGCCCGAGACGGCAACGTAGGCCCGCGCGCCCGCGGTCAGATAGCCGAAGTCGAGCACGTCGCCCGCGGCCACGGGGAACGACTCCCACAGCGGCCGCTCCTCACCGTTGACCCGCGGGATCATGCTCGCGCCCGCCACCGCGACGACGGCGGGGGCCTCGAACGCCAGCTCGGGCCCCAGGTAGACGCACTCCAGCACCGCGGCGCCCGCCGGGTTGCCGACAAGCAGGTTCGCCCCACGCAGCGCGTACTGGTCAAGCGCACCCGACGGCGGGATACCGACGTCGTAGTACCCGGTGCGGCCGGCGTCCTGGACCGTGGTGGACAGGCCGGGCTTGCGTACCTCGATCACCGCAGCACCTCCAGCAGCCGGGCGTTGTAGCCGTCGGGGTCGTCGAGGAACTCCTGCAGCGCGAACTCCGCCGGGGCCGTCCGGATCCGGAAGGTTCCCGCCTCCACCTCCGCGACGTGGGCGTCGTACTGCTCGCGGTCGATCTGGGTGTACTTCACGATGTCACCGGGGCGGAAGAACACCATGAAGTCGGTGAAGTCGGGCAGCTGCTGGGTGGGGTCGTAGATCGGCGCCGGGGTGATGCCGAACATCTGGTAGCCGCCGGCGCCGCGGACCGAGTAGATGCAGGCGAAGCAGCCGCCGTAGCCCACGGTCTGCTTCGGGGTGTCGGTGCGGGGGCGCAGGTACTTGGGGACGAGGATCGCCCGCTCCCGAGGCACCATCTGGAACTTGAACGGCAGCCCCGCCACGAACCCGACCATCGAGACGAACCACGGCGAGCCGGCGTGGGCGTCGATGAACTCCTCCACCGACGAGTAGCCGTTGATCCGCGCCGCGTACTCGATGTCGGTGGCGTCGGGATCCTGGTGGCGGTCGCGGAAGCGCATGAGCGTCTCGGTGGTCCACGGGTCGCGGTAGAGCACGGGGATCTCCACCACCCGGGTGGGTAGCGCGAGGTCGTGCGCGTCGCCGACCTGCTTCTCCAGGTCCTGCAGCAGGCCCAGCAGCTTCCGCGGCTCGAGCACGTCCGGGTCGTAGCGCACCTGGTAGGACGCGTTGGCCGGGCAGATCTCCAGCACGCCCTCGGGCTGGTTCTCGCGCAGTGCCTTCGTGATGGCCATGACCCGGAAGTTGGCCTGCAGGCTCATCTCCTCGGCCAGCTCCACGAACACGAACTCGTCGCCGCCCCAGCTGTAGCGGGCGGCCTGCACGTCCGTCACCGTCACGATGCTGCCTCTTTCCGCTCGGCCAACCAGTGCTCCAGCGCGCCAGTGTGGAAATCCGCCGCGGCGAACCAGCCCTGGGCGAGGATCTCTGCCCCCAGCGCGGCGGTGGTCTGCACGCCGTCCACGGCGAACTCCGCCAACGCGCGCCGCCCGCGCCGGATCGCGGTCTCCCGGTCCTCGCCCCAGACGACCACCTTGGCCAGCAGGGAGTCGTAGAACGGCGGAACCGTGCCACCCGGCTCCAGCCAGGTGTCGACGCGCACCCACGGCCCCGCGGGAAGCACCACGCGTTCGATCTTGCCCGGCGACGGCAGGAAGTCCTTCGCGGGGTCCTCGGCGCACACGCGGAACTCGATCGCCGATCCGCGCGCGACGATCGCGTCCTGGACGAACCGCAGCGGCTCGCCCGCGGCGATCCGGAGCTGTTCCGCCACGAGGTCGACGCCGGTGATCAGCTCGGTGGTCGGGTGTTCCACCTGGATACGGGTGTTCATCTCGATGAAGAAGAACTCGCCGGTCTCGTCGTCGACGAGGAACTCGGCAGTGCCCGCGCTGGTGTAGCCGACCTCACGGGCCAGCCGCACCGCGGCCGCCGTCATCGCCTGCCGCACGACGTCGTCGATGCCAGGGGCGACCGCCTCCTCCACGACCTTCTGCCTGCGCCGCTGGAGCGAGCACTCGCGTTCGAACAAGTGCACGACGTCATGCCCGTCACCGAGCACCTGCACCTCGACGTGCCGAGCGCGGCGGAGGAACCGCTCGAGGTACATCGCGCCGTCGCCGAAGGCGCTGGCGGCCTCCTTCGACGCCGCGGGGAACGCCGAGCGCAGGCCCGCCTCGTCCGCGACGACGCGGATGCCCCGCCCCCCGCCGCCCGCGGCTGCCTTGAGCATGATCGGGTAGCCGATCTCGGCGGCGGCGGCGACCGCGGCGTCGACGTCCGCGACGCCACCCGGGGTGCCGGGCACGGTCGGGACGCCGGCTGCGGCGGCCACCTGGCGGGCACGCACCTTGTCGCCCATCTGCTCGATCACCGCGGCCGACGGACCGACGAAGGCAAGGCCGGCGTCGGCGACGGCCGCAGCGAACGACGCCCGCTCGGAGAGGAACCCGTAGCCGGGGTGCACGGCGTCGGCGCCTGTCTTCGTGGCCGCATCCAGGATCGCGTCGGCGAGCAGGTAGCTCTTTCCCGCGGGCGGCGGACCGATCTCGACGGCCGTGTCGGCCAGGCGTACGTGCGGCGCCTGCGCGTCGGCTGTGCTGTGCACCGCTACCGTGGAGATGCCGAGGTCCCGGGCCGCGCGGATGATGCGGACCGCGATCTCGCCGCGGTTGGCGACGAGGAGACGCTTCACCCCGCCCCGTCCGAGGACGCCTCGATGACCGCAACCGGCTGGCCGGCGTCGACCACGTCCTCGTTCTCCACGAGGAACTCCACGACCGTGCCCGCCGCCCCCGCGGGCACCTGGTGGAAGGACTTCATGACCTCGACCAGGCAGACGGTGTCGTCCGCGCCGACGGTCTGGCCCTCCGCCGCGAACGGGTCGCTGTCGGGGTCGGGCCTGCGGTAGAACACGCCGGGGATCGGCGAGACGACCTCGTGCCGGGCCATGGGGCTCCTCTCAGACTGACATGTGTGGGCGCAGGGCTTCGTGGACGGCCTTGGCGACGTCCACCGCGTTCGGGGTGTCGGAGTGCACGCAGACGCAGTCGGCCCGCACCGGGATCTCGGTCCCGTCCACCGCCATGGCGACGCCCTCGGTCACCGCGCGCACAGCGCCCTGTGCCGACCCCGCCGGGTCGAACGCCTGGTGCACCCGCGTGATGATAAGCGAGCCGTCCGGTCGGTAGTCGAGGTCGGCGTAGTACTCGGAGATGAACCCCGCGTCGCGTGGACCCCAGACCTGCTCGTGCACCGTGCCTGCCATGCCCATGAGCGGCACGCCGAAGACGTCGGCGGCGTCGGCGACGGCCTCGGCCACCTCCGGGTCGCGCGCCGCCATCCCGTAGAGCGCGCCGTGCGCCTTGATGTGGTTGAGCTGCATGCCCTGGCCGCGCAGGAACCCCGACAGCGCACCGACCTGGTAGACGATGGACGCGGTGAGCTCGTCGCGGTCCAGCTTCATCTCACGGCGGCCGAAGCCCTCGCGGTCGGGCAGCGACGGATGCGCTCCGACCCGCACGCCGTGCTCCTTGGCCAGCGCCACGGTCTGCTGCATGACGCGGGGATCCGAGGCGTGGAACCCGCAGGCCACGTTGGCGACGCTGATCCAGGGCATCAGCCCCTCGTCGTCACCGCAACGGTAGATGCTGAACGCCTCGCCCATGTCGCAGTTGATGTCCACCATGCCGGCCTCCTCCCTCTCACCACCGCGTCCATCCTGGCCCACTGCCAGGACGGCCCGCCACACACGCTCTGGTAGCCCCGACAGAGCGCGGGCTTGCCGGCCACGACAGGCCGGCGCAATACCCACGGGTGATCAGGATCGGGATCCCTCAGCGCGGACCGCCCAGCCCCGCGCCCTCGACGAGGAAACAGCCCGCCGAGATCCCTTGATCCGCAGAATCATATCAGATATGTTGCTTGAGATGCGCATCGCATGGGAGACGCCATCGTGTCTGACCTGAAGTCGCAGACCATCTACCGCGCCCTTCGCGAGCGGATCCTGCGAAACGAGCTCGCCTCCGGGACGCGTCTGGTACTCCGCGACCTGGCGAACCAATACAAGTCCAGCGATATCCCGGTCCGAGAGGCACTGCGGATGCTGGAGCGCGACGGGTTGGTCGAGATGGTCCCCTACCGCGGCGCGCGGGTGACCACACTTACTCAACGCAAGATCGAGGAGACCTACTTCATCCGTGGTCATTTGGAGAGCATCGCCACCGGACTCGCCGCCGAACGGATTACGCCGACGGAGCTGGATGCACTCGACTCACTGATGGTGCAGATGCGCGAAGCGGTCGATGCGCAAGATGGCCCGCGCTTCTCGGATCTCAATCACCAGTTCCACGAGACCATTGTGGCAGCCTGTGGCAACGAGATGCTCCGCGATCTCACCATGGACATCTGGCAGCGGCACTCCGGGTTCCAGCGAGTGTTCCGCATGGTCCCCGAGCGCCTTGCCCGCTCCCAGTCGGAGCACGAGGGAATCATGGCCGCGCTGCACGCGCGGGACGCCAAGCGCGCGGCGAGACTCGCTCTCTGGCACAAACGCTCGGTGGGCGACACCGTCAGCACGCTCGTGCCCCCCAACAAGCCGGGCGCCGAGGTCACCGCATGAAGATCCGTCGCGCTCGATCCGGCGTCGGCGTCGGACGAGGAGTCCATCATGCAGACCGCAGAGTCGCGGAGCGGAATGACCAGCGCCGTGCAGTTCGACCATGTCTACAAGGCGTTCGGCTACATCACTCAGGACGACAGCCTGACGATGCGCGACGTCGAGATCACCACCAGCGAGGGCGATCCGGCCGAGGGCACGCTGTGGACCAACGCCTACAACAACTGCTGAGCAGAAAGGAATCCAGTGAAGATCGTTCGTTACCAGACGACCGGCCCACCCTCGTGGGGCATTCTCGCCGATGGCGTCGTGTTCGCCGCTGAGGGAACGCCCTTCGTGGACCTACGCTCCACCGGGCGGTCCGTCGGCGCAGTCGACGAGGTCACGTTGCGGGCTCCGGTCACTCCTCGCACCGTGCTCTGCGTCGGGCGCAACTACCGGTCGCACGCCGAGGAATTCGGCAACAAGGTGCCCGACGAGCCACTGCTGTTCCTCAAACCACCGGCGGCCGTGATCGGGCCGGACGATGAGGTGGTCTATCCCCGGATCTCCGGGCGACTGGATCCCGAGGCCGAACTGGTGCTCGTGATCGGGAAGCAAGCCCGGTCGGTCGCGGCGGCCGATGCCTGGGACGTCATCGGCGGCTACACCTGCGGTAACGACATCACCGCGCGCGACATCCAGAAATCCGACGGCCAGTGGACGCGGGGCAAGGGCTTTGACACCTTCTGCCCGATCGGCCCGTGGGTGGAGACCGAGTACGACCCCACTGACGTGGGGGTGTCCTGCACCGTCGACGGCGAACGCCGCCAGGACGGCCGTACCAAGGACCTGATCTTCCCGATCCCTTTCCTCATCGAGTACATCACTCGGTTCACCACCCTCGAACCGGGCGACGTCATCCTCAGCGGGACGCCCGAAGGCGTGCAGCCGGTACAACCCGGCAACACGATCACCGTTGAGGTCGAGGGCCTCGGCGCACTCTCGAACCGGGTAGTGGCGGAGGCGACCGGTCGGGGCTGATCACACTGCCTCGGCCGCACGGGGGCTGCCCGGCAGGCGGATCTGACGTCGCGCGGAGGGCCGGGAGCTCAGGCGTTCGGGGAGCTCGACCCGGCCAGCCACTCGACGTCGGCCCGCGGGTCCTCCCCCGCCTCCCTTGCGGCAACGACCGTGTGGGCGGTGCCTCCAGCCGTGGCCCCCAGAGCCTCCGACACCTGCCAGGCCACCGCCTGGACGCGATTGCCGATCCGGACCGTGCGCGCGTCGTCCATGCGCACGTCCGGGACCGAGGTGCCCAGCGCCCCGATGACCTCGCCCGTGTGGTCGAACAGGGGTGCGGCCACCGCACGAATGCCGGAGGTGCGCTCGGAGTGGGATTCTGCCCAGCCCCTGCCGCGGATCTCGACCAGCTGAGCGCGGAGCCGGTCGGGGTCGGTCACAGTCCGCGGGGTCACGGGGTCGATGCGCCGGGCGAGCCACCAGTCCTGTCGCTCGGGGCGGAGCATCGCGAGGATTGCCTTGCCCGGTGCGCCGAGCGGCAGCTCCAGCGGCACCCCGATATCGGTGTAGGTCCGCCGCAGCTCCTGGCGGCTCTCGACCTGGTCGACGACCGCCCGCTCCCCGGTCGGGAGCAGTTCGTGCACGGCCACCGTCTCGTCGATCTCATCGCGCAGCGCGCGCATGAACGGCAGTGCGGCGTCGCGCAGCGTGGTCGGCACCGCACCGCTGCGGGCGAGCTGCACCAGCAACGGGCCGAGCCCGTAGCGGCGGTCGGTGGTCTGGCGGACGAGCCGGTTGCTCTGCATCGCGACCAGCAGTCGGTGCGTCGTGCTCGTGGAGAGCCCGGTCATCCGGGCGATCTCGCTGATGCCGAGGTCGGGCCGGCGGGCGTCGAAGCAGCGCAGGATCGCGACCGCCCGGTCGACGGATTGCACGCCGGTGCGCGACGCCCGCTCGTCCCCCGTGCTCACGCCTCGCCCCCGCTCTCTCGGAGGTCGGCGTCCTCCGTTCCCTTGATCTGCGCCACATGGGATCGTAGGCTTCCCGTAAAACAGGATGCAATCCCACAATACGGGAAGGCACGGAAATGCTCCCACTCGACGGTTTCCGGGTCCTCGATCTGACCCGGTTCCTCTCCGGGCCGTACTGCACGATGGTGCTGGCCGAGCTCGGCGCTGAGGTGATCAAGGTCGAGCAGCCGATCACCGGGGACGACTCGCGCAGGCTGGCTCCGAAGGTGAACGGAGAGAGCTATCCGTTCGCGATGCCGAACCGGAGCAAGCGCAGCATTTCGATCGACCTCAAGAGCGACCGCGGCCGCGAGCTCTTCCTCCGGCTCGCCCGCGATGCCGATCTCGTGATCGAGAACTTCCGCCCAGGTGTGATGCGCAAGCTCGGCATCGACTACGACGCGGTGCGCGCGGCCCGCCCGGATGTCCTGTACTGCTCCATCAGCGGCTTCGGCCAGACCGGGCCGTACCGGGACCGTCCGGGCTTCGACATCATGGCCCAGGGCGCCATCGGCCTGATGCGGATGACCGGTGAGCCCGGCGGCCGCCCAGCGAAGGTCGGCATCGCGATCAACGACATCGCCGCGGGCGCCACCGCGATCTACTCGGTGCTGGCCGCCCAGATCAAGCGGGCGCGCACCGGGACGGGCCAGCACATCGACATCTCGCTCGTCGACGCCGGCCTGGCGTGGACGGTGTGGGAGTCCGGCGCCTACTTCGCCACAGGCGAGGTGCCGCAGGGCACCGGCACCCGGCACCGTCGGTCCACGCCGTACCAGGCGTACCGCACCGCCGACGGGTACGTCACGATCGGCGCGAACAACGATCGGCTATGGGTGCGGCTGGTGAGCGATGTGCTCGACCGGCCCGACTGGCTGACGGACCCCCGCTTCGTCACGCTCGCCGATCGGATGGACCACATCGACGAGCTCGAGGTGGAGATCGAGCGCATCACGACGATGCGTGCGACCGAGGAGTGGATCAAGCTCCTGGAGCGGGCCGGCGTGCCCGGTGGTCCGGTGCTGACCTATGACGAGGCGCTCGCCGATCCGCACGTGCAGGCCAGCGGGATGCTCGTCGACCTGGAGCACCCGCTGATCGGGGCGATGCGCACGATCGGCCCGCCCACGAAGTTCTCCGACCTGGACTTCCGGGTCCGCGGGCCGGCGCCGTGGCTGGGCCAGCACACCGCCCAGGTCCTGCGCGACTCCGGTGTGGACGATGCGGAGCTGGGTGAGCTGTTCGCCAGCGGTGTGGCCTATGACGCCCACCCGGACCTCGAGAGGAGCTGAGCGTGTCCGACCACATCCTGGTAGAGCGCGCAGACGCCGTGGCCACGGTCGTGCTCAACCGGCCGCAGACCCACAACGCGATCACCGTCGAGATGTACCGGGAGCTACCGGCCGTGCTCGGCAGCCTCGATGACGACCCCGCCGTGAAGGCCATCGTGATCCGCGGCTCCGGGCAGAAGGCGTTCGCCTCCGGTGCCGACATCAGCGAGTTCGAGCGCGAGCGCGGCGACGCCGAGCGGGCCCGCAGCTACAACGAGCACGTCGCCGCCGCGGAGCGGGCGCTCGAGGCGATGGCGAAGCCGACGATCGCGATGGTGCACGGCTACTGCATCGGCGGTGGCGCCGGCCTGGCACTGGCCTGTGACCTGCGCTTCGCCGACGACCGCAGCCGCTTCGCCATCACCCCGGCCAAGCTCGGGCTGGTCTACAGCCTCGAGTCCACCAAGCGGGTCGTCGACCTCGTCGGGCCGTCGCGCGCCACCTGGATCCTGGTCTCCGGTCAACAGATCCCCGCCGACCGGGCCCTGCAGCTCGGCCTGTTCGACGAGGTGACCGGCACAGACGATCTCGCCCGGCTCACCTACGACTTCGCCGAGCTGGTGACGACGCGGGCGCAGTTCAGCGTCCGCCAGGGCAAGCAGATGGTGCGCAGGGTCGTCGCCGGGCAGCGCAGCGACGACGAGGAAACCAGAGGCATCCGCAACTCCTCCTTCGACACCGCCGACTACGCCGAGGGGGTGCGCTCGTTCCTCGAGAAGCGCCCCCCGCGGTTCACGTGGTCGTGACTCCGCCGATGACCGCCACGCAGGACGCGCACCCCGCCGTCGCGCGCGCCGCGCCGGCGGCGCGGCCCGAGTTCGGCGAGTTCTTCCTCGCCCGCTTCCTCGGCCTCGACATCAGCTACCACGACCAGGCCCGCACCTGCACCGTCGTCCTGCCCTATGCCGCCCACCTGTGCAACCCGCAGGGCTCCATGCACGGCGGGGTGATCACCACGGCGATGGACGTCTCCATGGGCCACCTCTGCCACCGCTTCCTGTCCACCGCCGTGACGATCGAGATGAACCTGCGGCCGCGAGGCTGGTCGCGGTCGGACGGCGCCGCTCCGCCCACCGGGCAGTCCCGGCCGAGACCGACGAGAGCACCGAGACCACGGGACGTCGGTGACCCCGCGTCCCGGGCGCCCGGACCACCACTGCCGCTGACCCGCGATCCGAACTCCGAGGTCCCCGCGATCGTGGACCCGCTCCGCGGTGTCGTCCCCGTCCCGGCGCCGGCGCTATGGCCTGCCGGTCACGGCGGAGACGGCGGCTGCGACGACGAGACCCCCCACCACGATCGCGATCAGGAAGCCCGAAAGGCCAAAAGACTCGGAAATTGAAGCAACAAGCTGAAGAGTGCTACCCATTGTCCGGTCTCCCTTTCTGCGTTCCATCTGCGGCGCGGGGGCGATACGTGAACCATGCGCGCTCGTACCCCCGAGAGCGATAGAGCGAGCCCCACACTCCGGATCCACTACACCCCGGCTCAGGTGGGGTTTGCCTCCCGCTGAGCCCGTGGTCGCGCGCTCTCGATTACCACGCGATCAGCAAGCACCGACTGCGAGGTGGGCCTGCGGGCCGGGGACGGGCTGTCGTAGACGACGAGTAGCCGCGCACCCCCGGCGTCGCCCGGCTCGAGCAGCGCGATGCCCTCAGGGTGGTCGACGCCGTCGCCATGCGGCAGTGCCGTCACAAGGCTGATCTCTTCGCCGCGCACCACCCGCCCGGTCACGGCCGTCGCCGCGTGATGCCAGCGGTACACCCGCACCGGGCCGGAGAGCGCCATCGACGGCCCTGCCAGTACGAGCAGATCGTTGCCGTCCGGGCACAGGTCTCGTACACCGAGCCCGCCGAGGTCGAGGAAGTGTTTGCGGTAGCGGGTGCCGTCGCCGAATGCGCCGAGCGCCAGCCGGGCGGGATCGGTGGGATCGGGGACCGGCAGCAACTCGAGCACCACAGCCCACCCGCGCAGCACCGGGCCGCGCAGGCCGACGTACAGCGACTCGCCGTGCGCGGCGAGGCCCTCGACGTCGAGCCCGTTGTCCTTGGACGGGATCGCGAGGAAGGGCGCGAGGTGCTCGTCGTCGTCGAGCAGATCGGCGAGGTTCTCGGAGCCGGCGCCGCCGACGAGCGCCGAGCGGCGGCCGTCGGTAGCCACCCGCACCGGCTCGGGCCTGCCGTCCGCACCAGGCTCGACGGCGAGCCGGGCGATCACGTAGCGGTTGGCCTGTCGCTTGATCTTGCCAAGCCGTTTGACCGCCTTGACCTCGCTGTGGTGCGGCTTGATCTGTTTGCGGGCCAAGCTGTGAGATCCGACGGCCCAGAGCCAGCCTCCGGCCCGGGCGATGCCCTCGATGTCGGCCTCCTCGTCAGGTGGCCCGGGCAGGTCGACGAAGTCGGCCAGCGCGAAACTGCGCTCCTTCCCACCGCGGGTGGGCGCGGTCGGAGAGTCGAGTACGAGGCGCTCGATCGTTGCCGTCTCGTCTCCGGCGAGCCAGAGGTGCTCGCCCTCTCTCCGCACCGCCGAGAGATTGACGTGGTTGCCGCTGCGCGCCACCTCACCGCTGAACACCAACTCGACCTGACCCGCGACGTCCACCAGTCCCATTGTGGTGGGCAACCCTGTGCCAGCGCCGTCTTCGGACGGACCTGCACGCGGTCGTGGTGGTCGGCGGCGCGTCGCACAGGCGGCTGCGCTTCCTCCGCGTGGCTCTGCTGCTGACATGCGCGTTCCGCAGTCGCGTGCGATTCTTGAGACGTGCTGCGCTGCCTCATTGTCGACGACAGCCCGCGGTTCCTCGACGCCGCGCGCGGCTTGCTGGAGCGAGAGGGCATCGCGGTCGTGGGTGTGGCGTCGACCGGCCCCGAGGCGCTCGAGCGCGCCGGCGAGCTCCTGCCCGACGTCACGCTCGTGGACATCGACCTCGGTGGAGAGAGCGGCTTCGACGTGGTGAGGCGACTCCACCGCGAAGCGCGCCTGGCCCCGTCACGGATAATCCTGATATCCAGCCACGCAGAGGAGGACTACGCCGATCTCATCGCGGCGAGCCCGGCGGCCGGGTTCCTGTCCAAAACCAGGATGTCCGCCGGCGCCGTCCGGGACCTGCTCCGGCTCGGGAGGGACGGCGAGCCCGGCCCGGTCAGCGGGTCTCGAGAAAGTTGAGCACAGCTGCCTGACCCGAGCCGTCCAGGTTGGGTTGCATGGTCATGGTCGGCATTCTCGGCGGCGTACTACGTCGGCTCCGAGGCGCTCGCCAACGCAGCGAAACACGCCCGTGCTTCCGTGGCCCACATCGACGCGAAGGCGGACGACGACAGATTGCATGCCGGGCGGTCTGCGTGATCGTCGTGATGTGCGGTCAGATGATGGGCCCAAGCTCGCGACGACCTCCGGTGAAGGCGTTGTGATCGACACCTCTTATCTTGCGTCCGACCGAGACGCCAGTCACGATGCGTACGTGGCCGCGCTCCGACTCACGCTTGAGCGCTTCTGGCCGTCCCGGCGGGGTTACGCATACGACGAATTCTGTCGCTGAGCGCTGCCTGGGGACGTGGCTCCCCATATCCCCATTGAGCGTTTCGTTCCGCCTGTCTTTCCACCCGCCCTGGCCTCGCTCCCCTCCCCGTAGTGGCCGCGGTGGCCGTCGCAGCCTCTTTGTGGAGTTCTCGAATGCCCCTGTCCGAACCCCGGTCCTGGCCGCACCTGCTGACGCGAGCGATGTCGCTCGCCGCCGTCGCGACGGTGCTCTCCGCCTGTAGCGCATCAGGCCTGTCGCAGCCTGCGCCGCCGCACGGCGACGCCCGAAACACCGCCGCGCCCGGCGAGGTCCTCAACGGCGGCGGCACCCCCGTCAAAGGTGGGACGCTGAAGATCTCGATGGCCGCCGACCCGCTGTGCCTCGACCCGCACTCGATCTCCTCCGACACGGAGCAGATCCTGGGCCACCTTCAGTTCGACAACCTCACCTTCCTCAACGCGGACGGCTCCCCCGGTCCGTGGCTGGCGACGTCGTGGACGATCTCGCCAGACGGCCGGACCTACGTGTTCACGCTCAAGAAGGGGGTGACCTTCGCCGATGGCACCCCGTTCAACGCGCAGGCCGTGGTGGCCAACTTCGCCCACATGCTCGACCCGAACACCCGATCGCCGCTGGCCGGCCCATACATCGCGCCCTACGCCAGCAGCACGGTGATCGACGACTACACGCTGCAGGTCAACCTCAAGTCCGCCTACAGCCCGTTCCTCAACGTGCTGGCCCAGGGCTGGCTCGGCATGGAGTCGCCGAAGGCGATCCAGGAGAGCACGCCGGCGCAGCTGTGCGCCCACCCGGTCGGCTCGGGGCCGTTCACCCTGACCAGCTACACCCCGAACGTCGGGGCCAGCTACGCCCGGCGCGCCGACTACGACTGGGGTCCCCCGGCGCTCGGCCAGACCGGCGCTGCCGATCTCGACGGCGTCGACCTGTCCTGGATCGGCCAGGACCCGGTCCGCTACAACTCGCTCATCAGCGGGCAGTACCAGCTCACCGGGTACCTCCCGCCGCAGAACGCCGCCGCGGTGCAGGCCAACTCGCAGTTCGTGTTCGAGGACGTCAACCGGATCGGCTGGCCCTTCACCTTCGACTTCAACACCTCGCGCGCACCGCTCGACGACATCAAGGTGCGAAAGGCGATCGTCGAGGGGGTGGACGTCAACGCGATCGTGCAGACGTCGCAGTTCGGTCAGCGTGGTGTGGCGCGCAGCTACCTCGACTCGGTCACCGAGTTCTACGACCCGTCGGTCCAGCTCCCGGCCTACAACGTGCAGGACGCCAACGCCCTGCTGGACGGCGCAGGCTGGGCGAGTAGGAACGCCGCGGGCTTCCGCACGAAGAACGGCCAGGAGCTCGACCTGAAGCTCCCGGTGTCCAACGCGACGACCGTCAGCCCGGTGTACGACCTCCTACAGGCTCAGCTCAAGACGCTCGGCGTCAACCTGCAGGTCGAGGTGCAGCCGCAGACCCAGGTCACCACCCGCCGCTACGCCGGTGACTACGACCTGCTCTCCGGCGTGTGGCACACCAACACGCCGGACGTGCTCTCCATCAAGTACGCCTCCAGCCAGATTCCGAACAGCGCGCACCTGGGCCAGAACCTCGCCCGCCTGTCGGACCCCACGCTCGACAGGGTGCTCCAACGAAGCAGGGAGACGACGGACCGGACGGAGCTGGCGTCGCTGTACTCGCAGGCGCAGAAGCAGCTCGTCTCGGACGTGCCCGGCCTGCCCGTGTACCAGAACACGGTGCTGTGGGCGTTTGACAAGAAATTGCACAACGTCATCGTGAACACCTCGCACGGCACTCCGCTCCTCACCTACGCGTGGCTGGTTCCCTGATGCGGGCGAAGCTTCTCGCCGAGCGGATCGGTTGGCGGATGATCGCCGGCGTCGGCGTGCTGTGGGGCGCCGCGACGGCGGCTTTCTTCACCCTGCACGGGACGGCGGGCGACGCGGCGCTCTCGACCGTCGCCGGGCAGGGCGCCGATCCGACGCAGGCGGTGCTCGACCAGGTCCGCCGCGACTACGGCCTGGACCTGCCGCTGTGGCGGCAGTACGTCGACTATCTCGGTCAGCTGCTGCACGGCGATCTCGGGGAGTCATACCAGCAGCGGCTTCCGGTCGCGCAAGCGATCGAGGCACAGCTCGGCCAGACAGTGCAGCTGGCCGCCGGCGCGATCGTCATCGCGCTGGTGCTCGCCGTCGGGGTGGGTGTCCTGACGGCGAAGCGCCGCCGCTGGGTCCGGGCCACCACGACGGGGGTGGAGCTCCTGCTCGCCTCGACGCCGACGTTCGTGATCGGCCTCGTCCTGCTCATCGTCTTCTCCATAGGGCTCCACCTGTTCCCGGTCTCCGGCCAGGACGGGCTCCGGTCCCTGGTGCTGCCCACGTTCACGCTGGCGTTGCCCGTCACGGCGATCCTTTCGCAGGTGCTGCGCTCGGAGCTGGAGGACGTGCTGGAGCAGCCGTTCATCCTGACCGCACGCGCCCGCGGCATGCGGGACGTGGCGGTCCGGTTCCGGCACGCGTTGCGGCACGCGGCGATCCAGCTGGTGACCATGTCCGGCTACATCATCGGCGGCCTGCTCGGCGGCACCGTGATCACCGAGTCGCTGTTCAACCGGCAGGGCATCGGCCAGCTGATGCTCGTCGCCACCACCAACAAGGACATCCCGCTGGTGGTCGGGGTGGTCATCTTCTGCGCGCTCGTCTACGTCGTCGTCAACCTCGTCGTCGACATCCTGTACACGGTCATCGATCCTCGGGTGGTGACTCGATGACCACGACGGCCCACCTCCCGGCACCTCGGGGCGTGTGGCTGCGCAGTCGCCTGCCGCGGCCCGGCATCGTGCTGGCAGCGCTCTTCCTGCTGGTCGTAGCCGTCGCCGCGGTCGTGCCAGGGCTGCTCGCGGCCCAGGATCCGCTCGCCATCGGCACCGATCCCGGTTTCCTCCCACCATTCGCCTCGACCGCCCACCTGCTCGGCACCGACCAGGAGGGGCGGGACGTGTTGAGCCGGCTTGCGCACGGCACCGCGCCCTCACTCGTGATGGGCCTCGGGGCCACCGGCATCGCCGTGATCGGCGGCGCCGTCCTCGGCCTGCTCGCCGGCCTGGGCAGCCGAGCCACCGAGGCCGTGGTCATGCGCGTGCTCGACGTCGTGCTGGCCATCCCCGAGCTGCTGCTCGCGCTGATCGTGATCGCCCTGCTCGGCACCGGCACCGAGCACGCCCTGCTCGCGGTCGGAGTGGCGACGATCCCCTATTACTCGCGGATGGTTCGCGCGCAGACCCACGTGGTGCGCCGATCGGGATACGTCGAGGCGGCCACCGGCCTCGGCATCCACCAGGCGAGCGTGATCTGGCGGCATGTGTTGCCGAACGCGATCAAGCCCGTCCTGGTGCTGGCAACCATCGGCGTCGGCACGGCGATCGCGGTAGGAGCCTCCCTCAGTTTCCTCGGGCTCGGCGCACAACCGCCCGCGCCGGAATGGGGAAGCATGCTCGCCGCCGGCGTCCAGTACATCTCGGTCGACTGGATGCTGGTCGCGATCCCCGCCGTGGTGATCACCCTGACCGTGCTGTCGGTGACGGTGCTGGGCCAGGATCTGCGTCGACGGGCCGAAGGAAGGACTGCCCGATGACCCCGCTCCTGGAGGTCGAGAACCTGCGGGTGCGATTCGGTTCGCGCAAGGCGGGCCCGGTGGTCGACGGGATCTCCTTCACCCTCTCCCGCGGCGAGTGCCTCGCGCTCGTCGGCGAGTCCGGATCGGGCAAGAGCGTCACCGCGCGCACGCTCGTCGGTCTCACCGGCGCAGGCTCCCTCGTCGAGAAGGACCGGCTGCGGTTCGACGGGGAGGACGCCGCCCGGTTCTCCGAACGCACGTGGCGGCGAGTCCGCGGCAGCCGGATCGGCTTCGTGATGCAGGACGCACTGTCGTCGCTGGACTCGCTACGTCCGGTCGGGCGCGAGATCGCCGAGCCGCTGCGCCTGCACGAGTCGCTCACCAGAGCCCAGCGTGAGCAGCGAGTGCTCGAGCTGCTCGACTCGGTGGGGGTGCCGGAGCCGGAGTTCCGGTCCGGCCAGTACCCCCACGAGCTCTCCGGCGGCCTGCGGCAGCGGGCGCTGATCGCCTCCGCGATCGCTTGCGACCCCGAGCTGGTGATCGCCGACGAACCCACCACTGCGCTGGACGCCACCGTGGCCGCGCAGGTGATCGCCCTGCTCAACCAACTCAAGACCAGCAACAGGGCGTTGCTGATGATCAGCCACGACCTGGCGGTCGTGTCCACACTCGCCGATCGCGTCGCTGTCATGCGGGCCGGCACAATCGTCGAGGAGGGCAGCGCCGCGCAAGTGTTGCGGGACCCTCAGCACCCCTACACGCGCGAACTGCTGGCCGCCGTGCCCTCGGCAGCCACCCGGCACTCCCGGCTCAGCCCGGGGCCCCCACTCGCTGTGCGCGATCGTTCGGCCGTCAGGCCCCGCGAACGCCCGGCACCGGGCACCGTGCTGATCGAGGCCGAAGGACTGCGCAAGTCGTTCAAGGGGCGCGACGGCCGTGCGCGGGCCGCGGTCGACGACGTGTCGTTCGTCCTCGCGGCGGGCGAGACCCTGGGCATTGTCGGCGAGTCCGGGTCGGGCAAGACCACCACCGCCCGGATCGTGCTCGGGCTGGACACCCCCGACAGCGGTACCGTGCGGCTGCGCGGCCGTCCCTGGCTGGACCTGACCGCGGCGGAACGCCGCGCCGAACGCCGGCACCTGCAGGTGATCTACCAGGACCCGCTCGGCTCGTTCGATCCGCGCTACACGGTCCACCGCGTGCTCGTCGAGGCCCTGAGGGTGGCGGGAATCGAGCGCGGCGCTCAGCTGCGGGCTCGCCTGCGCGAGCTGCTCGAGCTGGTACAGCTCCCGGCCGACCTGCTCGACCGCCGTCCGATCGAGCTCTCCGGCGGCCAACGTCAGCGAGTGGCGATCGCCCGAGCGCTGGCCCCCGATCCCGAAGTCATCGTCTGCGACGAGCCGGTCTCGGCGCTGGACGTGTCGGTGCAGGCCAGGATCCTCGACCTGCTGGCCGATCTGCAGCGGGAGCTGGGTCTCGCCTACCTCTTCATCTCGCACGACCTCGGGGTGATCCACCACCTCAGCGACCGGGTCCTGGTGATGAAGGACGGCGCCGTGGTCGAGTCCGGCCCGGCCGACGAGGTCTTCGCCCATCCCACCGACCCGTACACGAAGGCACTGCTCAACGCCGTACCACGGCTGGCAATCGTTGGAGCGCAAGATGACTGAGCCGAAGAAACTGCACGTCAACCTGTTCGAGATGAACTGCGTCGGTCACATCTCCCACGGGCTGTGGGTCCACCCGGACAACAACCGGCACCGGTTCAACGACATCGAGTTCTGGATGGAGCTCGCCCAACTGCTGGAGTACGGCACCTTCGACGCGGTGTTCCTCGCCGACGTGATCGGCACCTACGACGGGTTCCGGGGCGGGCCGGAGACCGCAATCAGCGAAGCCGTGCAGATCCCCAACAACGACCCGCTGCTCGTGATACCGGCGATGGCCGCGGTGACCAAAGGCCTCGGATTCGCGGCGACCTTCTCCACCACCTACGAACCACCGTTCGCCTTCGCCCGCCGGATGAGCACCCTCGACCACCTCACCAAGGGCCGCGTCGCGTGGAACATCGTGACCTCCTACCTCCCCAACGCGGCCCGTAACTTCGGGCTCCCCGACGAGATCGACCACGACCAGCGCTATCAGATCGCCGACGAGTACCTCGATGTCCTCTACAAGCTCTGGGAAGGCTCGTGGGACGACGACGCCGTCGTCCAGGACCGGGAGAACCGCGTCTACACCGACCCCAAGAAGGTCCGCTACATCAATCATGTCGGCAAGCACTACCGAGTGGCCGGACCTCACCTCTCGCAGCCCTCACGGCAGCGCACCCCGGTGCTCTACCAGGCCGGCAGCTCCGAGGCGGGACGCGCGTTCGGCGGCCGGCACGCCGAAGCCGTATTCATCGGGGGAAACTCGCTCGAGAACACCCGATCGTCCATCGACAGCTACCGCGCCCAAGCAGAGGTTAACGGTCGCGACCCGCGCCACCTGAAGTTCATGGCCGGCGCGGCCGTCATCGTCGGACGGACCGACGACGACGTCGCCCGCAAGGTCGACGAATTCAACCGCCTGCGCAGCGTCGACGGCTACCTCGCCCACTCCGGCGCAGGCCTCGACTGGACCCGCTACTCGTCGGACACCCGCGTCGGCGAGATCATCGCTCGCAAGGACCCCGGCTACCAACGACTCATTCGGCAGTACACCCCGGAGCAGACCGTCGGTGACGTCCTCGGTCGGGTGGGAACCTTCGACCGCGGGCCCTTCTTCGTCGCCGGCACCCCGCAGGTCGTGGCCGACGCGATCGAGACGTGGCTCGACGACGGTGGCATCGACGGAATCAACCTGCGCCAGTTCCTGACTCCGGGCACCGCCGAGGACTTCATCGAGCTCGTGGTACCCGAACTCCGCCGCAGAGGCCGCTACCGAGAGTCCTACGAGGACGGCGAGACGCTGCGCGAGCGGCTGTTCGGCCTGGGCAATGCGCGCCTGCTCACCGACCACCCCGGCACCCGGCACCGCCGCCTCTGAACAACGGTCAGGAGCGCGACTCCGCCCTGGACAGGCCGTGGACGGACGTCGGTGTGCAGTAGCCGGCAGATCCCCGGACGGTGCTGGATCGCCTCCGGCCAGGCCCAGGCGCCCGAGCTTCATCGGCGGGGCTCCTTGGTCAGAGAGATCCGACGTACCGCGGCAGAACCTTCCTCTCGACGCCGCCAGATTGAGACCTTGCGCCTATTGACGGTGCAGACATCGGATGTCTAGCGTGAGCGCGCACTCGGCAGAAAGGGCTGCGCGTGAGCCGCATCACCACTCTGGAGACCGCGGACGTGCGGTTCCCGACCTCGCTCCTGTTGGACGGTTCGGACGCGATGAACCCCGACCCGGACTACTCCGCCGCCTACGTCCAGATCCACACCGACGCCGCGGACGGGCTCGTGGGGCACGGGTTCGTCTTCACCATCGGCCGCGGCAACGACGTGCAGGTGGCCGCGATCGAGGCACTGGCAGGCCACCTCGTCGGCCGGGACGTGGAGGCGCTGCTCGCCGACATGGGCGCCACCTGGCGGGAGCTGGTGCACGACTCGCAGCTGCGCTGGCTGGGCCCGGAGAAGGGCGTCATGCACATGGCGATCGGCGCGGTCGTCAACGCGATGTGGGACCTCCTGGCCAAACGTGAGGGCAGGCCGCTGTGGCAGGTGCTCGCGGCGATGACCCCGGAGCAGCTGGTCGAACTGGTCGACTTCCGCTACCTCACCGACGCGCTCACCCGCGACGAGGCGCTGCAGATTCTGCACGCGGCCGAGCCGGGCCGCAGCGAGCGCGAGGCGCAACTGCTGCGCGACGGCTACCCCGCCTACACCACCACGCCCGGCTGGCTCGGCTACGACGACGAGAAGCTCGCCCGGCTGTGCCACGAGGCCGTCGCGGAGGGGTTCTCGCAGATCAAGCTGAAGGTGGGCGGCGACCTCGCCGACGACGTGCGCCGCCTCGGCATCGCCCGCGACGCCGTCGGCCCGGACATCCGGATCGCCGTGGACGCCAACCAGCGCTGGGACGTCGACGTCGCAGTCGCCTGGATCAAGGAGCTGGCCGGCTTCGACCTCGCCTGGGTCGAGGAGCCCACCAGCCCGGACGACGTGCTGGGGCACACCGCGATCGCGCGGGGCATCAGGCCGGTGCCGGTCGCCACCGGCGAGCACATGGCCAACCGCGTGATGTTCAAGCAGTTCCTCCAGCACGACGCGCTGCAGGTGCTGCAGATCGACGCCACGCGAGTGGCAGGCGTCAACGAGAACGTGGCGATCCTGCTGCTCGCGGCCAAGTTCGGGGTACCGGTGTGCCCGCACGCGGGCGGGGTGGGCCTCTGCGAGGCGGTGCAGCACCTTGCGATGTTCGACTTCGTCGCCGTGTCCGGCAGCCTCGACGGCCGAATGATCGAGTTCGTCGACCACCTGCACGAGCACTTCGTCACCCCGGTCGATGTGCGGGACGGCCGCTACCGCGCGCCGACCTCCCCAGGGGCAGGCACCGAGATGCGAAGCGGCTCCCTCGCCGGGCACTCGGTCGGGTCCGGTGGCTGACGTGGGGGCCGGGGTGCCCCTCGGGCCGCTCGGGTTCGGCGGCGGGAACCTCGGCAACGTCTTCCAGGCGATGAGCGACGAGACCGCCATGGCCGTGCTGGACGCGGCCTGGGACAGCGGCATCCGCTACTTCGATACCGCTCCGCACTACGGGCTCGGGCTTGCCGAGCGGCGGCTCGGTGCGTTCCTCGCCGGCAAGCCGCGCGACGAGTATGTCGTGTCGACGAAGGCGGGCCGGCTGCTGCTGCCGAGCCCGGAAACATCGGACAGGTTCGACGACGAGGGTCAGTTCGCTGTCCCGGCCGACCTGAAGAGGGTGTGGGACTTCTCCGCCGACGGCGTGCGGCGCAGCCTGGAGGAGTCGCTGGAGCGGCTCGGGCTCGACGCCGTCGATGTGCTGTTCCTGCACGACCCGGACGAGCACGACCTCGACCCGTCGATCGAGACCGGCGTGCCGGCCGTCGTGGCGTTGCGTGAGGAGGGGCTGGTCAGGGCTGTCGGCATCGGCTCGAAGTCCACGGATGCGCTGCTTGCGGGCGTGCGCACGGGTGGGCTGGACCTGCTCATGGTGGCCGGCCGGTACACGCTCCTGGAGCAGCCCGCTGTGGACGAGCTGATACCGGAGTGCCGCGAGCAGGGGGTGGACATCGTGGTTGCGGGCGCGTTCAACTCCGGGATCCTGTCGTCCTCCCAGCCGGGCGCGGGGGCGCGCTACGAGTACGGTGCCGCCCCGCCCGAGGTGGTCGCGCGGGCGCATCGGCTCGCCGAGGTCTGCACCGAGCACGGCGTGGAGCTGCCCGTCGCCGCGCTGCAGTTCCCGCTCCGCGAGCCGGTGGTGCGTTCTGTGGTGATCGGGGCCACCGAGCCGGAGCACGTGCGTGAGAACGTGCGGCGCATCGCCGAACCCGTGCCCGACGAGCTGTGGCAGCACCTTGTCGCCGAAGCGCTGGTGCGCCCATGACGGTGGTCGACGCGCACCTGCACCTGTGGGACCTGGAGCGCAGCGCGTACGCATGGACCACGCCGGCGGGCACGTGGCACGTCCTGTCAGCGCTGATCGGCGAGCTGACCGCGGACGATCAGCAGAAGATCCTCGCGGGGACGGCCTGCCGGGTCTACCGTCTCGGGTCCGTGTCGACCAATCAGCCGATCACACCGGAGGCACCGTGCTGACCGGCATCCATCCGCTCCTGATCGGGCCGCTGCTGGCCCACCTCGACGCCTTGGGGGTGGTGCCGTCGTGAGTGAGTCGGTGCTGCTGGAGGCGCGGGGCGTCGGAAAGAACTTCCCGGGCGTCCGTGCGTTGCAGGACATGCACATCGAGCTGCGCCACGGCGAGGTGCTCGCGCTCGTCGGGGAGAACGGCGCCGGCAAGTCGACGCTGATGAAGCTGCTGTCGGGCATCTACACACCGGACGATGGCGAGTTCTTCCTCGACGGGCGACCGCTGGAGGTGTCGAGCCCGAAGCATGCTCTGGAGCAGGGCATCAGCATCATCCACCAGGAGTTCAACCTGATGCCCGACCTCACGGTCGCGCAGAACATCTTCATCGGCCGTGAGCCCCGCAGCGGTGGGTTCTTCCTGGGCGAGCGCACGCTGAACGCGCGCGCCAAGGAGCTCATCGACCGGCTGCACCTGCCGCTGGACCCGCGCCAGGTCGTCGGGAGCCTGACCGTGGCCAGACAGCAGATGGTCGAGATCGCGAAGGCGCTGTCGTACGACGCCAAGGTCCTGATCATGGACGAGCCCACGGCGGCGCTCAACGACGCCGAGGTGCAGGTGCTGCACGACCTGATCCGAAGGTTCCGCAGGCCCGACACCGGCGTCATCTACATCTCGCACCGGATGCACGAGCTCAAGGCCATCACCGATCGCATCACCGTCATCCGCGACGGCCGCTACGTCGACACGCTCGACACGCCCACCACGTCCATGCGCGAGGTGATCGCGCGCATGGTCGGGCGGGAGATCACGGGCGAGGCCGCTCCTGAGGGCGTGCGCACCGGCCGCGAGACGGTGCTCTCGGTGCGCGGCCTCTCGACGAAGGCGCTGCTGCGGAACGTGTCGTTCGACCTGCAGGAGGGCGAGATCCTCGGTTTCGCCGGCCTCATGGGCGCCGGGCGCACCGAGGTGGCCCGCGCGCTCGTCGGTGCCGACGTCGTGGAGTCCGGCACCATCGCGCTGCGCGGGAGGCCGGTCCGCATCTCCAGCCCCGCCGAGGCGGCGAAGCACCGCATCGGTTACCTGTCCGAGGACCGTAAGCACCTCGGGCTGCTGCTGGAGCAGGACGTCAACTCGAACGTGGTGCTCAGCTCGATCCGCGACCTCTTCCAGTCCTTCGGGTTCGTGCGGCCGAAGGCCATGCGGGAGAGGTCGACCGAGCTGGTGAGCAGTCTGCGGATCCGGACGCCGTCGATCGACCAGACCGTCAAGAACCTCTCCGGTGGCAACCAGCAGAAGGTCGTCATCGCCAAGTGGCTCGTCAAGGACTGCGACATCCTGATCTTCGATGAGCCGACGCGCGGCATCGACGTGGGCGCGAAGGAGGAGATCTACCGGCTCCTGAACGAGCTCGCCGGCCGGGGGAAATCCATCATCATGATCTCGTCGGAGCTGCCAGAGGTGCTGCGCATGTCCCACCGCATCGTCGTGATGAGCGAGGGCCGGGTCACCGGGCACCTGAGCGCAGACGAGGCCACCCAGGAGAGCGTCATGCACTACGCGACGCTGCGACCTGACGAGACGGGCCCGCAGGAGAACCCCGACCATTCCGCTACCGAGGCAGGTGTCCGATGACTTCCCCGACCGTCACCGAGGAGGAGCGGCAGACCGCACCCGCGAGCGTTCGGCGCACGCTGCGCGACCGCATCCAGCAGTTCCTCGCGTTCGCGAGCCTCATCGTGATCTTCGGGTTCTTCTCGATGGTCAGCCCGAACTTCTTCAACTACGGCAACGTCACGAACATCCTGTTCTCGACCGTTGTGATCGGGCTGCTGGCGCTCGGCACCACGTTCGTCATCATCACCGGCGGCATCGACCTCTCGATCGGCACCGGCATGGCCCTGTGCGCGGTGATCTCGGGTGTGCTCATCGTCAATACCGGGTTGCCGCTGCCGATCGGGGTGCTCGGCGCAATCCTCTTCGGCGGCTTGCTAGGGCTGGTCAACGGTCTGAACGTGGCCGTGCTCGGCCTGCCGCCGTTCATCGCGACGCTGGCGATGATGCTCGTGGCGCAAGGGCTCGCGCTCGTCGTGTCGAACAGCACGCCGATCTATTTCGACCAGACGCCCGGCTACATCGACCTCTCGATCGGCAGCCTCGTCCCCGGTGCGAACTTCCCGAACGCCGTCCTCATCCTCGCCGTCGTCGCGGTGCTCGCCGGCGTGCTCCTCAACAAGACGGTGCTCGGCCGCTACACGTACTCGATCGGCAGCAACGAGGAGGCCACGGCGCTCTCGGGTATCGACGTGCGCCGCTGGAAGATTTTGATCTACACGCTTGCCGGCCTGTTCACCGGCCTGGCCGGGGTGATGATCTCGGCGCGGCTCGGCTCGGCGCAACCGGCCACGGGAATGGGCTACGAACTGCAGGCGATCGCCGCCGTGGTCATCGGAGGTACGTCGCTCTCCGGTGGTAAGGGCTCAATCGTCGGCACCGTGATCGGCGCCCTGATCATCTCCGTGCTCAACAACGGGCTGCAGATCATGTCCATTCCGCAGGAGTGGCAGAACGTGATCCTCGGCTGCGTGATCCTGCTGGCCGTATACGCGGACATGGCCCGGAAGCGGGCCCGCTGACCCCTGATCCACTGAAGGTTCGACCAAGGGAGTTCGATCGACAATGCGGATAAAGCGAATCGGGGCGGTCGTCGCGACCGCTGCGGTGGCCCTCACGGTCGCCGCGTGCGGCGGTTCGTCGGGTGGCGCCGGGGCGCAAGGCGGAGGCGCAGGGGCACAGCCCTACATCGCCATCGTGTCCAAGGGCTTCCAGCACCAGTTCTGGCAGGCCGTGAAGCAGGGCGCGGAGCAGGAGGCCGCCAAGCAGAACGTGCGTATCACCTTCGAAGGGCCGGCCACCGAGGCCGACATCGAGGGCCAGGTCACGATGTTGACCAACGCGCTCGCTCGCCAGCCAAACGTTCTCGGGTTTGCGGCGCTGGACTCCCGGGCGGCGGCACCGCTCCTGCAGCAGGCCAAGAGCCGGAACATCCCCGTGGTGGCGTTCGACTCCGGTGTCGACAGCGGCATCCCGGTCACCACGGCGGCCACCGACAACAAGGCCGCGGCGGCGGAGGCGGCCAAGCACATGGCCGAGGCGCTCGGCGGCACCGGCAAGGTCGCGCTGGTCGTCCACGACCAGACGAGCCGGTCGGGCATCGACCGCCGGGACGGCTTCGTGGAGTGGATGAAGGCCAACGCGCCCGGCATCGAGTTGCTCCCGCCGCAGTACGGCGGCGGCGACCAGGCCAAGTCGGCCGACATCACCAAGTCCATCCTCGCGGCAAACCCCGACGTCAAGGGCATCTACGGGTCGAACGAAGGGTCGGCGATCGGCGTCGTGCGGGGCGTGCAGGAGAGCGGCCGCAGCGGGCTCACTGTGATCGGCTTCGACTCGGGCCAGGCCCAGATCGACGCGATCCGCGGCGGCACCATGCTCGGCGCGATCACCCAGAACCCCGTCGGCATGGGCCAGCAGCTCGTGGACGCGTCGGTGAAGGCGATGCACGGCGAGAGCCTGCCGAAGGTGATCGACACCGGCTTCTTCTGGTACGACAAGAGCAACATCGACAGCCCGGAGATCAAGGCGGTCCTGTACCAGTAAGAGATCCTGCGTGATGCCAGGAAAGCCACATTGCAGGGGCAGATGCCCTGAATGTGGCTTTCCTGCCATCCGGGGTTAGTCCTGATCCACTGTTCCGTAGCGTGGAAGTTTGGGTCGGCCGCCGTTATTGGGGTGTAGTGAGGGCCCGCTGGACGGCCTCGTGGCGTGGCATCGCAGCCCGAGCGCCCCGGCCGAGGGTGGACAGCGCCCTCCGCCCGCCCACCGGCCATGAGCGTCGTCGCCCACCCGGGCCACCAGGTGAGTCCGGGCCCCCAGCCGGGCGGCTGCCACCGCCTGGTTTGCACCATTGCCCCCTGGCAGCTCATGGTGGCTCCCGCCGCTCACGGTCTGGCCCGGCGCGGGCAAGGTCGGCAGGTCCCAGACGACGTCGACGTTGACCGAGCCGACCACGATGTCGGCTGCGCGCCCGGTCACGCCCCGCCGAGCCCGGAGGAGGACACGCCTTCGATGAACCGCCGCTGCAGGGCCAGGAAGAGGAGCAGCATCGGCAGCACCATGATCATCCCGGCGGCGCCGATCAGGGTGTAGTCCTGCGTGAAGCCCTGCTGGAAGGTGAAGAAGGTCGTCGAGACCGGCAGCAGGGATGAGTCCTGGATGAAGGTCACCGCGATCAGGAACTCGTTGTAGGCCGACAGGGCCGTCACCAGCGCGATCGTCAGAAACCCTGGAAGGGCGTTCGGGAGCACCACCTGGAACAGGACCCGCAGCTCCCCCGCCCCGTCCATGCGGGCGGCCTCCTCGAACTCGCGCGGAATGGTGATCATGAACGAGCGCAGAAGCAGCGTCGCGAACGGGGAGAACAGGCCCCAGTAGATGACGATGAGGCCGAACAGCGAGTCGTACAGGTTCAGTTTCGTCCACAGGTAGAACAGCGGGACGAGGAACATCTGCGTGGGCAGCGAGCTGCTCACCAGCAGGTAGGTGATGAACGTGCCGGACCCGGGAAGGTCAAGCCGCGCCATCGCATAGGCTGCGCAGCCGGCGATGACACAGACCCCGGCTACCGTCCCCACCACAACGATCAGACTGTTGAGCAGCCCGGCGCCCATGTTCGCCTGCTCCCAAGCGGTGGCGAAGTTGCTCCAGCGCAGCGACGTGGGGAACGACAGCGGGCTGGTCGCGAGCTCCGACTGGGTCTTCAGGGAGCTGAAGGCAAACAGCACCAGCGGACCGAGCGCGAACAGCAGCAGCGCGCACAGCAGGACGTAGGTGAGCGAGCTGACGCGGCCGGTGACCGGATGTGGGCGGGCTGCGCCGCGCCCGCGCGCGGCTCCCGCCGGGGGTGAGTCGGTGGGCGTGGTGGTCATACCGCCCAGTCCTTCCGCTTGCGGATGACGAGGTACGCCGCGACGACCACGCCGCTGATCAGGGCCATCACCATGCCGACGGCTGATGCGTACCCGGCCCGCAGCGAGGCGAAGGCCTCGCGGTAGAGCAGCGTGCTGAGCACGTCCGTCGCCCCGGCGGGGCCTCCCTGCGTGAGGACGTAGACGTAGTCGAAGGACAGGAACGACCAGATGATGGTCATCAACCCGAGGAACATGAATGTCGGCTGGATGCTCGGCAGGGTGATGGACCAGAACTGGCGGAAGGGACCGGCGCCGTCGAGGGCCGCCGCCTCGTAGAGGTTCGGGTTGACCCCCTGCATGGCGGCGAGGAAGACCACGACGAGAAAGCCCCACCAGGCCCAGTTGTTGACGAACGCCACCGTGGGCAGCGCGAGGGTCTGACTGCCGAGGAAGTTCAGGTGCAGCACCTCGCCGATCCCGACGTCGGGCGAGAGCAGGTTCTCCCAGATGGCAGCGGTGATCACGCTGGCCACGATGTAAGGCAGGAAGTAGGCCACCCGGAACAGCAGGCGGAACCGGCGGATGCGGGTGAGGGCGTAGGCGCCGAACAGGCCCATCGCCATCGGCACAACGAGGAAGAAGATCGTCCACAGGATGTTGTGCCACAGTGCGTTGCGGAACTCCGCGTCGCCGGCGAGCTCGATGTAGTTGTGCAGGCCGATCCACTTGGCGGTGCCGATGCCGTTCCAGTCCGTGAAGGAGTAGTACACGGCGAGCAGGCTCGGTCCGAGCACCACCAGCGCGTTGATCGCGATGAGCGGCAGCATGAACATCCATGCGATGACGGCTCGGCGTCGTCCGAGGCCGGAGGACGATCTGGCACGGGGCTTCGGCGAGGCCGGTCGCGCTCTTACCGCAGGGGCGGTGGCGGTGCTCACTTCGCCGGGCCGCTCGGAGCCGGGGCAGGTGGCACCTTCTTCGCCGCGAGCTCGCTCTGGAACACCTTGTCCAGGCCGTCGAGGTAGTCCTTTGTGCTGAGCTGGCCGGTGATGACCTTGTCGAAGTTGGTGTAGAGGTCGGTGTCGGTCTGCTGCGGCCAGAAGGTCCACGTCGTGTACCCGATCGTCGCCGCATTGCTCAGCCGCGTGTAGAGGCGGACGAGCCGCTCGTCCACCGACTCGGGGAAGTCGGCCGCGGACAGCTGGATCGGAGCCGGCTGCAGCGACGCCTCCGCGATGCCCTGGGCCTGGCGTTTCGGGTCGCTCTCGAGGAAGTTCAGATATTCGGCGGCGGCGTCCGGGTTCGCGGACTTGGCGTTGACGGACAACGTCGCGCCGATGCCCAGGTCCCAGACCTCTGCGGGCACCCCGTCGCGCAGGGGGAACAGGGGGGCCCAGTCCCAGGTCGCGTCGTTGCCGGCGGCCGCACCGAAATACGGGAGGATCTCGCTCGTCGCCCAGGAGCCGGTGATCATGAAGACCGCCTTCCCGGACGCCAGCGCGGTGTACAGGTTCGGGAACGTGTTGGTGAAGTACGAGTCCACGCTGCCGCCCCACCAGCCCTGCTGGTAGTAGCCGTTCAGCAGGTTGATCGCGTCGGCGAATACCGGGTCGCTCCACCGGGTCCGGCCCTGCAGCGCCGAGTAGACCGCGTCGGGTCCCGCGCTGTGGTTGAGGGCGAAGGTGACCCACCACTCCGAGGCCGGCCGCCAGTCGGCGTTCCCGCTGGCAACCGGCATCAGCCCCTTGGCCTTGGCTTCGGTGCAGATGGCCTCGAACTCGCTGCGGTTGGTGGGCACCTTCCAACCGTGCTGCTCCAGCGTGGCCGGGTTGTAGATCATGATCATGGTCTCGTAGCCGCCGGGCAGGCAGACCAGCTTCCCGTCGACCCGGCTGGCCGCCAGTGCCCACGGAGCCAGCATCGAGTCCCACCCGTACTTCTGGGAGTACTTCTCGAGGGGCAGCAGGTACCCCGCGTCGGCGTAGGCCGCGACCTGTGCCGGTCCCGCGGTGAGGACCAGATCCGGCCCGGTCCCCGCGGCCAGCGCGGTCTGCGTCAGCCGATCGATCGTATCCGTCGGCTTGACTGTGAGGCGCACCTTGGCGGAGCCCTGGAAGGCGTCGACCCGTTCCTTCTTGAAGTAGTCCTGCTGCTGCTGGTTCTGGAAGGCGCTCCAGTACTGAAGGCCTCCGCCGGAGCCGGAGCCGCCGCCGCAGGAGGCGAGAACCGGGGTGAGGGCTGTCGCCCCGGACAGGACCAGGAAGTTCCTTCGCGAGATGGTCATGACTGTTCTCCTCGTGCCGGACGTCGTCGTCAGGTAGGGGCCGCCGGAGCGCGGCGGGTTGATCAGCGCAGGCCGTCGACCGCAAGCCGGACTGTGCGCGCGGCGAGGTCGGAGATCCTGGAGTTGTCGAACCCGAACAGGGCGGAGCGGGTGCGATCGTGCAGCGGGTCGATGAAGCGGGCGGGTAGCCCCGAGGTGCCGAGCAGGACGCCGGCCACGGACCCGGTGGTCGCGCCGTTGGAGTCGGTGTCCCAGCCGCCCTGGACGGTGAGCCCGACCGTGCGCGCGTAGTCCCCCTCGCCCCACAGCAGTGCGGCCACGACGAGCGCCGCGTTGTTCAGGGTGTGCACCCAGTGGT
>JAODNO010000374.1 GCA_025465235.1 Pseudonocardia sp.
GCCTGGCCGCCACCGGCCCCCGGCGGGCCTACCGGTCGACCCGGGCCGGCGGCGCCGCTCCCGGCAGGCCTGGAGCCGGTGGAGCATTCGCGGCTGGTCGGGCGCTGGAAGATCGCGGACCACGAGCGAGCAGCCCCGGCACCGCAGCCTCCGCATGTCGACCTGGCCCCGGGCGGTGCCTGGACCGGCACGGATGGCTGCAACAACGGTGCCGGTCGGTGGACGAGCGGCCCGGCAGGGGCCCTACTCGCCACCAGCGGTCCGATGACGCTGATGGCCTGCGCGGGCATGGCGCCCGTCCCCGGCTGGCTGGGACAGACCGCACGCGCCGGGTTCGACGGCGCGACGCTCGTGCTGCTCGACGCGGACGGCCGCGAGCTCGGGCGGCTGGTCCGAAGCCCGGTCGCCGGATCAGCCCGGCTCGCGCCGCTCCCCGGCGGCTGACCCGGCAGCCGCCTGGGCCACCCGCTCGTGCAGCCGGGACCGAATTTCCTCGGGCGTGTAGGACCGCCTGCGCCGCTCGGCCCGCACCGTGACGACGCCGGTGGCCGCCACGCCCGCGAGGCCGGCGAGCCCCAGCCACTTCCACCACCGCATGGCGGTTAACCTACCGGCCGTGCCGGGCAGCGTGATCACCCTCGACCAGGCGTGCGAGCTGGCCGGCACGGGCGACGTCTGGGTGTTCCGCGGCACCAGCACGGCAGACCGCGCGATTCGCGGCCTGACGAACGCACCGGTCAACCACGTCGGCATGGCCATCGTCGTCGACGACCTGCCGCCGCTGATGTGGCACGCCGAGCTCGGCCGGTCGCTGCCGGACCTGTGGTCGGGCGCGCACCAGCGCGGTGTTCAGCTGCACGACCTGCGCGATGCGGTCCTGCAGTGGGGACACCGCTACGGGCAGCACGCCTGGTTGCGGCAGCTTGCAGGCCCACTCGGCAGGGAGATGGAGGACGCGGCGCTGCGGACGGTGGCCCGGCTCGACGGCACCCCGTTTCCCTCCACCGCACGCCTGGCCGGCCGGTGGCTGCGGGGCCGGGCGCCGGCGCCGCGCCGCTCCGGCCGCGAGGGCTCTGACGCACCCGGTCTGGAGACGGCCTACTGCGCCGAGGTCGTGGCCGTCACCTACGAGGAGATGGGTCTGCTGGCCGAGCACCGCAGCCCGAGCTGGTACGACCCGGGGCGTTTCTGGAGCGGCGACGAGCTGGACCTGGCCCCCGGCTTCCACCTCGGCGGGGAGATCGCGGTTGCACTCTCGCCCGCGCCCGGCACGACGAATGTTCCGCTCGACGGCGCCCATCGGCAGACATGGCGCCCGCGCCTCCGGCTACCGGGGCGAAGGTCCGACGTCTGAGAACGTCCGTTCACATCAGCTGATCTGTCACACGCAGTTGCGAGAATCGCTGCTTGGATACGGGCTGCAATCGGCGCCGGCCGACAGCGAAGAATCCAGGCCCGATGTACGGCACGACGCCTCGGTGCGGTTGCTTGCGGGAGGCCTCCAGGCACGGCGGCAACGGTCTCGGCATCCGTCCCAAGCGCTGCGAGACACTTGTGATTCTCCTGCGCCAAACGGACGCCACTCGGCTAGCTGGCGAAGCCCGGCGTTTCCGCTGCCGCCGGGGTGCACGCCAAGGTCCCGGCCCCCCGATTCGTTGTGCATGCCGACCCGCTGGGCCGACATGCCGCGGAGTACACGAGGACATCGCCATCTCGGGCCAAGCCTGCGTAGGAGTGCGTTGGTCGCATCGGTATTGCGCCGGCGCCACTCACCGGCCGTTCCAGCGGGGAGCGCGCTTCTCGCGGAACGCTTCAACGCCCTCGGTGGCATCCTGCGACATGTTGACCGTCCGCTGAGCGCGTTCGGTAGCGGACCAGCCTCGGGCGTCCTCGTCGGCCACCATGTCGGCCAGCGCCCGGAGGGTGGCGCGCTGGGCGACAGGCGCATTCGCGCAGACCCGCTCCGCGAGCAAGAGAGCTGCTGCCTCAGCCTCGCCCGGCTCCACCAGCGTGTTCACCAGCCCGAGCGTCCACGCACGTTCGGCTCCGAGTGGTTGTCCGGTCAGCAGCATCTCGGTCGCGATGTTGCGCGGCAGGGCCCGCTGCGTACGGAACAGCGCCCCGCAGTTCGCCACGAGCCCGCGCGCCGTCTCGGGCAGGGCGAACCGCGCCGTCCGCGCTGCAACCACGAGGTCGCAGGCCAGTACGAGCTCGAACCCGCCGCCGTAGGCGATGCCCTCGACGGCGGCGATCAGCGGCGTGTTCCGGTCCCGCCCGACCACGCCGTAGTTGCCCCCGCGCTCCGTGGCGGCACCCGCACCGGCCACGAGGTCGGTGCCCGCAGAAAAGGCGGTCGGCGTCCCCGAGAGCACTCCCGCCCACAGCTCCGGATCGTCGTCCAACTCGTTGAGCGCAGCGTCGAGCGCGGCCGTCATACTCCCGTCGATCGCGTTGCGCTTGGCCGGACGCGCCATCCGGACCAGCAGAATCCGTCCACATCGTTCGACCTCGAGACCCACGGGCCAAGCCTAGTCAGCACGGGCGCAGCGTTGGCAGTGGTGGCCTGACCGGCTCTTTTTCGGTCAACGAGGATCCCATTCGGCCGGGAATGGCCTGGCCCCCGGGGCAGCGGGCGGGCCCAGCCCGCACCGATCCATCCCACCCCGATCGACAATGGGCACCCGAGTCCTTTATTATCAACCTCGCAATTGGAGCCCACCCCCGTTCGGAACCGTGGAACCCTCGTGCCACATCGAGGGCACCCCGGCGTACCCGGAGCACCCTAGAAAGGCAGCGCAGATGGCTAAGCAGACGACAGTCACCCTGGTAGACGATCTCGATGGCAGCGAGGCGGAGGAGCAGGTCGAGTTCGCGTTCGAGGGGAAGGCCTACGAGATCGACCTCTCGGCCGCCAATAGCGCCAGATTGCGCTCGGCCCTCGAGCCCTTCGTTTCTGCCGCCCGCCGCACCGGCGGCCGCCGCCGTTCGGGCGGCAGCCCCGCCGCCACGCGGCCCAGCACCGACCGGGAGCAGAACCAGGCCATCCGGGAATGGGCCCAGGAGCAGGGGATGAAGATCTCCGAGCGCGGCCGTATCCCGTCCAATGTGCTCGAGGCATACCACCAGGGCCACTGACGGGCAGAACAACTGATCGGGTCCGCCACGGGGCAGGATCTGCCAGGGTAGGGCCATGGCCCAACCGGCAGCCGTGCGGATGGTGCTGCCGGGCGGTAGTCGTGGACCAGCACCGGTTACCGAGGTGTGACGCGGCGACCGCGTCACATTGTTGGGCTCGGGCCGTATCAATTGGTCGGAGAGCCACTCGGGTGGGGCGAAGTACCACCTGTGGGGCCGCGTCCCCCGGCCGGAAGGTCTTCGGCTGCACTGGCCGCAGGGCGTCGATCCGGTCGACGGGCTGACGGCGCTCGAGCAGGGCGTCGCCGATGTGCGGCTCGTCGAAGCCGAGCGGC
>JAODNO010000383.1 GCA_025465235.1 Pseudonocardia sp.
GTCCGCGCTTCTCGATTCCTGATCGGTCTGGTCACCTGTTTCGCCACGCCGACCAGCTCGGTGAAGCGGGTGCTGAAGGTGCCCAGCAACGAGCAGCCGACCGCGAAGCGGACCTCGGTGACGCTGACGTCGCCACGACGCAGCAGCGCCGTCGCGCGCTCGATGCGCCGCGTCATCAGGTAGCTGTACGGCGACTCCCCGTAGGCGAGCCGGAACTCGCGACTGAGGTGCCCGGCCGACATGTGCGCGCCGCGCGCGAGCGCCTCGACGTCCAGTGGCTGCGCGTACTCCCGGTCGATCCGGTCGCGGACGCGGCGCAGCCGCGCCAGGTCGCTCAGGCGCTGCACCGCGGCGGGTCTGCTGGTCACCTGCCAGATCGTGCCAGACGAGCGATCAACTACTCATGGACCGCGTTAAAACCGACCGTGCCTGCAGGCTCGCCGCCCACAAGTTCATCCAGGTCAACCGCCTGCTGCTCGGGCATCACATCAGTCATCCGGTGCTACCTCCATGATCGGAGTTACACCGTTGTTTTACAGTCCCGCGCAGCAACAGGGCCCACCCGCGCTGAACTGGGCGAGGCCCGAGCGAGGTCTGTGAGGTGAGTCGGCGGAGGAGTCAGATGGACTCGAGCTGGGCGGCGTTGGTGCGCGGGCCGAGCAGGGCGACGCTGGCGCCTATGGCGAGGATCAGCACCGCACACAGGGCGTAGAGGATGGCTGGCCCAAGGGCGTCTCGAGGCCGACGATCGTCGCAAGCGCCGCCGACGGTAGCGCTCTGCTCGGTCCGGCTCATCCGGCGTCGGTCGTGAGCAGTTGGGCGCTGAGCGCGCGGACGGCGGCGACCACTGCGGCGATGCGTGGCGAGAGATGTTCTCCGTCCCGGACGATCACGACGTTGTGGCGGACGGTGTCGAGCCCGTCGATCGGGAGTCGGGCGATCTTGGCCTCGGTGCCGACGGGCGTGAGTTCCGGCGCGATAGTGATGCCCCAGCCGATCTCGACCAAGCCGATCGCGGTGCCGAGGTCGTTCACGGTCGCGGCCACCCTCGGCTCGAAGCCCACGTTGGTGCACAGGCTTGTCGTGAGCCGGCCGAGCGTGCTGTCCGGACACACGATCCACGACTCGTCCCGCAGCTGAGCCATCGTGCAGTTGGGGGACCTCGCCAGCGGGTGGTCCGCCGGCACGCACAGGCGCACGGGGTCATGTCCGAGTACCCACTCACGTAGGCCCGGGGCGGTCCGGGGGTGTGCGACGCCGTAGCGTGACATGATCACCATGTCCAGCTGGTCGCGGCGCACCTCGTCGCCCCCTGCCTCGTCCGTGGTGGCGACGAGCCTGATCTCCATTTCGGGGAATCGACTGCGGACCTCGGTCAGCGCGCGGCTCATGAGGCGTGGGCCCTCGCGGAACGGCACGCCGACCCGCAGCAGCCCCGCGATGTCCGCGGCGTCGCTGGACAGCATCGCTTCGGCGGCACGCAGCTCGACGAGGATGCGCTCCGTGTGCTCGACGAGTTGGTGTCCGGCTGGCGTCAGCGTGACACGGTTCCGGGCCCGGTTGACCAGCGCCGTGCCAACCTCGCTTTCCAGCGCAGTGAGCTGCTGGGAGACCGCCGAGCGCGTGTAACGCAAGACGCGGCCCGCCGCGGCGATGGACCCCTCCGACGCTATCGCGCGCAGCATGATCAGCTTGCGAACGTCGAGCATGCGCCACGTCCTCTAACGCTGAGGGTCATCATTAGTAACGTCAGTTTACTTGCCTCGGGCTTCTCGGCACGGCTGTACTTGTGTGCGGAGCGTGACCGCTCCCGGCTGACACCTTGCCGGTTGGACTCGAAGCACGGCTATACCTACTGCGGGTCAACTCCATTCTCGGGAACGCCCCCGCGCCAACGACCGCGCTGACCTCCCCGCTCCACCAAGTATTAGGCCCGGCCCATCCGGATCCGTCTCACCCCGTCCTGAAAAGCGGCCCGCGACCAACCCCATTGCCCGGTCTTCTGGCGCGCACCATCATCCCACGCGTCGCCATGGCTAGGGTCCCGCCCGCACGACGAGAGCACAGCTCGGAGGGGCTCGACCATGGTGCACACCCCTGCAGCGTCGCAGGCGGAGCCGGCTGGCGCGTCCGACAGCGCCGCCCGGTCCGGGCTCGCCGGCCGCAAGCTGGCCCTCCTGCTCCTGGCCTTACTGTGGCCGGCGCAGATATTCAATGTCGCCAACGTCCTGTCAGCCAACACCCAAAACGAGATCGCCCAGTACTTCCACACCACCCAGATCGCCTGGTTCGACCTCATCTATATCCTGTTCGGCACCCTCTTGACCCCCCTTGCCGTCAGGTGCGGCGATTTGTTCGGCCAACGGCGGGTCATCATCGGCATTGTCACGCTCGGGCTGATCGGCAACGTGATCACCGCCATCGCCCCCACCTACCCGCTCATGCTGATCGGACGCGGGATAGCCGCCTGCTTTGTGCCGATCGCGGCGCTCGTCTTCGTCGCGGTCCGGGAACTCTTCCCTGCCAGGCGGGTGGCGGCGGCAACCGGGATCATCGGGGCCAGCGCCGGAGGCATCGTCGCGCTCGTCTCCCGTGCGGAGATGGGCGTGGCCAGCGGCATGTCGCTGATGCTCATCGGACTCATGACGACCGTCGGGTTCCAGGTGCCTTCACCGTGCTCAACCGCCATTCGACCGCGCTCGAAGGCATCGCGCTGTACAACGACACCGGCTACAGCAACGCGGCCCGCCGTGACGGGGGCATGCGTCATTTCCTCTAACGCTGAGAGTTGTCAATGGTAACGTCAGTTTACTTGTCTCGACTCCCCGGCGTGGCTGTACTTGTCTGCAGAGCGTGACCTCCTAGTCCAGGTCTGCCTTGGTTCGGAGAAGGAGTCATATGTGTGCTGCGCACCTCACCGAGTGGTGTCGCGTCCCGACATCCGGTGCTCGGGCCGTCGAGCCCTTCTACCTCGACGGGATGTCGTTGTTGGCCGTGCCGCAGCTCGCCTACGACATTCCGAGCGAGCCAGCAGGGATGAACGGCGGAGACAGTGACACCGACCTGTTGCTCCTGCGCCGCACCCGCGACCGCTACGAAAAATTTCAGACCCTGCCCGTTCCCGGTGGCGAGGACGCAGAGTTCTTCCGTATCGGCGATCGAGCGTTCCTGGCCACGGCGAGCATTCGCCGTGGTCGTGGTCCTTACGAGTTCGCCACTGAGTCCACTGTGTACAGCTGGACCGGGTCGGGTTTCGAGCCGTTTCAGGCCGTCGCCGGGTTCGCGGCCAAGCAATGGCGGCATTTCACGGTGGCCGACCAGCATTTCCTCGCGCTGGCGCAAGGTGTCGCGCTGCCGGCCACCGAGTCGGTGAACCAACCGTCCCGGATCTTCCGGTGGGACGGCGAGGCTTTCCGCCCGTTCCAGGACATTCCATCCCAATGGGCGTACAACTGGCACGCGTTCTCCCTCGACGGCCACGATTTCCTCGCCCACGCCGACCACGTCACGCCGTCGCGGCTCTATCGCTGGGACGGCAGCCGATTCGTCGTTCATCAGGAGCTGGCCCGTGAGCACGGGAGGGCCTTCGCCTCCTTCCGCGCGGACGGGGACGACTACCTGCTCGTGGCCTGCATCGCCAGCCCGACGCGCCTACTGCGTTGGTCCGGCGACCGGTTCGTCGAGCACATGGTTCTAGACGGGCTCGGCGCCCGCGAGATCGCGGTGCTGCACGGGAAGCACGAGCTTTTCGTGTTGCGGGTCAACTTCATCCTCGGCACGCCCGCCTCGCCGACGACCGCGCTGGCGTCCCAGCTTTACCAGTGGCAGGACGGGAAGCTCATCGTCGTCGAGGAGTTTCCCACCTTCGGCGGCACCGACGTCGCAGTGCACTCCGACGAGCAGGGACCGCTCGTGGCGGTCTCGAACTCTCTGAGCGCCGAACTCGGCTTCGCGACGGACACCGTGATCTACCGCTTCGCCGAACAACCGTCCCAACAGGACTGACAGGCTCTGGAGCCGCCATGACCGCTGTCTACGAGAACCCGGAGCTCGTCCGGCTGTTCACCACGTACACATCCCATCCGGAGGGCATCGGCCGGCACCTCGCCCAGGTGTTCGCCGCGCATACCCGGAATGACCAGCTGATCGTCGCGACCGGCGCCGATTTCGCGCTGTATCCGGGTGGCGGCAAGCCCCCGGTCGTCGAGGGGTATCGCCTCTCGCCCCGAGGGTTCAGGGAACTGACCGGTGTCTCCCACCTCGGTCCCGCCGTGGCGAGCCTGGTCAATCTCCGCACCAGGCTTGGCGACAGCTCCTGGCGAGCCGACGCCGAACGCCTGCTGGCCGAAGTCAAGAACGTCCGCGCCGCCAACAGCGTCGAGTTGTGGCGGGACCAGATTAAGGTCGAGGCGTACCGGGGGCGTGAGCAGGAGATCGCCGACCTGGTCGACTACTCGTGCGCGGTCACCGCCCGCTACCTCACCTCCGCGCTCGCCGACGAGGACTACCTCACGCCCGAGACACTCCGGTCCGACTACCTGGCGGGTGGGGGCGACGTGGAGCTTCCGGTGCCCATGAACCACATGATGGTCGCGACGTTCTTCCTCGCCGGCATGGACATCAGCTTCCGTATCGGTCGCTGGCTGCGGGCGCAGGAGGTCGACTGGGAGCGGGCCATGGTCATGATCGCGGGCCGGCAGGGCCGCGCGACGGCCGGCGTCACCTGGACCACCAGCAGCGTCGCCACGATGATGCTGGGCGCCTCGGGCAACCGCCTTCCGTTGGAACGGATGTACCTGGCCCCGCACGCACCCACCTTCGCCACACCCACAGACGGCGACCTGTCCGAGGTGATCGCGCTGGAGGACGAGCTGCGCAGCATCTGGTGCGGCACCCGGGCCACTGTCGAGCTCGGCGAGATGATGTTCGACGGCTATCCACGGTACGCGCCAGAGGGTGTGCGGTCCCCCGATGTCAGCGACCCCGCGGTCACCGAGGTCAGCGAGATGCCCGTCGTCCACTCGCCAGAGGACATGCTCGCCCTGGTCACCAGGCTGCGCGTGGTGATGGAGGACCCGCGGCAGTTGCTGTCCGGCGCCGTCATCGACGTTGCCGTCGAGGCGCTCGCGGCGGTCGGCTGGGACCCGACCCAGGTTGTCGTCCCCGGCCTGACCGGCGTCCATTATCCGACCGAACTCTGATGGCTGATGCGATGCAGCCTCGCACGGGTACTACCGGAAATCTGTTCCTGGACCGCCTGCATGCGGGCGAACTGAAACTGATGCTGGGCATTCGCAGCAGCCGCACCACGGATGTCGTGCACATTGCGCACTCGTCGGGCCACCACAGCATCGTGGTCGACCTCGAACACTCCACGATGTCGACCGACGTCGTCGCCACGCTGTGCGCCACCGCCGGCAGCCTTGGTATGACGCCCATCGTGCGGGTCCCGGAGCGCGAGTACGGCCTGATTGGCCGGCTGCTCGACGGTGGCGCCCACGGGATCGTCGCCCCGCGGATCGAGACCGTCGAGGAGGCGCGGCAGGTCGCCAGGGCGTGCCGGTCGCCCCCCGCGGACAGCGCTCACAGACGACGATGGTGCCCCAGTTGGGCATGCGGCCCGTTCCGGCCAGGCAACTGAATCCGGCGCTGGACGACGCGGTCGTCGTGCAGATACTGCTGGAGACGCCGACCGGCATCGCGAACGCGGCCGCGATCGCCGCGCTGGACGGCGTGGACATGCTCGGGATCGGCGTCAACGACTTCACCGCGGAACTGGGCGTGCCCGGACAGTACGACGACCCGCGGGTCCGTGATGCCATCTCCAGGGCGGCGCGGGCATGTCGGCATCACGGAAAGCTGCTGATGGTCGGCGGCATCAGCGACCAGTCGAGTTACGACGCGCTCGTTCCACTCGGCGTCTGCCCGCTCGTGCTGACCGGGATGGACACTGCCCTACTCCACCAGGCGGCCAACGCCAGTGCGGAGCGCGCGATCGCCGCGAACCGCGCCGCACAGCACCAGCACGCCAAGAACTAGGACGGATGATGGCCATCGAGTTCGCCCACGCCTTGCCCATGCGAGCCGCCGAGACCAACACCACACCGCGGTTTCCCCTGCCACCCCGCAGCTGCGACACGCATTTCCACGTGTTCGAGTCAGGGTTTCCCCATGTCCCGGAGCCGCTCTACACCCTTCCGGACGGCACGCTCGACCAGTACGTGCGCGTGACGGAATGGCTCGGTATCCAGCGGATGGTGCTGATTCAGCCGACCTACTACGGCACGGACAACAGTCTATTGCTCGATGTGCTGCGGAAGCTCGGGCCGCGCTGCCGTGGCGTGGTGCGCATCGAGGACGACACCACCGACAACGAGCTCGATCGCTACCACGATGCCGGGGTGCCCGCGATCCGGCTGGACCTGTTCGCCCGCGCCTCCTGGCCGACCGAGGACATCATCGCCTACATCCGGACGATGGCGGCCAGGGCCCGCCCGCGCGGCTGGCACGTCCAGTTCTACACACCGGGCACGGTCGTGCGGGACCTGCTCCCGTTCTTCAGCGACTTCGAGGACACCTTCGTCATCGACCACATGGGATACATGAAGGAGTCCGACGGGCTCACCCAGGCCGACTTCGACCGTCTCATCCGAGTTCTGGCGGGCGGAAACTGCTACATCAAGCTGTCCGGGCCGTATCGGATCGCGAAGGACAAGCCACTGTCCTCTGTGGAGCCAATCGGCCGGGCGCTGGTCTCGGCCCGGCCCGATCGCCTCATCTGGGGTTCGGACTGGCCGCACCTGCCCAACGGCCAGCGGGACACCGGGGAACTGCTGAACCTACTGGCGGACTAGGCCCCGAACGAGGCGGATCGCCACCAGATTCTCGTCGAGTCGCCCGACAGGCTGTTCTACGCGAAATGACGCGGGCTGCCCAGCACACGACGCGGTTCAGTCCAGCACCACCCGAAGAGGTTGCGAGTTCTCGGTGGCCGCGGCGGAGGTTCTGGACGAAGGCGTGTCCGACCACCGACCTCGACGCACTCACGTTGCTGAAGCTCTCCTGCCGCCGATCTCGAGGTCGTGCTCGAGAGGCGCACGTGATGTCGCCCGTGATGTCGCCCGTGAGTCGGGACAGGATGTCCCGAGTTCGTTCCGCTCGAAGAAGTTGGACGACTGCCGGTGCAGGTGGCCGAACAGCCTGCTCCGCAGGTTCAGGACAAATCGTTGACCGGCCCACGCCGCCAGGTACCGAGGATTACCGCGTTGCCCCGCCCACACACAGGGCGGGGCAACGCCGGATCTGTGCTTACCGGTGGTACCGGTCGCTGCGGTACCTGTTGTCGTTCCCGTTGTACCGCTCGCTGCGGTCGTACCGGTCGTTCCGACGCCGGTTCCCCAAAGAGATGTGGATCCCCATGATCGTTCCTTTCGTTCGAGTGTCGAACGCGGTAACGCGCTCTAACTCTGGAACGGGCCTGCAGCCTCTGAAGATTTCCATTCCTGCCGGGACTACCCAAATGGAGCAACACTTCTTCCGCGTTTCGTGGGCGAACACCGTACGCCTCGTCGTCGATGCCCTGCGACCTGATGCACTGTGAAGTAGAACATTAAAGAGTAGGTCCAGACTTGATTGCTCCGTGTTAAGTCCGGATATGCAAAGTGCCGCCGACCTGGCCTTCAGGCGGTGCCCGACAACAGCGGGCCGCGGCCGGCCCGGAGCACCGAGGGCAGTTGCCCACCCTGCCGCGCGGGACGAACCACCCGGACCGGGCGGATCAGGTCGGCAAGCCCAGGTCGGTGCCAGTCCGCAGGATCTGGACCCCGGTGTCGGCCGGCAACGGCACGCCCCCGGCCAGCCCGGCGGCCTCGCGCGTCCGTCCCTCCGGGTCGCCCGAGGCGAGCAACATCCTCCACCAAGCGGGCGGACAGGACCCAGTCGAGGTAGCCCCGGCCGATCCACTCGCACTCGGCCTGCGTGCCGAAGTGCGCGGACGTCGGGCCGGCCAGCCCGCTGGCGCCTTCCAGCGCTGCCTCCGCTGCGAGAATGTCGTCGCTGAAGATCTTGGCGTCAGGAAGTCTTGATGGTCGGCGAGTGCATCTCCAACCACAGCGCGAGGTCCAGCGTCCGCTCCAGCCCGTGCCGCGATGCTTTCGTCACGATCTGCGGGGTGTCCGCCGCGACCGCGCGGGCCAGCCAGTCGCGGTCGACGATCTCGAAGACGGGGTGCGCGGGATTCG